>JBKQNY010000120.1:0-2993 GCA_052145775.1 Acidimicrobiales bacterium
GAGCCCGTCCCGCCACCGCCCACCCTGCTCCTCGCAGATGCAGCTGCTCTCAAGTGGGCGCCGGATCGACGATGTCGGCGTCCCGGGACCGGAGCGACCTAGGGTGCTGCCGGTGGACATGCAGCCCGAGCTGTACTTCAACCCGTCGTGCTCGAAGTGTCGTACGGCGGAGACGCTGCTGGGCGAGCGGGGCATCGACGCCCGCCTGGTGCACTACCTCGACCGGCCCCCCACCGTCGAAGACCTCCAGGCCCTCATGGTGCGGTTGGGGATCGACGATCCCCGGGAGATGCTGCGCACCCGGGAGGAGCTCTACACGCAACTGGATCTTGACGGCGGGCCGCCCGACCGGCTGCTGGCGGCGATCGCCGCGCATCCGATCCTGCTCGAGCGTCCGATCTTCATGGTGGGCGACCGGGCGGTGATCGCCCGGCCGCCCGAGCGCCTGCTGGAGCTCCTCTGATCGAACGCGCCGACGGCGACTCGCCGGTCGACGGGGGCAAGAGCGCAGAGGGCTGTCGGGCGGTGCGTCAGGGCCGTTCGGCGTGGACCGTGCAGGTGGGGAAGGTCACGGTCAATGCCCCGTCCTCGTCGGCCGGCTCGAAGCCGCTCGGCGGTCCCTTCCCTTCCACCTCGGCCCGCAGACGCCGCACCACCTCGTCGACTGTCGAGAGCTCGCTGAAGGCGATGTCGACGGGCAGGCGGATGTCGAGGGTGGACGCGTAGACAAGGGCGTCCGTGCCCCCGGGCAGCAGGGCGGCCAGCTCGGACTCGAGGAAGCACCTGACGTGGGAGGGGTCGAGAAGTCGGTGGAGGGCGTCGAACTCCTGGCGGACCGCACCGGTCGGTGCGATCAGGTCCACGAGCACGATCCTGCCGCCGTGCCGGCAGACCCGCACCATCTCGGCCACCGCCGCCTCGGGGCGCTCGAGATGGTGGAGGGCGCTGCGACAGAAGACCACGTCGAAGGTCTCGTCGACGAAGGGAAGGTCGTGCGCGTTGGCCCGCTGGAGCAGCACGTTGGCCACGCCGTCGTGGCGCAGACGCGAAGCCCCGAGCTCAAGCAGGGCGGGGGTGAGGTCCACCCCGACCACCTGGCGGACCCGGGGTGCCACGGTCTGGGCCGCATGGCCGGCGCCGCAGGCCACGTCGAGGACCACCATGGCCTCGTCGAGCGGTTCGATCCACGCCAGGTCGCCCGAACGCATGGCGAAGGGCGCGGTGGGTCCGGAGAAGAGGTCGAGCTGGCCTTCGAACGAGCGTCGGACCACGTCATCGTGCGACGGCGGCATGGCACCCCCTCCACCTCAGACACGCGGAGATCACCCTAGGGTCTTTCGCGGGTGCGTCGGCCGACGACTCGGTGCTCGCCCCTAGCCGTCGATCAGATCGTGCACGGCGTCGTTGAGCAGGGCTCGGAACCGCACCGGTTCGGTGCCGGCGAAGGCGTCGCCCGCCATGAACAGGGTGGCGAAGACCGCCCCGAACGAGCATGCCATCCGCACCCGGTCGCGCAGGGCGATGGCGGGATCGGCCAGGATCTGGCGGAGCGTCTGCTGGAGGTCCTCGTGCTCGGCGTCGTGGTCCTTGCGGTGCAGCTTTTCGAGGGCCGCCTGGTTTCGCTCGTGCAGCAGGAAGATCTTGTGCTGGGCGAGCATCTCGTCGAGCAGGCGGTCGAGCAGCGATCCCCAGAGCTCGAGGCTGAAAGGCTCCTCGCGCAGCCGCTGCAGGGCGTCCTTGCCGATGGCGTGGAGCCGCAGGTGCAGGGCCATGAGGATGTCGTCCTTGGAGGTGAAGTGGTAGTACAGGGCGGCCTTGGTGATGCCGAGCCGCTCGGCGATCTCGCGCAACGAGGTGCCGTCGTAGCCCTTCTCGATGAAGAGGTCGAGGGCGACGTCGAGGACGCGGTCGCGGGTCGACGGCGACCCGGCGACATCGGGGACCGCGGCGTCCTCGGGCTCGGCGGGGGGGGCGGCTTCGAACGGGGTGGCGGTGGTCAACGGTCAGATCCCGGGTCGGGCCGAATCTACTTGACGGCCGGTTAGTGGCACCCTACCATGCCCTGCGTTGAGTTACTTGCCGACCGGTAGGTTTGACACGTTGACGGACACCATGATCGAAGTAGAGGGCCTGGTCAAGCACTACGGGGAGACCGTGGCGCTGGGAGGGGTCGACTTCGCCGTGCCCGCCGGCTCGGTCCTCGGTGTGCTGGGGCCCAACGGTGCGGGCAAGACCACGGCGGTTCGGATCCTGACGACGCTCGCCATCCCCGACGCCGGCCACGCCAGTGTGGCCGGGATCGACGTGGTGACCCACCCGGCCGCCGTCCGGGCCCGCATCGGCGTGGCCGCCCAGGACGCCACCTTGGACGGCCTGTTGACCGGTCGCCAGAACCTGGTTCTGGTGGGGGAGCTGTCCGGCATGGGCCGGGCCGAGACCAGGGCCCGCGCCGCCGAGCTGCTCGACGGGTTCGACCTCACCGGCGCCGCCTACCGAGTTCTCAAGGGCTACTCGGGCGGGATGCGCCGCCGGCTCGACCTGGCGGCCAGCCTGATGACCCGTCCGCCGGTCCTCTTCCTCGACGAGCCGACGACGGGCCTCGACCCCACCAGCCGCCAGCGGGTGTGGGACACCGTGCGCGAGCTGGTGACCGACGGCGTCACCGTGCTCCTCACCACCCAGTACCTCGAGGAGGCCGACGCCCTGGCCGACGCCATCGTGGTGATCGACCACGGACGGGTGATCGCCGCCGGCACGCCCCAGGAGCTCAAGGAGGCCAGCCGGAGCGCCCGGGTGGAGATCACCCTGTCCAGCCCGCACCCCGACGCCGTTGGAGCCGTGCGGCCGCTGGTCGGCGGGGGGGTCCACGTGAGCGAGGACGGGCGCCGTCTCAGCGCTGGGGTGGACACCGTGCCCGGCCTGGCGACCGCCCTGGTGCGGGCGCTCGACGGCGCAGGGATCCTGGTGGACGACGTCGAGGTCCGCCAGCCGTC
>JBKQNY010000121.1:0-5409 GCA_052145775.1 Acidimicrobiales bacterium
GCTCTTCCGATCTGCCCGAACGGCGGGAGGATGGAGCGTCACCGGCCAGAAGGTCTGGACCAGCCTGGCCCAGTTCGCCGACCGCTGCGTGCTCCTCACCCGGACCGGGACCCCGGACTCAGCCCACAAGGGGATCACCGCCCTTTTCGTCGACATGGACAGTCCGGGGATCACCGTGCGGCCGATCGAGACCATGCACGGTGCCCCGGAGTTCTCCGAGGTGTTCTTCGACGACGTGGCGGTCCCGCTCGAGCGCCTCTTGGGCGACGAGGGCCAGGGTTGGTCGGTCGCCATGGACCTCTTGCCCTACGAGCGGAGCACGGCCCTGTGGCACCGGGCGGCCTTCTTGCACCGGAGCCTCGACGAACTGCTGCACACCGCGCCCAACGGTGCCCTCGATCCCGCCCAGGTCGGCGAGGCGGCACAGCTGCTCTACGCCTTCCGGGCCCGCTCACGCGCCACGCAGCACCGGATGGCCGCCGGGGAGCATCTGGGGCCCGAGACCTCGGTCGACAAGGTGCTGGTGGCGGGGGCCGAGCAGGCGGTCTTCGACCTGGCCGCCAGCGGTCTCGCACCGTCGGTGCTCTTCTGTGACGACGCGACCGCCGTCCGCTGGCGGCGGGACTACCTCTTCTCCCGGGCGGCCACCATCTACGGCGGCGGCTCCGAGATCCAGCGCAACATCATCGCCCGCCGGCTGCTCGACCTCGCCAGCGACCGCTGATGGACGCCGACGATCTCGCCCTGTTCCGGCGCACGCTGCGCGACGCCATGGCCGCGCACGCCGGGACGCGGGTCGACGAGATCCTGGACCGCATCGGATGGCGTGACGCCCTGGATGACGACCGTCGTGCGGCGCTCTCGGTGCTGTTCGAGACCCAGGGCGCCCTCAACGCCAGCTCGACGGCGATCGACGACGTCCTGGGCGAGGTCGTGGCGCCCGGGAGCCGCCCGGGACCGGCGGTGGTCCTCCCGGCTCCCGACCGCTGGCGCCCGCCCGCCGACCTGCACCACGGGGAGCTGACGGTGCAGGGGCTCGCCTCGCCCCGGATCGTCGAGCGGGGTGCGGCGCTGGTCGTGGCACGGACGGCCGACGGGGACGTCACCGTGACGCTGGACGCCGCCGAGCTGGACGTCCGGCAGGTGTCGGGCATGGACCCCTGGTTGGGCCTGGTCGAGGTCAGCGGCACCTGCCCCGCCCGCGCCGCCGAGGCCCTCGCTCCGGGCCTGTGGGCGCAGGCGGCCCGGGTCGGGCAGCTCGCCCTGGCCCATGAGCTGGTGGGGACGGCCGGCGCCATCCTCGAGCTGGCCCGGGGCCACGCCCTCGAGCGGGTCCAGTTCGGCCACCCCATCGGAGCCTTCCAGGCTGTCGGCCACCGACTCGCCGACACCCTGGTGGCCATCGAGGCGGCCGGCGCCGCCCTGGCCGCGGCGTGGGACGACCCGGCGCCTCAGGCCGGGGCCGTGGCCAAGGCGCTCGCCGGGCGCGCCGCCCACACCGCGGCACGCCACGGCCAGCAGGTGCTGGCCGGCATCGGGTTCACCACCGAGCACCCCCTGCACCGCTACGTCCGCCGGGTGCTCGTGCTCGACGAGCTCTTCGGGTCCTCGCGCTCGCTCACCCGCGAGGTCGGTCGCCGGCTCATTGAGGCCCGCCGGCTGCCGCCACCCCCCCGCCTCTGAGCGGGATGGCAGCCGGTCGCCCCTAGGTCTGGCGCGCCCGCCCCCTCGGCACCTCCCGGAAGGGCACGCCGCGGTCGAACGCCTGCTCGCGGGGCATGCCCAGCACCCGTTCGCTGATGACGTTGCGGGCCATCTCCGTCGTCCCGCCTCCGATGCAGGACACCTGGCGCATCAGGAAATCGGTGCCGCAGTCGGCCACGTCGCCGTCGCCGGCGGCCCACGTCCCGCCCGCCTCTGCGGCGACCTCGAAGGCGATGCTCGTCCGCCGGGCGGTCGCCGTGGCGGTGAAGAGTCGCCCGATGGCGCCCGCCTGGTCGGTCATGTCCCCCGAGGCGATGCCGTCCCTGAGGCGCCGACCCAGTGAGGCCGCCACCAGGTCCAGCATGCGGGCCTCCCCGACCAGGTCGCGGGCGCGCGGGTCGTCCAGCCTCCCGGCGGCGTCGGCGATCGACCGCACCGCCGAGGGCAGCCCGCTCATCGGCGTGCCGAGCGGGATCGTCACCAGGGGGGAGTTCATCAGCATGCGCTCGTGGAACGTCCAGCGGATGCCGACCGTCCAGCCCTCGTCGACGCCACCGACACGGTCGCTGTCGGGAACGACCACGTCGGTCATGTACTCCTGGCAGAACTCCTTCGAGCCGTTCACCATCTCGATGCGGTGGACCTCGACGCCCGGCTGGTGGATGGGCAGCATGAAGACCGTCAGTCCGCGGTGCTTGGGCACGTCCCAGTTGGTCCGGGCCAGGCAGAGGGCCCAGTCCGACCACCAGGCGCCGGTGGTCCAGATCTTCGACCCGTTGAGGATCCAGCTGTCGCCGTCGCGCATGGCGGTGGTCAAGGCCGCGGCCACGTCCGACCCCCCGCTGGGCTCGGAGAGGAACTGCATCCAGAACTCGTCTCCCCGCAGGATGGCCGGGATGTGGCGCAGCTTCTGCTCCTCGGTGCCGAAGTCGAGCAGCACCGCGGCGCACGGGGACATGGTCGGAGCCTGGAACCGGGCGGGGTACTCGTAGCCGGCGAGCTCCTCGTTGAGCACCCGCTGGTGGGCCGGCGTGAGGCCCTGGCCGCCGTACTCCCTGGGGAAGCACACCCCGGCCAGACCGGCGTCGAAGAGCATCCGCTGGATCTGCCGGTCCCGGGCGACGCCGGCCAGCTCCTCCTCGTCGGTCCGCTCGTTACGCAGCGTCAGGGCCATCTTGCGCGGCGACATAGGCGGCAGATGGCCCTGGATGAACGAGCGCGCCCGTTGGCGGAATTCGTCTAAGCCCTCTCCCGCGTCCGTCCTCACCGCAGGTCCCCTTGCTCGTTCGCCAAGTCGGCCAGCCGCTGGCGGTGGTCGGCCGGGGTGCCATAGAGGGTGCGGTCGAGGGTGTGGCGACGCAGCAGCAGGTGGAGGTCGTGGTCGAAGGTGACCCCGATGCCGCCGTGGATCTGCACGCAGTCCTGCAAGAGCTCGGAGCCGTAGTCTCCGACGAAGGACTTGGCCGCGCTCAGCAGCTCCTCGGCCTCGGGGGAGTCGCCCGCCGTCGCCGCCACGGCCTCGTCGCTGGCGGCATGGCCCGCCTCGAGCCACGTCTTCATGTCGGCGAAGCGGTGCTTGATCTCCTGGTAAGAGGCGAGCGGGCGGCCGAAGGAGTAGCGGTCGAAGGCCCACTCGGCGGTCATCTCGAAGGCAGCCTGCATCGCACCCACCGACTCGGCGACGGCCAGGGCCAGCGCCGTCCGCCGCTGCGACGCGACCCCCGGGCCCGCGGCGCCGACCTCCCCCACCACGCTGCCGCGGCCCAGCCTCACGTCGTCGAAGCGGACCTGCGAGAAGCGACGGGTGAGATCGACCGACTGCAGCGGCGAGACGGAAACGCCGGGCGCGTCCACCGGCACCAGCACCTGGGTCCAGCCCCCGTCGGTGTGCCCGGTGACCAGCAGGGAGGAGCAGCCACCGACCGCCTCCACCGGCCGCGACGACCCCCGGACCACGATCTCGTCGCCCCGGGGCTCGACCCACAGGGCCGGCCCAGCCGACCAGCGGCCGTCCGCCTGCGGGTCGGGGCACCACGTGGTCACCGACTCCCCGGACAGGAGGTCGGCCAGGGCGGCCGAGGCGGCGCCACCGGGGCTGGCGTCCAATGCCGACGCCACCACGTTGGCGGAGAGCAGGGGCCCGGGAGCGGCGTGCCGGCCGAACTCGAAGGCCAACAGGGCCAGGTCCGTCAGGCCGTGGTCACTGAGCTTGCCTCCCCCGTTCTCCTCTCCGACCAGGAGCGACGTCCACCCCAAGTGCGCGCCGTCCCGCCAGTAGCCGGGATCGAAGCCGATCGGGTCGTCTCGCAGTCGTCGCAGCTCGGATGCCGGCGCCCGCTCCTCCAAGAAGCGGGTGGAGGTCTCCTGGAAGAAGCGTTGGTCGGCGTTCACCTCGAGCAGCATCGGCGTCAGGGTACGAAGACCGGCATCCGCTCCCAGCCGCGTACCGTGGACGTCCGGGCCTGCTGGGCGTTGTCCCAATCGATCTCCCACGTGGGGACGCGCTGCAGGACCTCGTCGAGGGCGACCCGGCCCTCGAGCCGGGCCAGCGCGGCACCCAGGCAGAGGTGCACGCCGTACCCGAAGGCCAGGTGCTGGTCGAGCTTGCGGTGGATGTCGAACCGGTCGCCCTCGGGGAACTTCCGCTCGTCCCGGTTCGCCGCCCCGTTGAGCAGGAGGACGACGCTCCCCTCGGGGACGACGCGGCCGTGGTGCTCCACGTCCCGCATGACGAGGCGAGCCTGCACCGGCGACGGCGATTCGTAGCGGAGGAGCTCCTCGATCGCCTGGGGCACGAGCTCCCGGTTCTCCGCCAGCTCGCGCCGCTGCTCGGGGTGGTCGGCGAGGACCTTCGCCGTCCACCCGATGAGCCTCGTCGTGGTCTCGTTCCCCGCCGCGGCCAACAAGTTGACGTAGTTGAGGACCTCGTCGCGGCTCAGCCGGCGCCGCTCGCCGTTCTCGTCCTCGTACTCGGCGTTGAGTAGTTCGGTCATGAGGTCGTCGGAAGGGTGCTTCTCACGCCAGGCGATGTAGTCGGCGAACTCGCTGGCGCCCCCGATGCCGGCGCTGAACTGCTCGTTGACGTCGGGCATGGCGCCCTCGTCGAGGCGGAGGCTGGCGTCGATCTGCTGTCGCAGCGCCGTCTGGTCCTCCTCGGGGATGCCCAGCAGCATGCCGATGACGCGCATCGGCATCTGTGCGCCGAGGTCGGCGATGAAGTCGAACCCCCCGGCGCCCACCAACGGGTCGAGGCAGTGCGCGCACAGCTCGCGGACCTTGGGTTCGAGGTCGTTCATCTTCCTGGGCGTGAACACCCGGGAGAGGAGCGACCGGTGCAGGTTGTGTCCGGGGGGGTCCTCGAAGATGATCGAGCCGGGAGGGATCTCCATGTCCGCCTTGATGAGTTCGAGCAGGGTCCCCTTGGCCGAGCTGTACGTCTGCCAGTCGAGGATCGCCGGCCGCACGTCGTCGAAGCGACTCATGGCGAAGAAGTCGTAGCGCTCGTTGTAGTAGAGCGGCTGGCGGTCCCGGAGCGCCTTCCAGACCGGGTACGGGTCCGAGTCGATCTCGAAGTCGTACGGGTCGTAGTACACGTCGGGCTGGGTCACTGACATGACGGTTCCTTGGTGGTGCCGGTGAAAACGTCCTTCTCCAAAGTAGCTGGTGTTTCTCTCCTCCCGCGCAAATCCACCTCGCCGGAACGCG
>JBKQNY010000122.1:0-15662 GCA_052145775.1 Acidimicrobiales bacterium
GTAGCTCGCCCCGGCGAGCACCGCTTCGACAGCCGCCCCGAACTCGGACGGCAGGTACCTCTCCCGGCCCCTGGACATGCGACACCTCCTGGTCAGGAGTTGTCGCGGTCACCACTTGAGTCCAACGACCATGTTCGAACCCCTTCGATCGCCGCCCCGCTCCCGGTGGTCGGAGGCGACTGCGCCAGCCCCGTTGTGTCAGGCTTCGGCAAGATTGGCGTTCAAACCGAAGGAAGATTGATTGCCGCCGCGTCGTCGAATTCTTGCCTTGAAGATCCTGAGCGGCTCGCCTCAGGTTGCCACAACGGCAGACTTCGGGTTCCGTCTCAGTCGCTCGTGTGGTAACTCCCTCGTGAAAGCAAGTGAAATCAGTGCCAGGAGTGCAGCTGCTAGGAGTCCGGCCTTGAGCGATCGGAGCTGTGCCGCCTCGTAGTCGTCGACGAGGGCATCGGTCGTAGGTTGGTCGAGCCCAGCCTTCTTCGCCGCTATTTCGATCTGCGTGGAGGCCACGAAGTTGATGTTGGAGCCGGCCGCAACGCCCACTTGGGCGGAAACCTCCGAGCTGATGCGAGGGTCGTGCTTGACGTTGGCGATGAAGGTGCTGGTCAACCCAATTAGCACGATGCTCCCGATGAGTGCCACGCCGAGCGATGAGCCGAGCTGCTGTCCCGTGTACTGGAGCCCACCGGCCTCGCTTCGACCCGACTCCTCGACGGAGGACTGCACGACGTTGCCCAGCTGGGAGATCATGAGACCCATCCCCACACCGAGCACGGCCATGCCAATGGCGAATCCGGCACTGGAGAGGGTCGGCTTGATCGTCCAAAGCAGGATGATGGCGCCAGCGAGCGTCACGACGAGACCGCTCCGGACGATTGCCCGCACCGTGAAGCGGTTCGAGAGCCGTGCTCCGACTGCGGCGGTCGCGAACATGGCGATGGAGATGGGCAGCATCTTTATCCCCGTCTCGAGTGGGCTCAGCCCGAGGACCAATTGGAGATAGAGCGGGACGACGAAGAAGATCCCCATGAGCAGCAGGTTCTGGCTGAACATCCCGATCAGTCCAGATCGCACCGGTGGGATCTTGGCCAGTGAGAGATGGACAAGTGGGTCGCGGTTCGCCTGTTCGCGATGCCTCTGCCAGGTGACGAACGCCCAGATCAGTGCGCCCCCGGCGGCGATCACGAAGAGGGTGAGGGAGAAGCCGAAGATGGTGATCGGAGAGTTCCTAGGCTTGACCCATCCCCAGGTGCTCGACTTGAGGACCCCGTAGACGAAAACCCCGAGACCGGCAGCCGAAAGCACCGAACCGACGATGTCCAGTTTCGGCTTCGGTGTCGGAGCCGGTGCGTCCTTCACCTTGCGCATCATGACAAGAATGAAGGCGGCGATGAAGACTTCCCCTATGAACACGACGCGCCACGTCAGCACGGTCGTCGCCCAGCCGCCAACGATGGGTCCGACCGCTATCCCCGCACCGGCGACGCCGCCGATGACCGCGTAGGCGGCTTTGCGGCCGGTTCCCTCGAAATTTCCCGCGATCAGGGCTGCGAGAGCTGGGAAGACGAGTCCCGCGCCGATCCCCTCGAGCACCGACCATCCGAGGGCGAGCTGGAGCACGGTCTGGGAAGCAGCGGTCATGGCCGAGCCGCAGGCATAGATGATCAACCCGATGACGAACGCCCGACGCCGACCAATGATGTCGCCGATCTTGGCGCCAGTCATGATCAACATGGCCATGACAAGGCAGTAGAGAGTGATGACGGCCTGGATCGTGGTGACGGTGGTATGGAAGTCGTGTACCAGCGCACTGATGGAGACGTTCATCACGGACTGGTCCAGCACCATCAGGAACTGTGCCGTGGCCAACGCAATGAGCGCCGGCAAACCCTTTTTCGCCACCATGTTGCTTGCGGCCCTCCCCGGTGTTGCCCGGATCCGCCTCTGTCATGGCGTTGTCAACGGCGCCACCGATCGGGAGTCGCTTGTCTCCACATGCCCGCTCAACCGTTGTGTCCGACCTGCCTACTGGAACGTCAACGCACTTCTCACCTCACCGGGGGTCCCGATGGGGGCGACTCGCCTTCGCTCAGTCAGAGGACTGCATCTCCTGGATGGCGTCGTCGATGGCCACCGCAAGCCCGAGCGCTTCGGCGACCGTGCCGGCAGCGGACACCACCCGGGGAGCACCGATGATTGGGGCGACGGCGACAAGGACGCCTCGGGCGTCCTCCGCATTCAAGCCCGCTTCAGCCGCCACCCCCAGGTTCAAGAAGTACGACGCCACAGGGGCGTCGACCGCAGCAAGCGCTCCGAGGCGAACCAACATCAGCTCACGTCCACTCAGACTGGTGCGGCTGACCGACACCGCCGTCATGTCCGAGATGGTGTCGAGGAGGGGACTGTCTTCGCTCATCTTTCACGTCCTTCTGTTCGATGTATTGGTGGGGATTGCTGCACGCCGTAGCGCGACTGGTGTCCTGGTCCAATTTGGGCTGTCCGACCCGAGATACCCAAGGGTCCGCTCAGTTCCGTCGGAGGAGCCGAACCCTGTGTCCGGCATCGGACACCCTTGGCATCGTAGGTCGAACATCTCAGTTGACTTCCTTCGCCGTCTCCTGAACAGCCTTGTCGAGGTCCTTGGCGCTGACGTCGAGCTCCTTGGCCGCATGCTTCTCTGCCTTTAATTCGGCCTTGTTGATCGCGTCCTCCATGGTGCTCTCGCCCACGATCACTAGGGCGGCCTGGCCAGCATCTATGAGGTCGCTGAACTCCTTCACATCGGACCGGGACATCCCCTTCTACAGGTGTCCACTCATCCCGCCAACCGCCGCCCCGACCGCCGCGGCACCGATGACTGCGGACGGGAACAAAATGCCGACGACGGCCCCTACCGCGGCGCCACCCCAGGCCCCCGTGGCGGGTCGCCGTCTCATGCTTATTGAAGTGGACCTTGCCATCGGCATCCTTGGTGACCACTCCCGCGTCATAGGTCCCGACCGCCCCTGCGGCATGCAGGTCCTTCACGACCTCGTAGTCGGCCCGGGCTGCCGCCTCGCTCCCGTAGGTCCCGACATAGATGAAGGCTGCGTCCGCCTTGGCCATCTGCGTGGCTCCTGTTGATCTGGGTCCTATGCGAGGTCGTCAACCGGCCCCACGTGGGCACCCTACCTCCGAGCCAGGCTCCGGCACAGTGCCTTTGGCCACATGGGACCACTCGAGACGATCGGTACATCTGCGGTCGTGCAGAATGAACTTGAGGCCAGGGGCTATCGCGCGATGCGGTGTCTTCGCGGCCATGAATTTGTGTGGAATCGGTGCTGCAGCCCGTGTGCGATCGGCAACGCTCGGCCGCGTCAGATCTTTCCGGCATCCGTTGGTGTGCTGCTGGAGCCGACAGCATCGGGGGTGTTCCTGCGTTCGGTCACACGGGTGGCGGTACCCAGAATCATCCGGATGACGACGGCAATTACGGCTAGGTCGGTCAACATCTGGAAGGTGACGATCACCCGAGCTAGCTCGGTCTTCGGAGTGATGTCACCGAACCCCACCGTCGAAAACACCGTGACGGTGAAGTACAGGGCATCGATTCTCGAAAGCGCTGACCCGAACGTGGCCGGGTTTGAGCGAGACAGCGTCAGGTAAGACCATGCGAACCAGAACAGGAAGAGCGGAAGAATCGTGGCCAATGCGACGATCGCCCGTTGCATCGGGTGCTTGTGTTTGGCAATTGCTCCTAGCTCGACTGCGAGGACTGCCACAAACAGCGCCAACCCCGCGAAGAAGCGCAACCCCATTTCCTTGTGAGGACGACCCTCGATCGGAAGGAAGGAGTACAGGCCCAGAAACAGGGCCACCGATACGACGGAGCGCAGTGCCGTCTTCAACAGGTCCCGGTGAGCGACATCGCCGCTCAAGTAAGTGCTCATAAGAGTAAGGCTCCGATCGGGTTGTGGCGGATCGTCCGTCCGACAGTAATGGGCATCCCCCGTCCTGTCCCCACGGACCGTCACCATCAGCCGAAGTGGATTCACCGATCTGCAGTGTCGATGTCAAAGCACAGAGCTGCGCAAGAGCGACGAATCTGGTCAGTTCGTCATTGACTTCCCGGCTCGCTACGCCGGACTACACCGAGCGGGACTTCAAAGCCGTCACGGCGGCGATCCGCTCCAGCCGACTGCGAGCCATCTGGGGTGCCTGAGATGAGAAGTCACCTCAAGCCCTGCCGGGCCCCGGTGACGTCGCCCTGGTGCGGATCTACGCTGTCGAAATGACCAAAAGACAGCTCACCAGAATCGGAGCAATCGCCACGATCGGTGGCGGGATTGTGACGTTCCACGGCGTCACCAGTGGGCACTGGCGAAGAGCTCACACGGTATTCGCCACGGTGGGCGGGGTCGTCGGAGTTCTAACCTTCTTCCAGAGCCTCCGTCGCGTCGAGGTGGCTCCCGGTGGGGAAACGGCAACGGTCTGATCCGGCCCATGAGCCAACTCACGAAGGTATTTGCGCTAAATCGGAAGGGATTCAGTCTGCCCGGCGGCGTGGCCGTCGGCGTAGTCCTGCTGGTGATCTGATTCGCCATCGCCCAGCTCAACCAGCAGAAGTATCTCGTCAGCATCATCTTCGCCGTACTGACGACCGCCCTGAGCGACCCCGGCTGTGGTTACTGGAACCGAGCGAAGGGTATGGGCGCCTTCGGCTTCGGCGGTGCGGCGGTGACGGCCCTGGCATTCTACGTCGGAGCCCAATCCTGGGGATGGGTGGTACTCGCTCTCTTCGGGGTCACGCTGTTGGCTGGGTTGGCGGTGAAGTTCGGACTGCATCGATTCAGCGTGGGACTGCTGCTCAACATCTGGTTCGTCGTCGCTGTCGTCCTGCCAGGTAGTTACCACGCTGATCGGATCAAGACCAACGGATGGCATCAGGCGCTGGCCTGGCTGATCGGATCGGCCCTATGGATTGCGTTGACCGGCGTCGTGTGGTTGGCGAGCAGGCGGAAATGGCGGCCACGGCCGGTCATCGACCTCCCCGGTGAGCCCTTCTCCTCGGTCGACCTCACCCGACCGGTCGTGCTGTTCGCATTGATACGGGCACTGGCCTTGGCGGCATCTGCCGCCATTGCCTTCGGTTTACATGAGCCTGATGCCGATTGGATGGTGATCGCGACCTTGATCGCAATGAAACCGAGCATCGAGCAGTCCAGGCTGGTGGGCCTCCAGCGCGTCATCGGTGCGGCCTTGGGCGCCGCTGTTGCGATACCCATACTGTTGACCGTCCACAACAGGGACGCATTGGAAGTGACCATCATCCTCCTGGTCGCGATCGGGGCTTTCATACACGGCGTGAACTACGCCTACTACACGGCCGCCATCGCAAGTGCGGCCCTGATCGCCGCAGACCTGCCGCATCCCACCAACTACGCGTCTGAGCGACGGCGGGTGCTCTTCACGTTCATCGGGGTGGGGATCGGTGTGGTGGTCATGTTCATTGCAGACCGGATGCAAAAGCGCTCAGCGAACGCCGCACCGTCACCCATGTGAACTGCGCCAGGGCGGCACCCTCCTCCCGGGCAATTATACAAAGGCGGCTTCGGGGCGTTGCCGCTGGCGGCATTTGTGATCATTGTTGCCGCGACCGGTAGCGTACGAATACGGCATCGCTTGTTGCGATGCACCTGAAGTCATCTCGAAGGAGGATCCGCATGTCCAGCATGAGTACGACCGACTCGGCGGAGAGCGTCAGGGCTATCGGACGGAAGTGGTGGTTGCTCGCCCTCTTCGGAGTCATCACGATCGGATTCGGTATTGTCCTGACCTTCAAGCCCGGCAAGTCGGTGCACGCCATCGCCGTGATCATCGGAATCTGGTTGTTGATACTCGGTGTCGTGCGGCTCATACAGGCGATCGGTGCAACGGGCGAGCGAACGGGCTTCGTCATTGTGGGACTGCTGTCGATCGTTATCGCGCTCATCTTGCTGCACCACACCACTACGACCGTCGCTGTCCTCGGGTTCATCGTTGGCATCTTCTGGACGATCGGGGGCGTTACCGAGCTGTTCCACGGCTTCAGCGCCAACGAAGGCGGCGTCAGCTGGCCGACCGTGATTTTGGGCCTCATTGCGACGATCGTCGGAATCCTCTGCCTGGTCTACCCGAGCCTGTCACTCTCTATCATTTGTGTGATCGTCGGAATCGGAATGATCGTCTATGGCATCGTCGTGGTACTGGCAAGCCTTGAAGTCCGCAAAGCCAAGGAGGGTTGATCCCTCGAACTGCGCGGTTCTCGGCCGACGCCATGAGCCCCTCGTGGCTTCCAGGGTTCAGCGGGGCCGCATTTGAGACGTGCCATTTCCCCGGCAATGCGTCTAGTACCTCTCGGCTCGAAACCGGTCCTCGAGGGTGGGGGCCGAGGCGGATTCCAGCCGAATCATGGCGGGGTCGCCACCTATCTTTGAGGTCCCCTCGGTCTGCGAGACACCGCAGCGCGACGGGTACCTCTCGGTGAACGGAGTCGCCCGACGGGCGACGCAGGCAGTCGACCTTTCGTGGCGACGATGGAATTCCACCGCCTCGTCTCGGATGGACTCCCCGGGCCGCAAAATGATCCCTGCGGATCCACGTCACCCCTTCGGTTTCAAGGGGCGGCGGGTAATGCATCTCATCGGCCATCATCACGTGAAGGTTCGGCCGCTCCATGCAGGTGATCCACCGACGGCCGTGGGGGCGTCCAGGGCCATCGGCCCACGTGCCACAAGGTGCTGGCGCCAGCCCGATCTCTGAATCCCTACTTGAGAATGTTCACCGCCCTGGCGACAACCAGCAGAGCCACGACGAGCGAGATGCCCTCCTCAGCCATCATCATTAGCTTCATCCACGTCTTGATAGCCGAAACGTCCGTCGGGCTGAAGGCCGTAGCCGTGGCAAAGGCGAAATGGAAGTAGTCGACAAACTGAGGTCGCCAGCCAGCCGACACGTACGCTTCATTCTTCATCTCCGGGAAAATCAACGCCGGAGGATGATCGGTGCCGCAGCCCGAGCGCCGGGTCCGCCACGGTCGAGCGCCCAGTACCAGAGCCCGAAGGCGATGACGTTGGTCAACCAGATCGCACCGCCGCTGGCGAGAAGCACCTTCGCGTCGTTGGTAAACGACGAAACGTTGATGATCGAGACGACGAGACGAACGGCAGCATCAGCGTTTGCGATCGTGATCACTCCGATGAGGACGCTGGTGAGCCCCGTTAGCCACGGCCGATCCCGGTCGATGCGGCCGGGGTCCCCAATGATGAGTGCACCGAGAAGGGTCACGAGGAGCACGAGAAAGAGCCACCGGGCGTCCCCATTGCGAAGCTCGGGGGGCAGGGTCGACCGCAGAAGGCCTGCAACAATGACGCCGAGGGCCATCGGTCAGCGCGCCTCGCCAGAAATGGGTGCTGGCTTGTCGTCAGTCCTCTCCTCCGTGCCTGCCACGTTCAAGGACTACAGGCCGGACTCGACGGTGATTCGTCCTGAGTTGGCTGCCTTTTTAAGCGCCTCATAGTCCAGGTCGTTCCGGTCGGCGTAGGCCTCGGCGAAGTCCGCCAAGGCCCGGTCGAACGTCGGTCCGTTCCCGAGGTAGCTGGCGATGGCGACGCGGTCGCCCGAGCGGGCGTGGGCTCGCGCGAGGGCCTGGGCGCACACCCCGACGTACTTGACGAGACCTGGAGGGATCGACCCCTCGACGTCGAAGCTCCCTTTCCAGTCTCGCAGCTGGCGGATGTAGAAGTCCCTGGTCACGCCGTCAATGCCGTTAACCTTCTGATAACCGAGGAAGATGTCACTGGCAGCCTGCATGAGGTGCTGGCCGGCAACAACCCGTGCACCGTGATTGGCGTAGCGGCTCTTGCCCACGAATTCCTCGAGAACCGACGCCTCGGCCTCTTTGGCCTGTAGGAAGAGCGGGTCGTTGTTGTGCAGTCCCACCATGAGCAGGATCCAGGCCCGCGTACCCACGCTTCCCACGCCCACGACCTTGCGGGCGATCTGGACGAACTGGAACTGTTCGAGCAGATGCCGTCGGTCCGTCTGGAGGGTGCGGCGATAGCCACGCACAAGTTGGTGGAACGTGTCCCGGAGTGCATCGCTCACTTCTTGGGAGAACAGCTCCTCGGTCGGGACGAGCAGCGGTGGGTCACTCGCGATTTGGAGCTGACCGTCGATCACAGTGGTGAGCTTGTTCAGGGCTTGGAGGCTGTCCCTGGTTCGGGCCTTTGTGATGATCTGGACGGTGCGCGCCGCGATCCGCTTGTCGGCTTTGGTCCCAGTCTTGGTTGCCGTGGCCTCCAGCTCGGCGAGCAGTGCGGCGACGTCGATGTGGGAGTACCAGACGTCCAAGGTGGACAGTCCCGCCAGACGGGCCATTTCGCGGCGGTAGCTCGCCCCAACCTCCGTGGCTGCGGTGCGAGCTTCCTTCTCCGTAAACTCGCGATCACGAGCTGCAATCACAACGCTGGCAGCAAGGCGTTTGAGGTCCCACTCCCACGGCCCCGGCAGGGTCTCGTCGAAGTCGTTGACGTCGAACATCATTCGCCGTTCCGGTGAGGCAAACAATCCGAAGTTGGACAGGTGGGCATCTCCGCAGACCTGTGCGGTGAGACCCGACCGGGGAGTGTTCGCCAGGTCGGAGGCCATGACCAGTGCAGCGCCGCGGAAGAAGGTGAAGGGTGAGACGAGCATCCGCCCGTAGCGGATCGGCACCAGCTCGGGTACCCGGGTCTTGGCCTGGCGCTCTAGGAGCGCGACCGGATCCGGACGATCGACCGCGGGACTGAACTCGGCTTGGGATGATCGGGGCGTCAGTGCCCTGGCATCCTTGCCCAGCTTCGCCCGCTCCTCGACGCTGAGGTGGGGAATTGCTTGCATTGCGCGAGATTCATCGTGCGACTGGTCCATTGTTTCCCCCTGTGTGCCACTTCGGGCTTCGTGACCTGTGGCCCATATCATTGTGCCCTCGCCTTCACCGTGCAGGATGAGAGACGCCGCACCGTGCTCGGGTCGTCGAACAGGATGGGCGCCACGGCCAGGCTGACCATGGGCGAGAAGGCCGCTCCTGAGATTTTGTCGGGGTTGACGTCGGGGGTGAGGACCCCCACGGCGAACCCCACCGGCAAGAGCACGATGATCGGCGGGATCGTCAGCTTCTGCGCGACGACCTGACAGAGGACCGCCAGGCCGACGGTCAGCGCCAGGCCCACGAAGATCTGGCAGGCGCTCACCGTTGGATGTCAACTCCACACGTGCGGGGGGGCCGGCAGGGCTCCAGTCAGTCGACGTGCTCGAGCGAGACTAGCCCATCGTCGACGTGCTGCTCGGTGGGCCAGCCCCCGCTGACGCCTGCATTCGGGGGGACCTTTGTCCCTGGCGGATCCGCGGCGAGGGGTGCAGACT
Source organism: Acidimicrobiales bacterium (assembly GCA_052145775.1). Taxonomy (GTDB): domain Bacteria; phylum Actinomycetota; class Acidimicrobiia; order Acidimicrobiales; family RAAP-2; genus CAVYPR01. The sequence continues at coordinate 9,424 of JBKQNY010000122.1, forward strand.
GGCTACGTCGACGGCGCAGCGCGCGTTGTCGGACCAGTGCAAAAGGAGATCACAGATGGCAAAAGCAGACGGCGTGTTCCTCTACCTCGGCACCTACCCCGACGAGGCGTCGTGCCGCGCCGACTACGAAGTGGTCAAGGACCTGCACGCGGCAGGCGCAGTTGGCACCTATGACGCGGCCGTGGTGACCAAGGACGACAAGGGCAAGGTCCACGTGAGCAAGGACGAGATGGCCACCCGCCACGGAGGCTGGGGTGGCGCCGCTGTCGGCGCGGTCGTGGGGATCCTGTTCCCCCCGTCGATCATTGCCGGTGCGGTGATCGGTGGTGCCATTGGAGGCGTCAGCGGCCACCTCTGGAGGGGCATGTCTCGCTCGGACGTGAAGGAGCTAGGCGACCTCATCGACACGGGCCAGGCTGCGCTGCTGGTGGTGGGCGAAAGCACGATCGAAGCTGCGCTCAACAAGGCCGAGTTGAAGGCGGCCAAGCACGTGACCAAGGAGATCGACGCCAACGCCAAGGACGTCGACAAGGCCATCAAGGACGCGGCAGGGGACGTCTCCTAGGTCCGCACCCCCGCCCGCCTGAGCGCGTTCCGGCGCGCGCGCCTGGGCAGCTTCGGCCCAAAGCGACCCACGTCGTCGGCAACGCTCGGAGCATCATCCCGTCATGAGCTCCCAGCCCACACCGCCTGCCACCCAGGCGCCGGGGTTCTGGCCCCTCATGGCCTACGCGGCCGTCCTCGGGGTCCTCGGGGGGTTCGCCGGCCTCGTCTTCCTGGGCCTCGTCACCCGAGGCGAGAAGTGGAACGTGGACGGCAACCCGCACAGGCTGGGCGGCCACTGGTGGTGGGTGGCCGTGACGGCTGCCGCCGGCCTCGTCGTAGGGGTGCTCCACCGGTTGCTGAAGGTGCCCGAAGACACGCCCGGGATCATTGCCGAGATCAAGACGCGCCAGGTGGACGCACTGATGGTGCCGGCCATGGTCGCCGTCTCGGCGGTCTCGCTCATCGGCGGTGCGAGCCTGGGCCTCGAGAAGGCACTCGGGTCGATGGCGGCGGCTTCGCCACCTGGATCGCGAAACGACGGGCCCTCGACGCCGAGGACTCACAGGTGAACGTGCTCTTGGAGATGGCCGGCGCCTACGGCGGCATGCTCTCGAGCCCCCTCATCGTGGTGATGCTGCTCCTCGGGGTGGTCCGGCTAGGAGGCAAACGGTTCACCAAGACCCTCGGGTCGACGATGGTCTCTTCGAGCGTCTGGTTCGGCATTTACTTCGCCATCGCCGGCGCCAACGACGGGACAGAGTTACCCTCTGAGGGTTCAGCTGTCCCAGAAATGCCGCGACATCACAGTGGCCGGGATGGGCGGCAGCGGCATCGTCGGGGACCTGGTGGCGACGGTGGTCCCCGCTGTCTTCGCAGGTCAGGCGGCACGCGGCCGATCCGGTCGAGTGGTCAGGAGTGGCCCGGTAGGTCTGCTGCCGTGACAAACACCGTGACAAGGATGCCGCAGGGCTCCGATCCGACCACCTGCGCAACTACAGTGCGACTAGGGCACTGCGATGTACTACTACCTACGTCAGCACACCACGTTTGTTCTGTACGACCAGGGAGAACTGTGCGCCGGCAGGCAGGGCAGTGTAGGAACGGTGCGGGACCGTGTTGACTGGCTCTGTGCGCGATCTCTGAAACCCGCGTTCTGTAATCACTGAAACCCGCGATCGGCGATCAGCGGAAACCGCGTTCGGCGATCAGCGAACGTCGCGTTGAGCTGACCTCCTGGTTCCTCCTGGCCGGCATCCACCCGGTCGGTCAAGGGCCCCTCCAGGGTCTTGGGCATCCACTGCACAAGCCCACTGGAGGGCCCACCGAAATGATGTCCCAGGAGGAGTTCATGGATGTCATGGCGATGAAGCGCCAGGGCCTCAGCATCACCGAGATCGCCGCGGAGACCGGCTATCACCCTGCCACGATCAGCAGTTGGCTGAAGAACGGGGGACCGCCACCACGACGCCGGGCGAGTGTCCCGCCCGTGATCGACGAACACTGGGCAGGACGGATCGCCGAGCTGCTCCGCCCCGCCCCGCGCCTGTTGGCCACCAGCGTGTTCGAGCTGCTCGTGGCCGAGGGCTATGGCGGCTCCTATCCGAGCGTGGCCCGGCACCTCAACTCGATCCGGGGACCGAGGTTCACGGCCGCCCCGGCGGCCTCCACCCGGATCGTGACGGCGCCGGGCGAGGAGTGCCAGTTCGACTGGTCCGACGTGTCGGCATTCACGAGGGAGTGGGGCCTGGGCGAGGTGCAGTGCTTCTCGGCCATCTTGTCGTGGTCGAGAGTTCGGACCTGGTGGTTCTCGCGTTCGGTCGACCGCGAGCACACCTTGGAGGGGTTGGTCCGGTTCTTCGAGCACGTCGACGGGGTTCCCAAGGTGCTGCGCACCGACCGGATGGGGGCGCTCGGGCGCTCCCAGGGGCGACGGTTCACCCTGCATCCGCCCGCACTCGCCTTCGCCCAGTTCCACGGGACTGAGATCCGGGCCTGCCAGGCCCGAGACGCCAAGCGCAAGGGCAAGGTGGAGCGCCCCTTCAGGGACTTGAAGGAGCGCTTCTTGGAGGAGTGCTCGGCGACCGGGGCGCCAAAGAGCCTGGCCGAGCTCAACGAGCGGGCGGCGGTGTTCTTGGCCGAGCGCATCCACTCCCGGCGCCACCGCGGCACCGGCGACGTCCCCGCCAACCGCCCGGTGGTCGAATCCGTGATGCTCGCACCCCTTCCCCGCCGGCGGTTCGACACGGCCTATGTCGAGGCCCGCCGGGTCCACGTGGCCATCCCCCAGATCGAGTGGCGGGGCGTGCGCTACTCGGTCCCGCCCCGCTGCCTCGGCCAGCGGGTCGAGGTGCGCTGCGAGGTGGACGCGGACACCATCGAGGTCCGTTGGGCCGGCGAGGTGGTGGCCCGCCACACTCTGGCCGATCCGGCCGTGACCGGAGAGGTCTGGGACGCCGGGCACTTCCAGGCCGCCCAGCAAGCCGCCCTCGGGCGGAGCCGGGGCCGTCACCTGGCCCTCATCGTGCCCGACGAGGCACCTCCGGCACCGCCCGTGCGCCTGGACGTCGAAGGCGACGTCGATGTCGAGGTTCCCGACCTCGCCCGCTATGAGACGGGAGGCCGGCCGTGACCGTCTCGCTCTATGAGCAGCTGAAGGACGACCTGGGCTACCTGGGCCTCTCTCGGTCGGCCGAGTGCTTCGCCGTGCTGGCCGAAGAGGCCAAGGATCAGGAGTGGAGCCACGTCGAGTTCCTGGCCAGGGTCATCGCCGAGCAGGCCTCGGCCACCACCAACCGCAAGCTGGCGGCCCGCCTGCGCTTCGCCCGGTTCCCCTTCCGCAGGACGCTTTCGGACTTCGACTTCGAGTTCCAGCCGACCGTCGACCGCAAGCTGATCGAGGACCTGGCCACGCTGCGCTTCATCGAGGAGAACCGGCCGGTCCTGTTCTTGGGCCAGCCTGGGTGCGGCAAGACCCACCTGGCCGTGGCGCTGGCCACCACGGCGGTCGAAGCGGGGTTCCGGGGCTACTTCACCACGGCCGACGACATGGTCAACACCCTGGTCAAGGCTCGCCGGGAGGGGACCTTCGCCCCGAGGCTCAAGACCTACACCGCACCGAGCGTGCTCGTCATCGACGACGTCGGGCTGCTGCCGATCGAGCGGGGTGGGGCCGGGGTGTTCTTCCATGTGGTCAACACCCGCTACGAGCGAGGACACCCGACGCTCGTCACCACCAACCGGGGGCTCCCCGAGTGGGGGGAGATCTTCGGAGATCCGGTGGTGGCCGCCGCCATCTTGGACCGGCTCATGCACAACGCCGTGGTCTTCAACATCAAGGGCCCGTCGTGGCGGATGCGAGAGCACCATGCCCTTGAGCAGGCCAGCACCGACCCCGAACAAGACTCAGGAAGGAGGCGCCGCTAACCTTTCCTCTCGAGGAACCAACGTCAGCCCAATGCGAACTTCACTGATCGCCGGGCGCGGGTTTCGCTGATCACAGATCGCGGGGCTCGGTGAAAGCGCACAGGCTCAACGCGCGCTCGCGTACGCGCTTCGCAAAGGAATTTCCGGAGGCTCCCTCCCTCCGGGATCATGCGCGCTGGCGCCGCGAACCACGGCCGACCATCTGCCCGACTACTTGCCGGGCCGGGACTGCCGGCAGCACGCTTGCGGGTTTGGCCCAGCCTTTGAACCGAGGATGACGAAAAATCACCGCGGTTCGCCTTCAAATTTCATCTCGAAATTTAGATCAACCTCCTGGCTGTCCCGCAATGGAGTACGGCGGCAGACAAGTGCTTGATGGGAAGCAGTACCCGAGTTGAGTTACGTCGTTTCCGAGCTTGTTGTTGGGTGTACGCGTCGCGTGCTCCAAGGTTGGCAGCTGAGTCAAGAATGTGGCACCACTACCGGAGGACGCAGCGGAATTGCAAGCGGACACGATGCCATCGAATGCGGTCAGTAGAGCTTGCCAGTCGGTCTGCAGTTCTTGGATCGGAGCAGCCGGCACCGCTTCCGCGGATTGCCAGGCCTGGGAAGCGCTGGTACACATTTTTGGGAGGATGAGGTTCGCTGATCCGGGATCTGTTTGAACGTCCTTAGCCGCGTCAGCGTTCCCGTTGATGGTTCCAAGCGCCGCAGTTAGACCCGTAAAGGGAGCCTTGGCGGCGGCGAGCCAGGTCTCCATTTCCGCCGGAACAGGGCTCGTCGTCGTCGTGGTCGGAGGGGTCGTCGTGGTCGGAGGGGTCGTCGTGGTCGTCGTGTGAACTAGTGAGGAGCTGGTCGTGACCCCCGCTTTCTGAGCGGCTCCGCCACCGCAGGCGCTACAAAGCACAGCGAGCGCGGTGAACAGAACAACAAGCGCGGCCTCGACCTGCTCGGTCAGTTTCATGCCCCTTCGAGGGTAATCCTTCACTGCGTGAATTTCTTGCTCGGCTTGGGTGCCATCCAACGGTATTCGGGAGGCTGAATTGGGCACTGACTTACGTGACCCACCTGCCCAGTTCACCTGGGGGCGGTTGTCGGTGGCGTGATCACATCAGTTCGCGATTAGTCATGCTGAGCTAGGGATTTGTTGTCGACGGGTCTGGTGCAAGCTGCTGCCATTGTCGGGGATGGAGCGCCGGGGAGCCGACAAGTTCCGGGAGCTTGGCGAGCGGATTCGGGTACGACGCCTCGAGCTGGGCGTCAGCCAGGAGGACCTCGGAGACCTCGCCGGGCTCCACCGGACTTACATCGGGCACCTGGAACGTGGGGAGATCAATCCAAGCCTGCTCAACGTCCTGAGAGTGGCCGCGGCGCTGAATGTGGATGCCGGCGAACTTGTGCGCGGGCTGGCACAGGGGATCGGCGACCCGAGGACGGCCTGACGCGACGGCAAGAGCGGGGGGACAGCGCCCGGCGCTCAGTCTTGCCCTCTCCGGAGGGATGGGAATCGCAAAGTGGGCCCTGACCTGCGGTTTCGAGTGGAGGCGATGGGACTCGAACCCACGAACCTCTTGACTGCCAGCCAAGGGCTGGGGGTTCACACGGGTCCGTGCTAGTCCGCTGACCTGGGGGTTCTGTATGTCGGAGTTCGGCGCGGTCCGTGAAAGATTGCCCCCGTTGCTTACACCGTTGCTTACACCGTTGCTTACACCGTTGCTTACATTCTGGACCCCCGACCGGCGGCCGCCGGGCGGCTCGCGTGGTTAGCAACGAGTGGACCTTCGAAGGTGGGGGAGTGCGCAGGGGCTGGGCGCTTCCTGTGGCTCCGGCACTCGGTCCGCGGCAGCGATGCGATCGATCTCGATCTCATGGACGGTATCGCTGGCCAATCCCTCGATACCTACAAGTCGGCTCGCTCCAGCGGGTCCACGCATAGTCTGGTTGACCACCGTCGCCACCGGGCAACCCGGGCCGCTTCCCGTCGGTCACTCGATCCCAACCACGCGTGCGGCAAGCGCCTGAATCCGCAGCCATCGGCGCCTGGCTCCATCCGGGCTCAAGCCACCTTGCCGCGTGATCGCATTCTGGAACGCCGAGGTGCTCTTGTCCGAGCTGACCGTGAGCTCTCTCAGGAGGGCGCCGGCCTCGAGCATTTCCCCCGAGGCGAAGACCCGGGGTTCCACGTTCGCAGCGGATGCAACCTCGAGGCATCGCCAGACGTCGAACGCGTCTCGGTCCGCTACCCTGTCCCTCCAAGCGAAGACCTTCAG
>JBKQNY010000123.1:0-20272 GCA_052145775.1 Acidimicrobiales bacterium
TCGAGCTCGCCCCGCCAGTCGTCCGGGGGCATCAGCGGCCGCAGCACGAACTTGGAGAAACCGACGTCGAGGTAGCGCCCGAGGAGCTCGCGCAGCGCGGTCACACTCTCGGGCACCAGGTCGGCCAGCGGCCGCCCCCGGGTCCGGGCCGAGAGCGCCTCGGCCACCTGCGCATTGAGCGGTCCCGTCGAGTAGCCGATGCTCACCCCGAAGTGCTCGGCGCTGACCGAACGCCCGGCCTGGGCCGCGGCGTCCTCCACCACCTGGCGGCCGGCGGCCGCCTCGGCGGGCGTGCACATGGCGGGAAGCCAGCCGTCGGCCAGGCGTCCGCAGCGCACGAGCGACGTGTGCGCGGTTCCCCCCAGCCAGACCTCGAGCGGGTCCTGGACCGGGAGGGGCGAGATCGCCACGTCAGCGAAACGCCCGGACGGACCGTCGTGGCTGACCCGTTCCCCCGCCCACAGCCGGCGCAGCAGCGGGAGCACCTCCTCGACGGACCGCCCGCGTTCGGACACGGGGACCCCCACCGCGTCCCGTTCGGCCCCCCGGGCCAGCCCGGGGACGAAGGTGACGAGCAGCCGGCCGCCGCTGAGCGAGTCGAGTGAGGCGAGCTGCCGGGCGAGCCGCACCGGGTGCCGACCGGGCAGCAGCAACGTGGTCCCGATCTTGAGCCGGGGATGGTGTGCGCCCACCCAGGACAGGCCCACGATCGGGTCGGCGCCGGGTGCGGTCAGCACCTCGGGCAGCCAGAGCGAATCGAAACCGAACTCGCCCAGGCCGTCCGCCAGGTCCGACAGGGCCGGACCGCCGAGCCCCGCCGCGCCGGTTCCGACGCCGATGCGGACCTTCAGGGCCGGTCCCCCGAACGGGTCACGGGGCGGACGCCAGGGCGCGCCGGGCCCGCTCCACCCCGTCGTCGTCGACGTCACGGTGGGTGACCAGGCGCAGCACCCCCGGGCCGATCGCCTCGGCCAGCACGCCCTCCTGGCGCAGGTGGTCGAGCAGCTTCTCGGCTGCCGGGGATTCGAAGACGACCATGTTGGTTCGCACGGCGCCCGGGTCCAGCCCGGCGTCGGGCCACCGCTCGGCCACCGCCTCGGCCAGCCGCCGCGCCCGTACGTGGTCCTCGGCCAGCCGGTCCACCATGGACGCCAGTGCGATCAGGCCGGCGGCGGCCAGGATCCCGGCCTGGCGCATCGCCCCGCCCAGGCGCTTGCGTTCGACTCTCCCTTCCGCCACCACGTCGGCCGGGCCGGCCAGCAGCGACCCCACCGGGGCGCAGAGCCCCTTCGACAGACAGCAGGACACCGTGAGGGCGGTGTCCGCCATCGTGGCGGCGCGCACCCCGGTGGCCACCTCGGCGTTGAAGAGGCGGGCCCCGTCCATGTGCACGGGCAGGCCGGCGGCGGCCGCCCGCACCTCCTCCAGGTCGGCCAGCGGCCACGGGCGGCCACCCGAGGCCATGTGGGTGTTCTCGACGCACACCATCGAGACGACCGGCTGGTGATGTTCAGCGGCCAGCCGGGCGGCGATCACCTCGCGCGGCGCGATGGTGCCATCGGCGTCGTCGACGGCGTGGAACTGGATCCCGGCGTTCTTCGCCGCGGCGCCCAGTTCGTAGGCGACGACGTGCTGCTGGCGTCCAGCCACGACCGCCGTCCCCGGCTGGGCCAGGACCCGCAGGGCGATCTGATTGGCCATGACCCCCGAGGGGACGAAGACGGCGGCAGTCTTGCCGACCCGCTCGCACAACGCCTCCTCCAGCCGGTTGACGGTCGGGTCCTCGCCGAACCCGTCGTCGCCGACCTCGGCCTCGGCCATGGCCCGGCGCATCTCGTCGGTCGGCCGGGTCACCGTGTCGCTGCGCAGGTCGACCAGGCCGCTGGGCACACGGCGATGCTATCGGCCCGCCCCGGCGGGCCGGCCGGGCCGAGAGCCCCGACCTATAGGCTCCGACCCCGATGGCCGAGGGTGCACGTCGCAGGATCGACTTCGAGGCGATCGGGCGCAATTCGGTCCACGGCACGCTCGGCATTGAGGAGGTGTCGGCCAGCCCCGACAAGGTGGTCCTCAAGCTGCCGGTGACCAGCCGGGTGCACCAGCCCTTCGGGATCCTCCACGGAGGGGTCTCGGCGCTCCTCGCCGAGTCGGCAGCCAGCTACGGCGGGGCGATGTCGGTCCCCGAGGGGAAGTCGGTGGCCGGGATCGAGCTCAATGCCAGCCACCTGCGCCCGATGAGCGAAGGCAACCTGTTCGCCACCGCGACCCCGGTGCGCAAGGGCCGGACGGTCCAGGTCTGGGCCATCGCCCTCACCGACGACGAGGGACGCGCCATCTGCGAGGCCCGGTGCACCCTGGCCGTGATCGACCTCCCCGAGGGCGCCGCGGGCTGACCTGCGGTCGCCGAGGAACGAGGCAGCACCTCTGGCGGTTCACTCGCTAAGATGCCGAGATGCCAGTGGTGCGACCAATCGGAGGCATTGGGCCCGTCACCCTCGACTGCTCCCTGGCCATCGAGGCGGTTCTCCCAGCTCACATTGGTCGTACCAGTGGTGCGAAGAGTGGTGATACCCAAGGTACTACCAGTGCCCCGGCGCCCCGCTCCGCGCCAGACGAGCGTGCCGGCGCCGACGCCCGGCAGGACACCGAGTTGCTTGCCATGTTCTTCGGGCGGAGCGCCGAATACGTCACGGTGGTGGTCGCCGGCGACGTCGCCATTGACCAATCCGCCGAGCTGGTCGGCGCCTCCCCGGGCGGGCCCGGGCTGGCGACCGGCGGGCGACGGCCCGACCCTTCGGAGGTGGGGGCATGAGCAGGAGCGACGAGGTGGCCATCCTCGGGACGGGGATGACGGACATGGGTCGACGGGACCTGTCACCCGAGGCCATGGCCCACCAGGCGGTGCACGAGGCCTTGGTCGACGCCGCCGTCGAGCCCCACCAGCTCGCCTTGGTCGTCGCCAGCAACGCCCTGGGCGGCCGGCTGCTCGACCAGGGCTGCATCCGCGGGCAGTCGTGGCTGCGCAAGTCCGGCCTGGGTGACGTCCCGGTGGTCAACGTCGACAACTCGTGCGCCGGCGGGACCTCCGCCCTGCACCTGGCGGCCATGGCCGCCAGGTCGGACGCCGGGCCGGTGCTGGCGGTCGGGGTCGAGAAGATGTGGACCGGCGACCGGGCGGCCACCCTGGCGGGGATCGAGGACGGCCTGCCGGCCGACTACCGCGCCGACATGCGCGCCCGCGTCCGGGCGGAGGAAAACCCAGCGGGCAGCACCCTCATGGCGCTCAACGACACCTGGGCCCGCCAGTGCATGCGCGAGCGGGGCACGACCCTCGAGCAGATGGCCGCCGCGGCGTCCAAGGCCCGCACCAACGCCAGCCGAAACCCCCTGGCCCAGGTGCAAGAGGCCGCCACGGTGGAGGAGGTCCTGGCCTCGCCCCAGGTGGCCGGGGTCCTCACCCGCCTCATGTGCAGCTCCTTCACCGACGGGTCGGCGGCCGTGATCGTGGCCCCTGCGGTCGCCGCGCCGGCCGGTGCACCCCGTATCATCGGCTCCGTGGCCCGTTCGGGGAACGGAAGCATCGACTACCACGACCGGCTCACCGAGACGGCCCGACAGGCCTGGGAGGCGATCGGCCTCGGTCCGGGAGACTTCGACCTGGTGGAGTTGCACGACGCCACCAGCGCCGAGGAGATCTTCGCCCTCGAGTCGCTCGGGCTCTTCGGCCACGGCGAAGCCGGCCCGGCCACCCTGGCCGGCGAGACGGCCGTGGGCGGCCGCGGGCTGACCGTCAATCCGAGCGGCGGGCTGGTAGGCCGGGGGCACCCCCTGGGCGCGACCGGCCTGGCCCAGGTGGTCGAGCTGGCCACCCACCTGCGGGGCCGCGGCGGTGCCCGCCAAGTGCCGAACGCTCGGGTTGGGCTGGCCGTGAACACGGGGGGAGTGATCGAGGGCGACGCGGCCTACGTGGGGATGCACGTCGTGGCGGCCGGAAGCTGAGCGGGGTGCGGGGCATCTCGGTCCGCAGCTGCGGCATCTCGGTGCCCGACAAGGTGGTGACCAACGACGACCTCTCGGCACGCCTCGACACGAGCGACGCCTGGATCACCGAGCGCACCGGCATCAAAGAGCGCCGGGTGGGCGGCATCACCTCTGAGATGGCGACCGAGGCCGGGCGCCGGGCGCTCGAGCGTGCCGGTGTGGCGGCGTCGGACATCGACGTCCTGGTGCTCGCCACCACCACCCCCGACGCGCTGGTCCCGGGCACCTCGGCCACCGTGCAGGCGGCGCTGGGCACCTCGGGCGGGGCCTTCGACGTGAACGCCGCCTGCTCGGGGTTCGTCTACGCGCTGGTCACCGCGGCCGGCCTGGTGTCGGTGGGCGCAGGGCCCTGCCTGGTCATCGGATCCGACTCCCTGAGCCGGATCACCGACTGGGACGACCGAACGCTGGCCGTCCTCGTCGGCGACGGGGCCGGAGCGGTGGTGCTCGAGCCGGTCGACGGACCCGGCGACCTGCTCAGCTGGAACTTCGGTGCCGACGGCACGCTCCGTCACCTGCTCAAGTGCGACCACGGCGGCTTCTTGTACATGGACGGCAAGGAGATCTTTCGCAAGGCGGTCCGCGTCGTGGTGGAGTCGGCCGAGCGTGCCCTGGCCGACGCCGGCGTCGGGGCCTCCGACGTGGACCTGCTCGTGCCCCACCAGGCCAACCTGCGCATCATCCAGGCCGCATGCCAGCGGCTGGGCATCCCCGAGGAACGCACGGCGGTCGTCATCGATCGCTACGGCAACACCTCGTCGGCCTCCATTCCCCTGGCCCTCGACGACGCCGTGACGTCCGGGCGTGTCTCCCCCGGTGACCTCCTGCTGCTGACCGGTTTCGGGGGCGGGATGACCTGGGCCAGCGCGGTCCTCCGCTGGGGGGGGTGAACGGCGTGGCCGGCACCGGCCCGGTGCTGGTGGTCCTCGCCGCCGGCCGGGCCCGACGCTACGGCGGCGTGAAACCCCTGGCCCCGGTGGGACCCTCCGGCGAGGCGGTCCTCGACCTCCTGTCCAGCGACGCCCTGTCGTCGGGGTTCTCGGCCGTCGTGGTGGTGGTCGGACCGGTGAGCGGACCGGCCATCCGCTACCACGTGGGCCGCACGTGGCCAGGAACGGTCGACGTGCGCTTCGCCGTCCAGCACGCACCCCTCGGCACGGTCGACGCCGTCGTTGCCGCCACGCCCCTGCTCGACCCCGGCGCACCCTTCGGGGTCTGCAACGCGGACGACCTCTACCCGGTCGAGTCGCTCACCCTCCTTGCCGACCACCTTCGGAGTGATCCGGGCACCCAGGCCCTGGTGGGCTTCTCGCTGGCCGGTGCCGTCCTGGGCGACGGGCCGGTGACCCGCGGGGTTTGCGAGACCGACGGCCAGGGCATGCTGCGCTCGATCGTCGAGCGCCGCCAGGTGACCGCCGTGGGCGGCGGCCGCTTCGTGGCCAAGGACGGCCTCTCCCCCTCCGAGCTCGACGGCGACGCGCTGGTCTCGCTCAACCTCTGGGGGTTCGGCCCCGAGATGCCGGCGGTGCTGGCCGCGGCCATGGCCGAGGCCAAGCAGGCCTCCGAGGAGGACGAGGTGCTGCTGCCCGAGGTCATCGATGAACTCGTGCGCGGGGGCCGACCCGGTGGCCTCGTGGCCTCCCCGTTCCGGGTCCTGCCCACCGACGGAAGGTGCATCGGCGTAACCCACCCCGAGGACCTGGCCCTGGCCCAGGCCGAGCTGGCCGCGCAGGTGGGCACCGGCCAGCGACCGGCCCTCCTGTGGGAGGCGGGCCGGTGACGGCCGGGGGGCGCCCACGGTGACCCGCACCGGGCGGCTGGTGGCGGCCCTGGCCGTCAACGCGGCCCTGGTGGTGGGCCAGGCGGTGGCCGCCGGCGTCGCCCACTCGACGGGACTCCTGGCCGACGCCGGCCACAACCTGGCCGACGTGGCGGCAATCGCCCTCTCCCTCCTGGCCGTGCGCTGGGCGCTGCGCCCCCGCAGCGAGACCCGATCGTTCGGCAACGTCCGCGGCACGATCCTGGCCGCACTGCTCAACGCGGCGACCCTGGTGGCCGTGACGATGGCCATCGTCGCCGTGTCGGTCTACCGACTCATCAACCCCGTGCACGTGAGGGGGGGCGTCGTGGCAATGGTGGCCGCAGCCGCCCTGGTGGCCAACGTGGCGGCTGCGCTCTTCCTCCACGAGGGCGGCAAAGACCTCAACATGCGCAGCGCCCTGCTCCACATGGTCGGCGACGCCGCCGCGTCGCTCTGCGTGCTGGTAGCGGGGGTGGTCATCGTGGCCACCGGCGGAGGCGCCTGGGACCGGCTCGACCCCTTGGCGTCACTGGTGGTGGCGGGCCTCATCGCCTATCAGGCCGTCGAGCTCGTGCGCGAGTCGGCGGACGTGCTGCTCGAGGCGACGCCGTCCGACGTCGACGTGGCCGCGCTGCGCGCCACGATCACCGCGGTGCCGGGTGTCGAAGAGCTCCATGACCTCCACGTCTGGAGCCTCTCGAGCGAGGTGCGGGCGCTCTCCGCCCACCTCGTGCTGACCGGGCATCCCACCCTGGAGGAGGCCCAGGTGGTGGCGGGAAGGGTGCGTGCCGCGGTGGAGGCCCCCTTCGACCTCGCCCACACCACGTTGGAGCTCGAATGCGAGCGCTGCGTCGACGAGGTCGGCGATCCGTGCGGGATGGACGACCTGCCGGTCCAGGTCCGCTCCCGTCGCGCCTGACCGGTCAGGACTGCCGGGCGTCGACCACGAGGGTGACCGGCGGCACCGAGGCGCCGCCACCGGGCACCGAGAACGTCACGTGGACGTCGAAGGTCCCCGACCGGTGCGCCTCCACCGCGACCCGGCTGGTGGCCCGGCCGTAGGAGCCACCAGCCGACTCGGCGGGGAGGGACAGCGACCCGCTGGAGGGGGAGACCTGGACACCGGACGGGGCGGCGACCGTCCAGTCGACGGTGGCGGCCTGGGCCGAATCGGACTGGGACCCAACTTCCACCGACGCCGAGGCGCCCGGAACCACCGTCACCTGCCCGCTGGGCACCGTGAAACCGACCGCCGGCGCGGCGCCATCGGGGTACGACGGGGGTGCGTCGGCCGGGGCCGAGCCCCACCGCTGGTCGGGCGACGACGCCAGCACGAAGTGGACCGTCCCCCCGTCCTCGACGAGGGCGGCCGGCACCCATGGCCGACTGAGCGGCTGCGCCGTGTGCCGGCCGAGGGCCAGCGTGGCCGAGGCGACGTAGGTGTCCGGGGTGCCGTTGGCCTCGATGCGGAGCACCTTCGACCCGCCGAGATGGACGGTCGCCCGGGAGAAGAGGGGGCTGGCCACGACCAGGTTGGCGGTGCCCGGGGTGAGCGGGTACAGGCCGAGGGCCGCCCACACGTACCATGACGACATGGCTCCCAGGTCGTCGTTGCCCGGCTCCCCGCCCGGGGTGTTCGAGTAGTCGGTGGTGGCGATGGCCCGAACCGCGGCCTGCGCGTCCGACGGGGCGCCCGAGTAGTCGAACTCCCAGGGGACCCAGAGGTCGGGCTCGTTCCCGGACCAGTCGTAGGGTTGCCAGGGCCCGGCGTTGGTGGAGGTGAAGAAGCGGAGGAGATCGGTGGTGGCGGCCTTGTCGCCGCCCATGAGGGCGAAGAGGCTGCCCAGGTTCTGCGGGACGCTCCAGGTGTACTGGACGGCGTTCCCCTCGGCGAAGCCCGTCTGGAAGATGCCGTCGAACTGTGTCACCTCGCTCAGGTACTGCATGGCCGGGCCCGGGGGGAAGCTCCCGTCGGTCCGGCGGGCCTGGACGTAGCCGGTGGTGGGGTTAAAGAGGTTCTGCCAGTTCTGGGAGCGCCGGTCCATGGCGGCCACGGCCGAGGCGTCGCCGAGGGACTGTGCCATTTGGGCGATGGAGGCGTCGTCGATGGCGTACTCAAGGGTCTCGGAGGCCCCGATCGTCTCGGTCACCGCCTCGGAGTCGGTGTCGTCGGCGGGGACGTAGCCCTCCTTCTCGTAGACCCCGAGGTTGGGCCGCTCGGAGACCTGGTTGGCCCCGGTGCCCGATTGCTCGGCGCCCTTCAGCATGTCGTTGAGCGCCGTCTGCGCGTCGAAGCCGCGCACGCCGAACGCGTAGGCGTCGGCGATGATGGGGTCGGCGGAGTCGCCGTTCATGGTCCCCGAGTCCCCGTCGGCGATCGCCCACACCGGCAGCCAGCCGCCCTGGGACGCGTCGTTGAGCATCGACTGGACCATGCCGGAGACCGCCGAGGGGTCGATCATCGAGAGCAACGGGATCTCGGAGCGGTAGATGTCCCACTCGGAGAAGTTCGCGTACTGGACGCCGCCGTTGGTGTGGTGGACGCGCCCGTCGAACCCCTCGTACTCGCCGTTCACGTCGCTGAAGGTCGATGGGTCGAGCAGGCAGTGGTAGAGGGCGGTGTAGAAGGTCGTCCGCTCTGCCGGCGTGCCCCCGTCGACCTCGATCCGCCCCAGTGCGCCGTCCCAGCGTTGGGTGGCCTCGTCCTGCACCTTGGCCAGATCCCAGCCCGGGTCCTCGGCCGCCAGGTTGGCGCGGGCGTCGGCCGTGCTCACGTACGACACGCCGACCTTCATCGTGACGGTCGGTGTCGAGGTGGTGTCGAACGTCACCCAGGCGCCGCAGTTGTCCTGGAATGTGCCCGAGCACGACGAAGAGCCGGGGATGAGACCGCTCTGGCGCCAGGTCCCGTGCGAGATGAAGGGGCGGTCGAAGACGGCGACGAAGTGGAGGTGGTAGTTCTCCAGGGTGTTGCAGAAGTACCCGCTCTGCACTGTCCCCTCGATCTCGTCGGTGCCGACCGTCCGCACCGACGAGGAGTGGATGCCGTTGGCGCTGTCGCTCACCTTGAAGAGGAGGTTGGCCTCGGACGACGGCGGAAAGGTGAACTGTCCGATGCCGGTGCGGGTGGTGACCGAGAGCGCGACGTCCGTGGCCGGGGTGCCGACGGCCACCTGGTAGCGACCGGGCGAGGCGCTCTCGGTCGAATGCGAGAACGGTTCGGTCGCTGACTCGGGGTTTGCGGTGACCGCGCCGGTAGTCGGTAGGACCGGCACGTCCCCGAAGATCGAGCACCCCGCACCCGACAGGTGGGTCAGGGAGAAGCCGGTGACCTGGTCGGCTGTGTAGGAGTAGCCACCGCCTTGCGGGCGGCTGGGGGCGGTGTCAGGGCTCCACTGCACCATGCCGAATGGCACGTCCGCTCCGGGGAAGGTGTCGACTGTGCCCACCACCTGCCCGCCCGACCCGGTGCCCACGAACGGGTTGACCACATCGGCCAGTTGCGCGGTTGTTCCCGCGTTGTCCGGGGCCGCCCCGGTCGGCGTGCCGGCCAGGCCGAACAGGACCGCCGCCGTGCACACCAGCGCGCACAGGACGCTGGGTGGGCGGGCCCAGTGACGCTGGGCCCGGCGCATCAGCGGCTCAGCAGGTCGCCCCGCCCAGTTTGGCGAGGGCGCAGAACGAGGTGTCGGCCACGAGCCAGTGGCCCCCGACGTAGACGGCGTAGCCCGTCTGGTCCGTGAGAAGGCTCGACCCGTTGGTGGCGGCGTCGAGGTTGTAGGTCACCTGGGCGCACACCGGGACGCTCACCGCGGCCTGGCAGGCCGAGGTGGAGGGGAAGGTGACGGCCGTCACCTTGGCCTCGGTGGGATTGGACTTGGCCACCTTGGACTTGAAGAGCTTGACGAACACCGCCTTGTAGTGCGAGGCGTTCTCGATGAGCTTCTCTCGGGCCAAGAGGTTCTTGTCGTTGGCGTTGAACAGGGTGACGTAGGTCGTGGTGACCTGCTGGGTGGCAGGGCCCGTCTGGAGCGCCGTCGTCGGGGTGCTCGAGCCCGCCGCGCTCCGGGTGGCGGCGGAGGCACCGCCCACGCTGCCCGCCACGGCCACCGCCGCACAGAACAGCACCGCTCCGGCCCCCCGCATCAACCTCATCGTCTGCCCCGTCCCTCCCGTCCGAGCCGGACTTTGCGAATGTTGCGCACGTGTATAGAACACGAGTCAGGTCCAGTCAACCACACCGGACGGGTCGGTCGGACGTCGCCCCGCAGACGCCGGAGCACCGGGACACGGCGGGGGTCCGGTGCATGGCCCACCCGGGAAAGGGGGGCGGGTGGGCCGAACCGACCCGCGGTGTCGGGCACCGCAGGCCGGACGCGAGAGGACCCCGAGTAACCGTCCGGCCGAAGCCGCCCAGCTCCTCGGGGCCTCCCCCGCGGCGACCCGCTTCCACCTGCGGCCGGGGCCGTGTCGGACAACCCCGACCCGGGGTGCGGTCGACGGGCTCCAGGGAAGCCGCCGGCCCGCATCACGAGCCTCCATCGCCCGGGAGGCTGCTTCCGCTGCGACCGGTCGCACCTTGCGGCGCTCCCGACCACCCTCGGCTCCGCCTTTCGGCGACCCCTCGGGCTCGGCCTCCGGTTCGCCTTGCGGCTTCCCCTCGGCTCTGCGGCGGGCTTCGGCAACCCGAACTGAGACAAGCGTGCGCCGTGAGAACACCCAGGTCAAGAGGGGTTCGAGAAATCCCGACCTTGTCCCCATAAAACCTCGAATTGTCCCCAAAGACCGTCCCGTCTTCCCCAGTCGCGACCCGCGATGTCCCCAACCTTTCCCCCGAGGGCCGCGCCGGGCGCCACCACTACGGGCACGCGACGGTTGCCACCGGCGGGCCGTCGTCGCGCAGGTAGCGTCTGGCCCGTGCCGGCCGATCCCACCGAAGGAGCTCCGCGCCGCTCGGGCGACTTCAACCTGGCGATGACCTTCGAAACGGTGGCCCGGACCGTCCCCGACCGCGAGTGCCTGGTCTGGCGGGACCGCCGCCTCACCTTCGCCCAGGTGGCCGAGCGGTCGCGGCGTCTGGCGTCGTACCTGTCCGACCGGGGGCTCGGGGTCCGCACCGAGCGCGGCCGGCTCGCCGGCCACCGGTCCGGCCAGGACCACCTCGCCCTTGCCCTCTACAACGGCAACGAGTACCTCGAGGGGATGCTCGGCTCCTACCGGGCCCGGGTGGCGCCGTTCAACGTCAACTACCGCTACGTGGGCGAGGAGCTGCGCTACCTGCTGGGCGACGCCGCGCCGCGGGCCCTCGTCTACCACGCCTCCCTCGCCCCCACCCTGGCCGAGGTGCTGGCCGACCTCTCCCCGATCGACGTCGTGCTGCACGTCGACGACGACTCGGGCAACGACCCGCTTCCCGGGTCCGTCGCCTACGAGGAGGCGCTGGCTGCAGGCTCGCCCGACGGACCGGGCGTCGAGCCGTCACCGGACGACCTCTACATCCTCTACACCGGCGGGACTACCGGCATGCCCAAGGGCGTGCTCTGGCGCCAGCACGACATCTTCGTGGCGGCCATGGGGGGCCGGAAGGTGGGCACCTGGGAGGTCGTCTCCACCTACGCGGAGCTGGCCGACCGGGCGCTCAGTGGCGGCACCCTCAGACTCGGCCTCCTGCCCCCGCTCATGCACGGGGCCGCCCAGTGGGCCGCGTTCATGATGTTCGCCGAGGGCTCGGGCGTGGTCCTCCCCGACGACCCTCGGCGGCTCGATCCCGCCGACGTCTGGCGGACCTTCGCGCGCGAGGGCGTGAACACCTTCTCGGTGGTGGGCGACGCCATGCTGCGCCCGCTCCTGGCGGAGCTCGACCGCGGCGTCTACGACACGTCGTCGGTGCTCGCCGTCGGCAACGGCGGCGCCCCTCTCAGCCCGGCCGTTCGCCAGCTCGCATTGGACAGGATCCCCGATCTCCTCATCATCGACACCGCCGGCTCCTCGGAGACCGGGGTCCAGATGCAGACGACGTCGGCCGATCCCGAGGCGGCGGGCACCTTCGCCCCGGGCCCGGGAACCGTGGTGGTGAGCGAGCGGCTCGACTCGGTGCTGGCCCCTGGCCACGAGGGGCTGGGGTGGCTGGCCCAGACCGGGGCGGTGCCGCTCGGCTACCTGGGCGACGCAGAGAAGACGGACCGCACCTTCCCCGTGATCGACGGCACGCGCTACTCGATCCCCGGCGACCGCGCCCGGCTCCTGGCCGACGGTGAGATCGAGCTCCTGGGCCGGGACTCGGTCACCATCAATTCGGGTGGCGAGAAGATCTTCGCCGAGGAGGTGGAGCGGGCCATCGCCGGCCACTCATCCGTCGTCGACGTGGTGGTGTCCGGCCGGCCCAGCGAGCGGTGGGGGCAGGAGGTCGTGGCGGTGGTGCAGCTGGCCGACGGGTGCCGGGCCACGGCTGACGAGGTGGTCGACTACGCCGCTCGACACATCGCCCGTTACAAGCTCCCCAAGGTTGTCGTCTTCGTGCCCGCTGTCCAGCGATCACCGTCGGGCAAGGCCGACTACCGGTGGGCGAGGCAGCTGGCCGAACAGGCGTGACCGCGCCACGGGGCAGGCTCGAACCGGTCGGCCCCACCCTGGTCACCGACCGGCTGGTGCTGCGCCCCTGGCGCGACGAGGACCTCGATCCGGCCGCTGCCATGAACGGCGACCCCGAGACCATGCGGTACTTCCCTGCCCCGCTCGACCGAGAGCAGAGCGACGCCTTCGTCCGCGCCATGGCGCAGTCGTTCGCCTGGTCGGGTGCGGGCATGTGGGCCGTGGAGGCTCCCGGCGTCTCGCCCTGCATCGGCGCGGTGGGACTCCTCCACGTCGGCTTCGACGCCCACTTCACGCCGGCCGTGGAGGTGGGCTGGCGGCTGGCCCGGGCCTACTGGGGGCGGGGTTACGCCACCGAGGCCGGCGCCGCCTCCCTCCGCTACGGGTTCGACGAGCTGGGGTTTGACGAGGTCGTCTCCTTCACCGCCGAGGTCAACCTGCCGTCGCAGGCGGTCATGGTCCGCTTGGGGATGCACCGGGACCCCGGAGGTGACTTCGACCACCCGAGGATCCCCGCCGGCCACCCGCTGTCCCACCACGTCCTCTTCCGGCTCCACCGGGCCGATTGGCCGGGTGACCTGGGTTGAACCCGGGCCGCCGGTACGGTGACGGGGATGTCCGCCGGCACCTCTCCCCCCTGGACCGATGACGGCCGCCGGCGGTGCGGTTGGGCCTCGGGACCGTGGCTCTCCCCCTACCACGACGAGGAGTGGGGGGTACCGGTCCGCGACGACCGCCGGCACTTCGAGTTCCTCACCCTCGAGGCGGCTCAGGCCGGGCTCAGCTGGCTGACGGTACTCAAGCGCCGCGACGGCTACCGCCGCGCCTTCGCCGGATTCGACCCCGAGGTGGTCGCCCGCTTCGGTGAACGGGAGGTCGCCTCCCTGCTGGGCGACCCGGGCATCATCCGCAACCGTAGGAAGGTCGAGGCGACGGTGGCCAACGCCGGCGCGTTCCTGGCCGTCTCCGAGGAACGGGGCAGCTTCAATGACTACCTCTGGGAGTTCGTGGACGGGACCCCGGTAGTCAACCGCTGGCGCTCCCAGGGCGACGTGCCGGCGACCACGCCGCTCTCCGAGGCGGTCAGCGCCGACCTCCGACGCCGCGGGTTTCGGTTCGTGGGCCCAACCGTCGTGTACTCGCACCTCCAGGCGGCCGGGCTGGTGGTGGACCACCTGACGGACTGCTTCCGCTACCGAGAGCTCGCCGGTTGAGCACGCCGGGACCGAGGGAGCCTCGCCGGGCGGGGCGGCTAGGGTCGGTCGGCGGTACCGGTCGCCAGCGAGGAAGGGGGGCCGCGATGGCCGTACCTCCCCTGCGTCGCGGTCCGAGCGGGTGGCTCTCCGGTCGGGCGGCACCCAGGACGTTGGCCTTCCTCGTGGCGGCCGCCGCCGTGCTCGCCCCGTCGACCCTCGGGGGCCCCGCCGCCGGCGGGGCGGTCAGCTCCCACGCCACCTCGGCCGGCCGGCAGACCGCGGCCGGGACCGGCCGGTCGAAGGCACCGTTGGTGGCCGTCGGCGGGACGGCCGCCGTGCCAGCTGGCGCCACGGACCTGGGGCAGCTGCCGGCGACCACCGCGCTCCGCCTCGAAGTGGTGCTGCGGCCCCGCGACCCCGTCGCTCTCGCCGCCTTCGTCCGCTCGGTCTCGGACCCCGGCTCGCCTGACTACGGCCGCTACCTGGCACGGGGGTCCTTCTCCTCGCGCTTCGGCCCGGCCGCCGGTGACACGGCCTCGCTACGGGCCGGGCTCTCCTCCCTGGGCCTGCACGCGGGCGACACGTCGGGAGACGGACTCCTGCTCACGGCGTCGGCCACGGCCGGCCAGGTGTCGGCCGCGCTCCACGTCTCCATCGAGCGGTACCGGCTGGCCACAGGGCGCCAGGCTTTCGCCAACCGCCAAGCCCCCCAGCTCCCCCGTTCGCTGGCCTCCGGCGTCACCGCGGTGGCCGGCCTCTCGGACCTGCCCCCGGCCGTCCCGTTGCTTGCCCGACCAACCTCGACCTCCTCCACGGCGGCACCGGCAGCCAGCGGGGCGAGTGCGGCTGCGGCGGTGACATCCCCGTCCACCGGTGGGCCCACACCTTGCAAGGCGGCGTTGACAGCCAGGCGAGGCGGCTACACCTGGAACCAACTGGCCGCCGCCTACGGGTTCACCTCGGCCTACGGCGCCGGCCACCTCGGGGCGGGCGAGACCGTCGGCCTGTTCGAGCTCCAGCCCTACCGCCCGACCGACGTCACAGCCTTCGAGCGCTGCTACTCGCTCCCCGTCGGCGCCAGCTGGGGTGCGGTCCGCAACGTGCCGGTCGACGGGGGCCCGGGCGCCGGTGCCGGAAGCGGTGACGTGGAGGCCGTGCTCGACATCGAGGACGTCCTCGGCCTGGCCCCCGAGGCAAACGTCCTCGTCTATGGCGCCCCCAACACCAACGACGGCTTGCTCCAAGACTACGACCGGATGGTCACCGACGACCGGGCCCAGGTCATCAGCACCAGTTGGGGGGAGTGCGAGGCGACAAGCACACCCGAGGTGCTGAAGGGGGAGAACGAGATCTTCGAGGAGGCGGCGGCCCAGGGCCAGACGGTCTTCGCGGCGTCGGGCGACGAGGGGTCCGCCGACTGCGACGTCCGTCCGCACCTAAAGACCACACTGGCGGTCGACGACCCGGCCAGCCAGCCCTACGTCACCGGCGTGGGCGGCACGACACTGACCTTCAAGACACCAGCACGCACAGAGACGTCGTGGAAGGACGGCGGCGGCGGGGTGTCGCGCGAGTGGGCCAAGCCGGCGTGGCAGACGGTGACCGGTCTCCCGTCGCCCGCCGGCCACTGCAGCACGTCCCCCGGGACCACATCGACGTCCACCGCCTGTCGGCAGGTACCCGACGTCTCGGCCAGCGCCGCACCCACACACGGCGACATCATCTACGTGAACGGCTCGTGGAGCCTGATCGGCGGGACGAGCGCGGCCGCACCGCTCTGGGCGGCCCTGGCTGCCCTGGCCGACCAGGGGTGCTCGGAGAACATCGGCTTCGTCAACCCCCGCCTGTACGCCCTGGGAGAGGGGGGCGACGTCAATGACGTCACTGCCGGGACAGACGACTACCGCGGCCTCCACCCCGGCGACTACACGGCCGGCCCCGGCTACGACAACGCCACGGGGTGGGGGACGCCGGATGGCCCGGGGTTCCTCGCCGACGCCTGCCAGCAGGCGGTGACCTCCCCCACCTTCACACCGCCGTCGCTCACCGCCGGGGCGACCGGGCTCACCTACCACGTCGGCTTCACCACGCCCGCCGACGGCGCTGTCGCCTCCGGGGACACGGTGACGCTGACCGCCCCGGCTGGGACCGTCCTCCCCTCCACAACCGCGGACTACGCCGTCGCTGCAGGCGCGTCGGTGGCGGTCACCTCGGTCGACGCCACGGCGTCGGGCGGCTCTGCGACGCACAACGCCGCGGTGCTCACCCTCGGCGCCCCGGTAGCGGGCGCGACGGCGGTGGCGGTCACGATCCACGGGGCCGCCAACGCCACGGCCGCCGGCGCGGCCACGGTCTCGGTCACCACCACCGTCGACCCGCTGCCGGCCACGGCGGCAGTGACCGTCGTCCCGGGCCCGGTGTCGGCGGGCGCCTCCAGCGTCACGGCCGCCACACCGTCAACCACCGCCGACGGCACGGCCACCGACACCGTCACCGTCGGCCTGCGCGACGACTTCGGCAACCACGTGAAGGGCGCGACCGTCGCGCTGACCGCCAACGCAGGGACGAAGGCGCAGATCGCGCCCACGACAGCCACGACCGGCAGTAGCGGCACGGTCGTCTTCCACGTGTCCGACGCCGTGAGCGAGACTGCCACCCTGAGCGCCGCCGTCGCCTCGGACGCCAACCTGGCGGTGGACAGCACGGCGTCGGTGGACTTCACGGAGCTCACCGGCGGGCGTGCCGCAATCGCCCCGGCCGTGGCCGGCGCCACCCAGGCGACCCTCACCGCGTCCTTCGCCACCTCGGCCGCCGGCGCGCTCGGGTCCGGGTCCACCGTGACCCTGCTCGCGCCACCCGGCACCACGTTGCCGGCGACCGCGAGCGACTACTCGCTGTCGGCAGGCACCGGATCGGCCACCGTCTCGTCGGTCGTCACGGCCGCCGTGGGTGGCAGCCCGGGGGCCGACAAGGCGACGGTCACCCTCGCGACGTCGTCGATCGGGGACCGGGACCTCGTCAGCGTCGCGGTGGCCGGCGTCACCGCCCCGACCGCCGCCGGCACCTCGTTCGTCGCCCTGTCCACCTCGGCCGACCCCGTTGCGGTCGACCCCGCGGTGACCATCGCCCCGGCCGTCGCGTCGGCCACACGTTCGTCCGTCACGGCGTCCGCCCCATCGGTGCCCGCCGACGGCGTCACCACCGAACCTGTCACGGTCTCGGTGGCCGACGCCTATGCGAACCCGGTCCCCGACCAGACCGTCACCCTCTCGGCCGCAGGCTCGAGCGCCTCCATCAGCCCTCCGACCGCGGTCACCTCGGTGGCCGGGACGGCCACCTTCAGCGTGACCGACGCCACCGCCCAGGCCGTCGCGCTCTCCGCCACCTCCACCCCGTCGACAGGCCACGGCGGCGTCACGCTGCGACCGCTCACCGTCACCTTCACCAACCTGAGCGGCCTCACATACCGGCTGCTAACAGCCACATTGAAGACACCGGATACCACGGCAGGGGCCGTTGTGACCGTCACAGCATCCTTCAACCTCGACGGCGGGATCACCGGTGCCGGAACCATCACCCTCACCGCACCGCCGGGAACCTCCCTGCCGGCGTCACCAAGCAAGTACACCGTCGCCAACCTCGACACAGACTCGAAAGCGACGCTAACCAATGTGTCGGTCACAAAGGGCACAGGAAGCACGACGACAAACGTGGCGACCGTCCGCATCACTGCGACACAAGGCATGTCCACACCCGACACCGTCGTCGCAGTCACCGCCACCGGAGCCACCAACCCGGTGAAGAGCGGCAATGGATTCGCCTCGGTGACGGCATCGGGTGCCGGCAACACAGCGGCCAGCACGTCGGCGGTCACCATCACCCCCGCGGCGGCCACAGCCACCACTTCCACCGCGACCGCCAGCCCCGCCGACGTGGTGGCCAACGGCACCTCCGCGGCGTTGGTGACCGTCACCGCCCGTGACGCCCATGGAAACCCGGTACCCGACCAGGTGGTAACCCTCAGCCAGGGGAGCGGTCACTCGACGATCACCGGTGACGGCTCCACCCCCAAGGGGGACCAGTCGACGACGACGTCGAGCGGAACGGCCACCTTCTCCGTGCGCGACGCCACAATTGAGGACGTGACCTACACGGCCACCGACACAACCGCCACGATCAGCCTGACCCAGCAGGCCTCGGTCACCTTCACCGCTCCCGGCGCCCCGTCCGGCCTCTCCGTTCACCTGTCGAATTCCGGCGCCGGGGTGGTGCCGACTGTCCTCTCCGCCACCTTCACCACCTCGTCCACCGGCTCATTGACCGGTGGTGCCGCCGGGTCCCCGACCATCACAGTGACCGCCCCCCCCTGGGCACCGCTGCCGGCCCGCTCCTCGGCATATCAGGTCAGCGACACCGTCTCGGGGAACGACCCCGTGCGGCAGGTGACGGTGACGGGGGGCGACCGGGCCACGGTGGTGCTCGGGGACTCGGGGATCGCGGCCGGGGACGCGGTCACGGTCTCGATCGGTGGGCTCACCAACCCCGAACCGGCGAAGGAGTACCCGGTCACCGTGAGCACCTCGGCCGACACCACCGCCATCACGGCCACAGCCTCGGTGGGTCCTGGCAGGCCCAGCCCGACCAAATCGTCGACGTCGGCCAGGCCGACGTCGGTACCGGCCGACGGCACCAGCCAGTCGACGGTGACGGTCACCGAGCGCGACGCCTTCACAGACCTCGTCCCGGGAGATACGGTCACCCTCACCCCCTCGTCGGGCAGCCATGCCACGGTCACACCACCTACGGCGACTGCGTCGTCCACGGGCGTGGCCACCTTCACCGTGGCCGACACGGCCGTGGAGACAGTGACCCTCACGCCGACCGACACCACGGCCGGCGTCACCTTGCCGTCGGCCGGCGTGGACTTCACCCGACCAGCCGGCCAGACCTCGGTGAGCGGGGTGGCCGTGACCCCAGGTCCACCCACAACCGCCTTCGTTGCCGGGGCCGCCACCACCTACGACGTCTCCTTCACCACGTCGGCGACCGGCGGGCTCGGTCCCGGGAGCACGGTGTCATTGGCCGGACCGTCCGGCACCTCCTGGCCCTCGACAGCCGCCGACTACCAGTTCACAGGCTCGACGGCGGCGGCGGTGTCGGGGTCCGGAACCGACAGCTCCCCGCTCGTGGTCGTCCTGGGTTCCACCACCGTCACCGGGGACCAACACGCGTCCCTGATCGTCCAGGGCGTGCATGATCCGACCGCCGCTTCGGCTGACGAGACCGTCGCCGTCTCCACCTCGGCCGATGCCGCCGCCGCGGTCTCCGCCTCCTACGCCGTGGTGGCGGGGCCGCCCCTTCCCGCCTCGACGGTGACGACTTCGGCGACGGCGGCGCCGAACGGCGCGTCGGTCTCCGTCACGGTCACCGAACTCGACGCCTACGCCAACCGGGTGATCGGCGACACCGTGACGCTCACCGCACAGTCCGGGAGCCACGCCGTCGTCACACCACCCACCGCCACCACCTCGGACACCGGGGTGGCGAATTTCACCGTGACCGATCCGGCGGTGGAGACCGTGAATCTCACCGCCGCCGACACCACGGCAGACGTGACGTTCAGCGAGCGCCCATCGGTGACGTTCGTCACCCCCGACGTCGCACACGTCGCCGTGACCCCCACACCGCTCGTGGCCGGGACGATGTCCACACTCTCGGTGACCTTCACCACGTCGGCCGCCGGGGGCCTCACACACCCTCAGAGCACGGTATCGATCATCGGCCCGGCGACGGCCGTCTGGCCGACGGCGGCCTCCGACTACGACGTCTCCGGGCAGAGCGCCGTGACAACATCGGTATCGGGGTTGGGCACGGCCTCGTCCCCGCTGGTGATCACGCTCACCTCCTCGCAGATCCACGGCGGCACAGCCGTCACCCTCACAGTGCATGGCGTTGACGTCCCAACTGTCGCCAACCAGGACCAGCTCAAGGTACGGACGTCGGCCGATGACGGCGCCTTCATCGCCTCAGCCCCCTTCGAGGTGGAGGCGGCAGCGCCATCCGCCACGCTGTCGACGGTCGACGCATCTGCCGCCTCGGCGGAGGTCGGCTCTCCGGTCACGCTGACCGTCACCGTCGAGGACGAGTTCGGGAACCCGATCGCGGGCGACACCGTGACCGTGTCCGCTTCGCCAGGCACCCACGCCACGGTGTCGCCCCCCTCGGCGACGACCTCGAACGTCGGCGTCGCCAATTTCACCGTGACCGATCCGGTGGCCGAGGTGGTGACCCTCTCGGCGTCGGAGTCCAAGCACCTGGTGACGTTCTCCGAGTCGCCGTCGGTGACGTTCGTCGCGCCCGCTCCCCCACCGCCCCCTGCGCCCGCGCCGGTGACACGCGGACTCGGGTACCGGCTGGTGGCCTCCGACGGGGGCATCTTCAGCTTCGGCGACGCCACCTTCCACGGCTCGACCGGCGCCATGGCCCTGGCCAAGCCGATCGTGGGGATGGCCACCACCCCCGACGGGGGCGGCTACTGGCTGGTGGCCTCCGACGGGGGCATCTTCAGCTTCGGCGACGCCACCTTCCACGGCTCGACCGGCGCCATGGCCCTGGCCAAGCCGATCGTGGGGATGGCCACCAC
>JBKQNY010000124.1:0-21704 GCA_052145775.1 Acidimicrobiales bacterium
ACCGCCTTGCGCCGCGCCGCGCGCGCGATCGAGGAGCCGATGAGGCCGACGCCGATGATCGCGAGCCGCTCGAACAGCGGCTCGGCGAGCGCGGGCCCGAGCCTATCCGCCACGACGATCGCCCTTCATGAACTCCCTCAGCGCGGCGACGACCCCTTCGTTGGCCTCTTGGGTCCCCACCGTCATGCGCAGGCAGTCGGGCAGCCCGTAGGCCGCGACCGCGCGCAGCACGAAGCCGCGCGCGCTCAAGAACCGGTCGGCCTCGACCGCCGTCCGCCCGCTCTGCCCGCCGAACCGCAACAGCAGGAAATTGCCGACGCTCGGCGTCACGCCGATCCCCAGCGCCGAGATCTCTTTGGTCAGCCACGGCAGCCAGCGGGCGTTGTGCGCCGCCGCCGCTTCGACATGCGCGGCGTCGCCGATCGCCGCTGCGCCCGCGGCGATCGCCGCGCCGTTGAGGTTGAACGGCGGGCGCACGCGATTGAGCGCCGCCACGATCGGCGCCGGCGCGTAGGCCCAGCCGATGCGCAGGCTCGCCAGACCGTGGATCTTCGAGAACGTGCGCGTCATCACGACGGGTTGAGCAGGGCCCCCTTCGGTCGCCCGGTGGTCCCCGAGGTGTACATAATGCAGGCGTAGTCGTGCTCGGTGACCAGGACGCCCGGCGCGGAGTCGTCGGCTCCGGCCACGGCCTCGGCGTAGGACTCGGCGCCGGGACCGGCCCGGGTGGGGTCGTCCCCGTTCACGAGCACCCAGCGGATGCCGGGCACCAGCCGGCGGACGGCGGCCGCCGTGGCGGCGAAGGCGTCGTCGACCACCAGGACCGACGATCCGCTGTCCTCCATCACGAAGGCAGCCTCGGGCGCGGCCAGCCGGAAGCTGATGGGCACGGCCACCGCGCCCAGCCGGAACGCCCCGAGCAGGACCTCGACATGCTCGAGGTCGTTGCCCATGAGCACGCCCACCCGGTCCCCTTTGGCCACGCCGCGCCGGCGAAACGCGTTGGCGACGGCGTTGGCGCGCCGGTCCATCTCGGCGTAGGTGACGGAGCGCTCCCCACAGACGAAGGCCACCTTGTCCGGCCGGCTGCGACCCCAGCGGGCCAGGATCTCCCCGTGGGCCACAGTGCGGGCCGAGGAGATGCCGGCTGTCTCCCAGGATCCCGATTCGTCGTGGCCCACCAGTGGCTCTGCCATGACCACCTCCTCCCCCACGGGCCGTGCGGCACCGGCGACTGGACAGGCGCTGACGGGCGTCCGAAGATGCCACTGTAGGAGAGAACGTCGGCACCGAGGGGGGCTCCGATGACCACTGCGCGGCATCGGGGAGCGGCCTCGTGAGGGTGGCACGGGCGCGCCTCGACGCCGGGCCCACCTTCTGCGAGGTCACAGGGGACGACCTCCACGTCCTCTCCGGCCGCCCCTACGGCCCGCTCGAGCGCACCGGGGAGCGCCGACCCCTGGGCGCGACCGAGCTGCTCTGCCCGGTCGAAGTGGGCCGGACGTTCGCCGTCCTCGGCGGGTTCCTCGACGAGGGCGCCGACCGCCCGTCCGAGCGGGGGGAGCCCCTCCTGTGCCCCAAGGTGGTGCCGACGACCAGCGGGGAGGGGGGCGAGATCGCCTGCTGGCCCTCGCTCTCGTCCGTGTCGATCGAGGCGGAGATGGCCCTGGTCGTCGGTCGGACGGTGCGCTCGGCTCGGCCCGAGGAGGCGGCCGCCGCCATCTGGGGCTACACGTGCTTCAACGACGTCACCGCCACCGAGCACTTCCCCCAGTTCTGGCTGGCCAAGGGCTTCGAGACCTTCGCCTCGATGGGGCCGTGGGTGCGCACCGACATCACTGCCGAGCTGATCCGTGACGGCCTGGCCATCACGGCCCGGGTGAACGGCACCGTCGTGCAGTCGGGTTCCACCGCCCGCTACCGCTTCTGGCCCTGGGAGGTGGTCGGCTACCTGTCGGATCTGTTCACGCTCCATCCCGGCGACGTGGTCACGCTCGGCACCCCGCCCCCGCCGGTGGACGTGGTGCCCGGAGACAGGGTGGAAGTGGAGGTGGAGGGGATCGGCGTGCTCACCAACCGCGTGGTGGCCGGCTGAGCGAACGGCTCAGAACAGCGGCGACCAGCGCGAGGTCCGCAGCAGCCGGCTCTCCCACTGGTCCCGCAGGGCCAGGGCCCCGTGCATGTAGGAGCCCGGCCAGCGGTCCGGGTCGTAGCGCTCGGTGCTGGTGAGCAGTCCTTTCAAGGCCCCGAGGTTGCCGATCTTCTGCAGGAGGATCCCCTCGGGGTGGCGGTGCGACCCGAAGGTGGTCCGGAAGCACGCCTCGATCCGCAGCAGGCGGCGTTCGGGGGGTTGGGCCTCGAGGTGCCGGTGGTAGTCGGTGTCCCAGTAGGCGAGGTACTCGTCGATGGGGGCGGTGGGCCAGCCGGTGTCCTCCATGTAGAGGGTGCACTCGTGCTCGCCGCCGTCGACGGGGACCGCGGAGAGGTCGAGGTCGCGCCGCGGCGACCAGTCGACCGGTTCGACGACCTTGCCCACCACCTCATGGCGCCACTCGTCGAGGCGACTCCAGAGACCGGCCAGCTCGCCGTCGACGGTCGCCGCCGCCAGCCGGTCGAGGGCCGCTCCGTCGGCCAGCCCGGTGAGGGTCACCACGTTGTAGGAGGGGCCCGATCCCGCCGCGTGGTCGAAATACCACAGGAGCCGCACACCCTCGAGATCGGCCAGGCGGCCGGCCAGCTCGTCGCGGCAGAGGTGGTCGAACTCCCGCGCGTGCTCGCCTGTGACGGTGTGCACCTCGTGGAGGACCAGCATCACTGCACCGGGGACCACGGGGCGGTCCGCAGCAGCCTGCTCCGCCACCGCTCGCGGTAGGTGAGGGCCTCGTGCATCCAGCTGCCCGGGGACTCCATCCCCTCGGGCAGCTCGTGGGAGAGCAGGCGGGTGAGACGATCGACGTCGCGGACCCGCTGCATGAGCACCACCTGGCGGTGCGTCCCCCCGCCGGGGGCCGTGCGGTAGGCGCCCTCGACGCTGAGCTGGGCGCCGGGGCGGTCGAGGAGGGGCAGGTAGGTCGAGGCCAGGGCCACCTCGTAGCGGTCGGCCATGCCCCGGCGGGGCCACATCGTGTCCTGCATGTAGATCACGGGCGCCGACTCGGCCGGCTCGGTCGGGATCCCGTCCAGCTCGAGCGGGGGCGAGCAGCCGAGGGGGACGAGGATCCGGCCGTCCACCCGGTGGCGGCAGCGGTCGGCCTCCCGCCGCCACCCGGCCAGCCGGCCCCCGCGCACCTCGGCCGACAGCCGCTCCCAGGCCGCCCCGTCGACCACGGCGGTCACCGTCACGACCCGGTAGGAGAGGCTGGCGCCGTGGGCGAGGTCGCAGTACCAGACCAGCCTGCCCAGGCCGGTGCGGGCCAGCTCGGGCATCCAGACGTCGCGGTAAAGGGCCTCGAGGTCGGCGATCCTGGCCCCGACCGCGGCGTGCGTCTCCTCGATGAACAGCACCGTCCGTCGACCCTCCCGCTCGACAGCAACCCTAGGCCGGTCGCCGCTCGACAGCTCGGGGGTCGGTGCCGACCTCGTGGTTCAGGCGGTCCCGGGGCCGGCGGCGGTGTCGGGGTCGGGTCCGTCCCGCTCGGCCACCAGCGCCGCCCGGTTCAGCTTCATGGCGTCGTTGCGCAGTCCGGCGCTCACGAACTCCACGGTCTTGGGGACCTTGTAGGGGGCGAGGCGATGCTTGGCGAAGCCGATCACCTCATCGGCCTCGAGGGGCGCTGTGTCGGCGGGCTGCACGATGGCGTGCACCCTGCGGCCCCACTCGGGGTCCCGCAGGCCGATCACCACCACGTCGGCGATGCCCGGGTGCTCGCTGAGAGCCGACTCCACCTCGGCCGGGTAGACGTTTGCCGCCCCGGTCACGATCATGTCGACCCGCCGGTCGGCCAGGAAGAGGAAGCCGTCCTCGTCGAGCCACCCGAGGTCGCCCACCGTCACGAAGCCGTCGTCGGTGCTCTGCATCTGCGGCACGTTGTCCCCGACGTAGAAGGCGGCGGGCCCGGTCGGGGTTCGCATGTAGATCGCCCCGACCTCTCCGGGTGGCAGCTCCTTCCCCTCGGTGTCGAGGATCCTGATCTCGGTCTCGTTGAACCCTCGGCCCAGGGTGCCGGGGTGCCCGAGCCACTCGTCCCCCCGGCAGATGACCAGGCCGTGCATCTCCGAGGCGCCGTAGCTCAGGAAGAAGTGCTCGGGTCCCACCAGCTCGCACCAGCGGCGCCCCAGCCAGACCGGCAGCGGCGAGGCCCCCTGCTGCACCCAGTCGAGTGAGGACAGGTCGCGGTCGTCGATGCCGGGCACCTGGCAGATGCGCTGGAGCATCGGGGTAGCCCCGATGAACCCAGTCACCCGGTGGCGCTCGATGAGGTCGAGGATCCTGGCCGCGTTGAACCGCTCGAGCAGCACGATCCGGTTGCCGGCCATCAGGTTCCGGGCGGCCGTGAACCCGTTGGTGTGGTAGAGCGGCGCCGGGACGAGGACCAGCTGGGGCATGGGGAGCTCGCCGTACGACTCGACCACCGAGGAGACCCCGGCGATCGGCAGGAAGAGCCCCGGGTTCTTGATGAGGATGACCTTGGGGGTGCCCGTCGAACCCGAGCTGCAGACCCCCCAGCCGTGCGGCGGGACGACCTCGGGGAGCGGCTCGGTCGATGCCGAGCGGCTCTCTTCGAAGATGTCGGCATGCTCTGCATCGATGAGCAGGCGCGGGGAGAGGGTGGCGAGCACCCGGGCCCGCTCCCACTCGGGCAGATCCCAGCGCATGGGCACGACCACGCCCCCCACCTTCCAGGTGGCGAAGCAGGCCATCAGATGTTCCGGCGAGTTGCGCAGGCAGACGGCGAGGATGTCGCCCCGGGCCACGCCGCGCTCGGCGAGCACGTGGGCCAGCTGGGTGGAGCGCTGGTCCAACTCGTCCCAGGTGACCCGGCGCTCGGAGCCGTCCTCGGCGGCGAAGATGATCGCCACCTCGCCGGAGTGGGTCTCGGCCGTCCGGTGGATCTGGGTGCCGTAGGGGACGCCCTCGGCCACGTCGAAGGGGTTGAGCAGGCTCAACGGGCCACCTCGGCCGTCCCGCGCGCCATCCCGTCGTTCATGCCGGCGCCGTCGGGCACGCGCACCGCAACCGCCCTGGAGGCGGGCACCGGGAGGCGCCCGTGGCGCTGCGCCACGGTGCCGACGCTCCCGGCGGTCGCGTCTTCGATCTCAAGCACTGCCACTCCTCCTTGCGGCCGCGGTCGCCGCATCTGCTCACGGTGTCGTTCAGCTCAAGGTCATAGTCGCTCGGCGGCACCTCCGCCGAACGGAGCGCTCGACGGCCGATCTCGGGGGGCATCAGCCGAACAGGTACCGATCGATGGCCCGGTGGTAGTTCCAGATGGTCATCTCCTGGGCCGTATTCAGGCGGTGGCCGTCGAAGTGCGGTGAGTGCAGGCCGGTCGTGACCTCGGACATGTTGGAGAAGTCCTGGCTCAGGATCTCGCCCATCTCGCCCTCCCTCCAGTCGGCGAAGAACCGGCGGGGCGCCGTGGGCAGCCCCGCGGCAGGGGGGAGCTCGAGCCCCTGGACGTCGAAGATGCAGCTGTCAGGGTCGAGCCCGTTGGGGCGGGCGCGGTAGGTGAGGCAGCAGCCCATGTCGATCAAGAAGACCGTGTTGGGGAAGACGTGCCAGTCGTACATCGCCCCCTTGAGCTGGGCCGAGGTCACCACCGGGTAGTCGATCCCCACGGCGCGGGCGTGTTCGGCCCGCAGCCGCTGGTAGATGGCGTTGCCCTCGGGACCGTCGGACCCCTCGGTCGTGAGTAGCTCGGTGGCCGCGTCCAGGTCGGTCTTCAGGTACAGGGCGCCCAGCTCGCGCAGGGAGTACTCCACGTTGGTGAAGATCGCCTTGGGGTCGACGCCGTAGGAGGCCCGGACCCGGGTCGAGTCCCCCTCGGGTCCGTAGCGGTAGGTGTCGGCGTGGCGCGAGTGGAGCCGGAACAGCTCGTTGAAGGTCACGCCGTAGTTGGTGGACTCGGCGACGGTGGGCGGGCCCTTGTGCTTGTCGGGGCGCGTCAGCTGGGGGTGGGTGCCCGGGACGTGCCAGCTCTCGATGAAGGCGTCGAGGGACGTCTTCCAGTTCGCCGGCAGGAGCACCGACTTGTA
Organism: Acidimicrobiales bacterium; assembly: GCA_052145775.1. Classification (GTDB taxonomy): domain Bacteria; phylum Actinomycetota; class Acidimicrobiia; order Acidimicrobiales; family RAAP-2; genus CAVYPR01. The sequence goes on from JBKQNY010000124.1 coordinate 6,196, forward strand.
CCAGGCGATCTTCATGTCCTCGAGCTTGAACCCCTCGAGCCGGTCGGGGATCGGGTCGAGGTAGCGCTCGAGCCGCTCGGCGTCGGGGTCCATGTTGACGAAGACCCAGCCGCCCCAGGTGGCCACCCGGCACTCGGGGAGGCAGAGCTCGTCGGCGGGACGGGGGTCGAAATTCCCTTCGTCCGCCTGGTACTTGAGCGATCCGTCGAGGTTCCACCGCCAGGCGTGGAACGGGCAGCGGAACTCCCCGATCCTCCCCTGGCCCTGGACGAGCCGGGTCCCGCGGTGTCGGCAGGCGTTGAAGTACGCCTTGAGCCCCTTGTCGGTGCGCACCACGACGATCGACTGGCCGCCGATCTCGAAGTCGACGTAGTCGCCGACGCGCTCGACCTCGTCCCAGCGGCAGGCGTTGAGCCAAGTGCGGGGGAAGAGCCGCTCCAGCTCCAACCCGAGGAATTCGGGGTCGGTGTAGCGGCCCTTCGGCACGAACGCATGGCCGAGTCGCCACCGTTCGGGGACGTCCTCGGCCAGGACGAGATCGGGAAGGTCCGTCGTGGTCATCACCGTCCTCCTTGCGCCCGCCAGGGCCCCGGAATTCTCCAACCAACCCGCCGACCCGTCAACACCGCTGGCCGGCGCGGCCTCCTCACCGCGGCCGCTCCCCGGCCAACCAGCGCCGGATGGCCTCGGCCAGGTCGGGATCGGCGGCCTCCTCGCCCCCGGCGCCGTCCCAGCACCAGCTGGTTACGGGCCGGCCCTTCTCGGCGAGCAGCCCGAGCGACTCCTCCAGCGCCGGACGGCCCTCCGGGGTCGAGGACGCCAGGAAGGTCGGGGGCGGCTCGGGGGACTCCCACACGGCGGCCGGCAGGAGCCCGAGGTGGGCCGGGTGCGGGTCCACCGCCACGACCGACCGGACCCTCCCGGGCCGGAGCGACCCGACCCCGAGAGCCACCACCGCACCCTGGCCGAAACCGGCCAGGAGCGGCCGTTCCACTGCCGCTGTGTCGAGCAGGTCGCAGACCTGGACCACCGCCTTGGCCAGGGAGATGGGATCGGTCCCGGCGTAGCCGGGCAGCAACCGGTACCAGCAGATGCCCCCGATGGCCATGCCGCTCGGGTAGTAGGCGTAGTCGCCGAAGGGGGTCACCGTGCGCCCCACGACGCCGGTGGCTCGCACCACCTCGGCGTCGCGTTGGGGAGGCGTCGCCTCGCGGTGGAGGACGACGGCCGAGACGCCCTCGCCGGGGAGGTCGAGGTAGGCGAGCTTCACCGAGCCGACACCCTCGGTGAGCGCAGGGCCGCGTGCGTCCCGGCCAGGAAACCGAACACCATGCCCGGGCCGATCGTCGAGCCACCGCCCGGGTAGCCCTCGCCGAAGACGCCGTCGACACAGTTGCCGGCCCCGTAGAGGCCGGGGATCGGGCCGTCCTCGCCGAGCACCTGTCCCTCGGTCCCGATGCGGGGCCCGCTGTTGGTGTCGAAGGTGCTGCCCACGAGGAGGATGGCAAACAGCCGGCCACCGGTGTCCAGCGGGTACATGAGGGGGTTGGGCAGCTCGTTGTCCGGGGCGGTCGGGCCGTGGAAGGCCACCTCGACCGCCCTGGTGCCCCGGGCGAACTCCTCGTCGACGCCCCTCGTGGCCATGGCATTGAAGCGCTCGATGGTCGCGGCGAGGGTCGAGGCGAAGCCGGGCGCCAGGAAGACCGGTGCGATGCCTGGGGGCATCGACCACCGGGCCCGCCCCCGCAGGCGCTCGTCGATCACCGCCACCAGGCCGCCGAGGCCGGTACCGCTCACCACGTGGTCGGCCACCGCACCGTCGGGCGGGACCGGATACCGTCCGCCGAACCGGCGGGCCGTGCGCTCGTCGTAGATCATGAACATGACGCGGTTGAGGTACTCGTCGTGCTCGTAGATGTGGTGGACCCGGCCGCGCGACTCGTAGTCGCGTTTCTCGCCCACCGCCCGCACGCCGAACCGGTTCACCATCAGCATGCTGTCGCCGGGAACCGACCAGACATCGAGCACCGAGTTGGCATAGTCGTCGGCGGCCTCGAGCACCTGCTGGTTCCACCAGCCATGGTGCATCGGTCCGAACGAGGCGCCGGCCCGGGTCGCCAAGCGCACCAGATCACCAGTGTTCGACGGGACACCGGACCCGCCGACGACCGGGGCCAAGAGGAAGCGCTCGCGCAGTTCGGGGTCGTGGGCGAAGCCCCCCGATCCGAAGACCACACCGCCACGGGCGGCGACCGGCCGGCACGACCGCCCGTCGTCGACCACGACCCCGGTGACGGCGCCGTCGGTCACCACCAGGTCGACCACTCGGTTCGAGCATCGGACCTCCGTGCCCCGCCCCTCGGCGTAGTCCAGGAGCTGTCGGACCAGCTCGCCGCCGTTGCCGGCCCCCCCGTCCTCGGTCTGCGCCTGGACGCCCCGGCCCCGAGGCGCCAGATTCTCCTCAAAGTCGTAGTAGTCCGGGAAGGGCTGGCCGTCCCAGGCCTTCCATGGCGCCTCCATCCGGACCGCCCCGAGAGCGGCGAGGCGGGCCATGACCTCGGCCCCCCGGTCGTAGTAGGTGGCCTGCAGCTCGTGGTCGTCGGCCAGCAGCCCGAGGTGCGGCGCCTCGGGGTCGTAGGCACCCGGGTACCCCACCCTGGCCATGTAGGCCAGCGCCTCGGCGCGAGGGTCCTCGACGCCGGCGGCAGACATCACCGAGTTGGCGTAGATGTGGGCCACTCCCCCCGAGCACGCCGTCGTCCCCCCGTGGACAGGGGCCTTCTCGCACACGAGCACCGAAGCGCCGGCGCCCAGTGCGCCGGCGGCGGCCGACAGCGCCGCCCCCCCGCTGCCAACCACCACGACGTCGAACTCCTCGGGCGCGGCGGACCGCTCCGCACGCGGCGACCGCCCGGTCCCGGGACGGTGTGGGAGTGCCGCCAGGTCGGCGACCCGTGCCCCCAGGGGGGCCCCAGCACCCCCAATCTCACCGCTCGATGGCACCCGCCGACCCCCAGCGGGCCCGCGCCGGGGCCCGTCTTCGCTCTTTGGGGCAATCTTTATAGGATCTGGCCGGCTTCTCAAGACCGGGGCCCGTGCGTGCCCACCGGCGGCCCGGGATAGGAGGGGGATTCGATGGCACTGACCACCGAGGATCAGCTGGAGATCCAGGGCCTGGTGGCCCGCTACAACCACGCCGTCGACAGCGGTGACGGCAAGGCCTACGCCCACACCTTCTCTCCCGATGGCGTGCTGGATGCCGGTCCGCTGGTGCTCGAGGGCCGCGACGCCCTGGCGACGTTCGCCGCCGGGCTCCCCTCCTCCCAGCGTTCCCCGCGGCACATCGCCTCGAACCTGGTGATCGAGGGCGACGGCGACCGGGCCACGGTGCAGGCCTACGTGCAGATGTACGTGCTGGCCGGGGACCCGCCCCGTCCCGAGCTGGCCGTCTCAGGGAAGTACGCCGACGAACTCGTGCGGATCGGCGGTCGCTGGGTGTTCGAGCGCAGGGTGTTCACGCGGGACACCTGAACGAGGCCGCAGCCGTCGGCCGCGGCTCGAGGAGGGCGGCTACCCTCAGTCGACCAGGGTGATGGCCGAGCGCGGACACGAGCGCACGGCGTCCTCCACCTTCCCCCGCAGCTCCTCACCGGGTTCCTCGTCGAGCACGTAGAGCAGGTCGTCGTCGCGCACCTCGAAGATCTCGGGGGCGGCCGCCATACACAGGGCGTTCGACTCGCAGCGGTCGAAATCGACGATCACACGCACGCCCTGAGTGTACCGACCCCGCGTCGACGGCAACGGCCCCCAGCCGTCGTTCCGCCCCGACGACCGACGAGGCCGACCGGCGCCACCCCGTCAACCGCTACGGTCGGCACCGTGGAGACCGAGGCGGCACGACCCGAGACGACCGGGCACCGGGTGCGAGCCCGGTGACGGACAGCGAACGGGTCACCTTCAAGGGGTTCGAGGGGGTCGGGCTGGTCGCCGACCTGCGGGGACCGGCCGACGGCTGGCCGGTGCTCCTCCTCCACGGCGGGGGCCAGACCCGCCACGCCTGGGGTTCGACCGCCGAGCGCGTGGCGGCGAAGGGCTGGCGAACCGTGGCCCTCGACCTTCGCGGGCACGGCGACAGCGACTGGGCGCCGAACGGCGACTACTCCTTCACCGCCTTCTCCGCCGACATCCTGGCCGTCGCCGACCAGCTGGGGCGCCCCCCGGTCCTGGTCGGCGCCTCGCTCGGCGGGGTCGCGGCCATGCTGGCGGAGGGCACCAGTGACCGACCCGTCTCTGCGGGACTGGTGCTGGTCGACATCACGCCCAAGGCCAGCCCGGAGGGGATCGAGCGGATCCGCGACTTCATGGTGAGCGGCCTTGACGGCTTCGCCGACCTGCAGGAGGCGGCGGACGCCATCGCCGCCTACACGCCCAACCGACCCAGGCGAATGCGGCCCGAGGGCCTGAAGAAGGTGCTGCGCCAGCGCGACGGACGCTGGTACTGGCACTGGGACCCCCGCTTCGTCAACCAAGGACGAACCGAGACCGTCCCGGACCGGCTGCTCGGTCTGTTCGACGTGGCCATGGCGAACATCGCCGTCCCCACGATGCTGGTGCGCGGCATGTTGAGCGACGTGGTGACCGACGAGGGCGTCGAAGACCTGCTCGCCCGCATCCCCGACGCCACGGTCGTCGATGTCGACGGCGCCGCCCACATGATCGCCGGCGACCGTAACGACGCCTTCTCCGAGGCGGTGATCTCCTTCCTCGACGGGCGCGTTCGTCCCGCCCTCCCCTGACCCGTGACGAATCTCTCCCTCGCGGCACACCCCCAGGGGCCTCGGTAGCATCGGCCTGGTCAGAGAGAGGAGGGGAACGGTTGCAACGGGTCAGGTTCGGCTTCTTCTCGCTGACGAGTCGCTCGGAACGTGGCGACGACCGCCCTTACCTCGGGTGGCACCAACTCGACCACATGCCCGAGCAGTACCAGCTGGCCGGGCTGGTGAACGGCCAGCGCTGGGCGTCCACCCCGGCGTGCCGCTCCGCCCGCATCGCCGAGGAGGGCGGGTGGACCGAGGTCGAGCACGTCGTCTGCTACCTGATGGGCGAGCCGGTCACCGAGACCCTGGACGAGTTCTTCGCCCTGGGCCGCCGGCTGGCGGAGATGGGTCGGTTCCCCCACCGCATGCCCACCCGCTACAAGGCCGGTCTGGCGCTCCTCGAGACCCACGCCGCACCCCGGGCCCTCATCGGGCCCGAGGTCGTACCGTTCCGCCCCAACCGGGGCGTGCTGCTGGTCGTCGAGGAGCCGGCCGGGCGCGCGGGGTGGGACGACTACCTCCAGCGCACCCACGCCGAGGTCGTCCCCGAGTTGCTCGGGACCGTGGGTGTCGCCGGGATCTGGATCTTCGCCAGGAGCTCGGCCCTCACCCACCCGGCCTTCACACCAGGTGACCAGCGCATCACCCTCTGCTATCTCGACGACGAGCCGGCCGACGTCGCCGAGCGGGTCAGCGGGGTGCTCCGCAAGGCCTGGGCGGGCTCCCCCACCCGACCGGTCCTGGCCGCGCCCTTCGAGTCGATGATGCACTGGGACTGGGACCGGTTCGCCCCCGACCGAGGGGCCGGTGCCCGGTGAGCGTCGATGTCCGCTCCCGGGTGGACGGAGAGGAGCCCGTCCCCGACCCCGCCACCGCCTTGGGTGGCCTCGTGGCGGGCGCCTTTGCCGAGCGGGCCGGGCTGCTCGCCCCGGCCACCGCCATGCTGGGTCCGCCGCCGATCTGTGTCGACGTGGCGACAGTGGGCGCCTGGACGCTGGTTGTCGACGACGGCGTCCCGGCCGTGCGACCGGGCACGCTCGACGGCGCGGGGAACCTCCGCCTCGAGGCCGGCCAGCTGCAGGACCTCCTCAGCGACCAGGCGACGCCGATGGGCTGGTTCGCCGGCGGGAGGCTCTCGTTCGACGGGAGGCTGTCGGACCTCCTCGACTGGTGGCTGCTGCTGCGCGGCGCGCTGGACGGCCGTGCCCCCACCCTGCCCGGGGAGATCGCCTTCGCCGACCGGGACGGCTCGCCCCTCGACCTCCGACGCAGCTTCAGCCTCGGGGACCCCCCCGAGCTGCTCGCCCACTTCCTCGAAGCCGCGGGCTTCCTCCACCTGACCGGGGTCTTCGACGAGGAGGAGATGGCCGCCGTCTCGGCCGACATGGACGCCGCCGCCCCCCGGTACTCGGCGGGCGACGGCCGGTCGTGGTGGGCGACCACCGCCGACGGGGTCGAGCGGCTGGTGCGGATGGAGCACTTCGACGAGGTGTCGCCGCACACGGAGGCCTTGACCGGCGATCCGCGGTTCATGGCCATCGCCTCGCTCACCGGCGACGGTCACCGCTGGGGAGCCGAGGGGACCAACCGCATCGAGGCGCTGTTCAAGCCCATCGGCGTCACCAGGGGCATCTCGGACGTCCCGTGGCACAAGGACTGCTCCCTCGGCCGGCACAGCTACGACTGCTGCAGCCTGACCACCGGCATCTCGGTGACCGGCGCCGACCGGGACTCGGGCCAGCTCCGCGTCGTCGCCGGCTCCCACCGCGCCCTCGTGTGGCCGGCACTGGTGCAGCCCACCATGGACCTCCCGGTCGTTTCCCTGCCCACCCGCACCGGCGACGTCACGGTGCACCTCAGCTGCACCCTCCACATGGCGGAGCCCCCGGTCGTGCGTGAGCGCCGGGTCCTCTACACCAGCTTCCGGTTGCCGCCCATCGACCCCAACGCCTCGGCAGCCGCCCTCCGGCGCCTCGGGGAGCTCCGCGAGGCGGCACCCGTCTCGGTCTCCCAGCCCCCGAGCCCGGTCACCCGGTAGCCGACCGCCGGGTCAACCCGGCGCGGCGGCGTCCCCCGGTGCCGGGGCGCGGCGGACGGAGAAGGTCACGGTCGAGGTGCCCACGGGGAGATGGCCGGCTCCCACGTCGACCATCTCGACCCTCACCACCGCGGTCCGCTGGCCCCGGCGCAGCACGTGGGCGGTCGCCCGCACCGGTCCGACCCGGGCCCCCGCCAGGTAGCTGATGTGCAGTTCGCTGGTGAAGGCGCTCTGGTAGGCGCCCTCGCCCTTCACCAGGGCCGACCCCGCCACCATGTCGGCCAGGGTCGCCATCAGGCCGCCTTGGAGGGCGCCCGAGCTGTTCACGACGAACGGCGTCACGTCCATCTCGAAGGCGAAGTCGGCCCCCTCGGCCACCACCTCCCGCCAGTCGAAGGAGTCGAAGGCGTGGCCCTCGGCCAGCACCCTGGTGCGGGGCTGGCGCCCCGTCACCGCGGCCTCTCGGCGGGGCAGGCGACCCCCACGGGTGCCGCCCGAAGGGCCCACGCTCCCTTGTGCCCAGTGGGATCCACCGGCGTCATCCGCGCTCCCCCGGCTACAGCCGGTAGACGCGCTCGGCGGTGGCGGCGAAGAGCTTCTCCCTCGCAGTCGCGTCGAGCCCGGCTGCCACGGCGCTGAAGGTGGCGTAGAGGTCGTCGAAGGTCCCGAACATCGAGTCGACCGGGAAGTTGCTGGCGAACATGCAGCGGTCAGGGCCGAAAACTGTGATGGCGTGCTCGAGCCAGGGGCCGAGGGCCTCGACACCAAGCGAGCCGAACGGCATGGCCAGTCCCGAGAGCTTGCAGACCACGTTGGCGCCCGCCGCGGCCAGGGCGTCGATGCCGTCCCGCCACAGGGAGCGCTCCTCGCCCGAGCCCGAGCGGGGCCAGCCGGTGTGCTCGACCACCACCGTCAGGTCGTCGAATCCCTCGAGACCCCGCGCCGCCGCCACGAGCTGGTCGGGGTGGGTCATGATCTCGAAGACGAGGTCCCGCTCCTGCAGGGCGCGCAACACGTCGGGAGCGGGGAGGGGCTCGGCCAGGCCGCCCATGGGCCGCACCCCCCGGAACCTGGGGGCGGCCATCTGCCGTTCAATGAGTTCCACGGACTCGGCGACGGAGTCGGCCGGCGGGAGGCCGCCGATGATGGCGTCAGGCCGGCCGCCGGCGGCGGCGGCGGCGTCGAGCTCGAGGGTCTCGTCGACCGAGTGCCGGCCGGTGGCGGCGGCCACGTTGACGATCTTCTCCACGTTCCACTGCGCCGACTCGGACCTGTAGGTGGCGGCGTCGAAACGGCGGTACATCCTCGAAGCGTCACCGGGGCCGCCCTGAGGCGGCTTCGCCAGGTACGGGTACCAGTCGGTGCGGGCCGGGTCCCACAGGTGCACGTGGGCGTCGACGACCCGGGTGGGCCGGTCGGTCACGGGGCCTCCGTGGACGGCGGCGGTTCCCCGGCGCCCACGACCTCACGGATCCTGGCATCCAGCCACCGCGGCACGGCGGGGCCGCCGTAGGTGAGGCTGCAGGCCGGCCTCGGGTGGCTGCGGAGCCCCAACCAGCCGTCCCCCACCGCCAGCTCGGCGCCGGCCAGGGCGCCGGCGTCGGGGTGGGAGAGCAGGTGCGCCACCAGCTCGGCGGCCGGTTCGACGGCCCCGGGCCCCGAGCCCTCGAGGCCCGCGGCGAACGCCGTCACGCGGCCCTCGGTCATGGCCTTGCCGACGCGGGCCAGCTGCACCGCGGCCTGGGCGCGGCTGCGCCCGCCCGAGGTCGTGGCGTCGGTGAGCGTCACCAGCCGCACCGGCCGCTCGGCGGCGGCCGCGTAGTCGGCGACCGTGCGGGCCCACGCGGCGTCGGAGTAGAGCCGACCCAGGATGTCACGGTGCTCGGCCAGCGTCCGCTCCCAGCCCACCGACGTCTTGGGCGGGGCCGCATCGGCGGCAGGGGCCACGATGAGGGCATCGACCGGTCCTGCAACGGCGACCGCGGCGTGCAGCGAGTCCGCCGCGGCGGCGAACCCGTCCGCCGGCTCGGCCCGGTGGCAGGCGATGGAGCGGGGCTCGAGCGCCGCGGTCAGCGCCGCGGCCAGTTCCGGTCGGTCGCTGACGACGAGGCAGGACCGCACCTCGGCGGCCGCCGCACGCTCGGGAGCCGGCTCGTCGAAGATCGGGCCGAACCGCGGGTTGGCCCCCCCGTCGCTCGCCTGGCCCGCCTCGGCCCGGGCCAGGGCACGGGGGACCACGGCGTCGAGGACCCGGACCAGGGACGCCACGCCCTCGCTCCGCACCACCTCGAGCAGGCGGGGTTCGTCGATGACCGCCACCTCCGTGCCGCCGGCGAAGAGCACCTTGCCCGAGCACCATCCGAACCCGTCGCCGACGAGGTGCGCGCCGAGCGGCCCGAGATACTCGGGTCCGGGCATCGAGGCCAGTGAGATCCCTCCACCGCTGGAGGTCCCGTGCTCCCTTTGGGCCCGCTCGAGGGCGGCGGCCACCATCCGGGTCGCCGCCATCGGGGACATGGCGTTGACGGTCACCCCGGGCGGCGCCTGGAGACCAAGCTGCCAGGTGAGGGAGGCGATGGCCCGCTTGGCACAGCTGTAGGCGCCGGCGTCCGCGGCCCGCCACCCCGATCCCGAGGTGACGCCCAGGATGCGGCCGTGGCCCGCGGCGGCCATCAGCGGCAGCGCGGCCTCGAGCACGTTGAGGTAGCCACCGAGGTGCACGTTGAGCACCGCCAGCCAGTCCTCCTCACTGCCGTGGGCGAAGCCGGTCTGCCGGGTGATGCCGGCGACGTTGACCACGGCATCGAGGCCGCCGTGCTCGTCGGCCAGCTCCCTGAACAGGTCGTGCACCGCATCGCCGTCGGTCACCGAGGTGGCCGAGGCGCGGGCCGAGCCGCCCGCCGCCACGATGCGCCCGGCGGTGGTCTCCTCGGGCTCGGGGAGCCGTTCGGCGCCGTCGAGGGTGACGAGCGGGTCGACCGTGACCACGAACCAATCCTTGGCGCCGAGATCCTCGGCAATGGCCGCACCGATGCCGCTCCCGCCGCCGGTCACGACGGCGACCCGCTGCCGTGCCGTCACGATGCCGGCGACCGGACCTCGAGTTCCAGGCCCTCGAAGGTACCGTCCTCGAGCCAGTCCTGTAGGCGCTCTCGGTAGGCGAACCAGTTCCCCATGCCGCGCCCGTAATTTCCGTTGCGTGGGTTCAGCGCCTCGGGGTGGCCCTCGTTGTTGATCCGCGAAGGCGTGCAGGCGGACATGACCGCGCTGCCGTCGACGAATGAGTCGACGATCTTCTTCGTCCACTCCTCCTCGGCCTCGGCGCCGACGTCGAAGACCCCGACGTCCTGCTCCTCGAGCATGCCGATGGTGCGACCGACGAACTCGGCCCCGAACACCGCCAGCTGGGTGTAGTTCACGGTCACCACCGCCTGTTGGCCCGGAGCCGGCATCACGAACATGTTCGGGAAGCCTCGGCTCATCATGCCGAAGAGGCTGGCGGCGCCGCCTCCCCACTTCTCGGCCAAGGTGACGCCGCCGCGACCGACGATCTCGTGGTCGGCCCGGCGGTAGAGGGGGGTGAGTTCGGGCTCGAAGCCCGTCCCGTAGATGATGCAGTCCACCTCGTACTGCTTCCCGTCGACGACCGGGCCCTTGGCGGTGATGCGCTCGATGCCACTGGGGCAGCCGACCAGCGTCACGTTCGGGTTGTTGTAGGCCTGCAGGTACTCGTCGTGGAAGCAGGGCCGCTTGCAGATGTAGCGGTAATAGGGCTTCAGGATCTCGGCGGTCTCGGGGTCGGCCACCAGCTCCTCGACCCGGTGCCGGTGCGCCTCCATGATCTTGAAGTCGAGCTCCTCGGCGTTGCGCATGTACTCGGCCGGCGTCATGCCCTCCCAGCGCGGCGGGTGCTGAGCAGGGCCGTAGTCGTGGGTCCACGCGTCGTCGACCATGTCAACGCTGACGCGCCGACCCAACATGATGGCCTGGAAGTTGTCCATCCGTTCCTTCTGCCAACCGGGCTTGAGGTGGTCGGCGAACTCGGGCGGGGTGGGCCGGTTGCCCCTCACGCCGATGGCCGACGGCGTGCGCTGGAAGACGTACACGTGCTCGGCCGACTCCGACAGCGGCGGCAGGCACTGGATGCCGGTCGCCCCGGTACCGATCAGGGCGACGGACTTTCCCTTGAGGCCGGTGAGCGGCTCGTGCGGGCCACCGCCGGTGTACGAATAGTCCCAGCGCGCCGTGTGGAACGAGCGCCCGGCGAACTCCTCCATTCCCTGGATCGCCGGGAGCTTCAGCAGGTTGAGGATGCCCACGCCCATCACGTACCAGCGGGCGCGCAGCTCGTCGCCACGGTCGGTGCGCACCAGCCAGCGGGCCGCGTCCTCGTCCCACTCGGCCCGGGTCACCCCGGTGTGGAAGAGGGCGTCGTCCACCAGGTCATAGCGCGCCGCGATGGCCTGGAGGTGGGCCAGGATCTCCTCGCCGTAGGCGTAGCGCCGCTCGGGGATGTACCCGAACTCCTCGAGCATCGGCATGTAGATGTAGGACTCGACGTCGCACATCACGCCCGGGTACTGGTTCCAGTACCAGGTGCCGCCGATGCCGCCGGCCTTGTCGATGATGCGGATCCGCTCGACACCGGCCTCCCGCAGACGAACGCCGGCGAGGATCCCGGCGATGCCGCCGCCCAGGATCACGACGTCGAGGTCCTCATTGACGGGCTCGCGTTCGGAATAGGGAGTGAACGGGTCGTCGCGGTAGCCAGAGAAGTACGTGTCCTGATGCAGGTCGCGGATGTCCGCCCGACCGGGGATGAGCCGCTTGTCCCGCTCGGCGAGGTACTTGGCGCGGACGGCCTCCGGGTCGTACTTCATGGCTCTGCGAACTCCCGCCTCGTTCCCTGCATCAGGGATGTTTGAGCCGCTCGGTGAGGATCGGCACTATTGAAACGCTGCATGTTGGTCTCATCATCGGGAACCGCCTGGACAAGCCCTTCGGGAGGTCGGTTGCGCCTGCGGGTCCCGGATGTGGGGCAGCTGCCCCGTTGTCAGGCGGCGATCTTCTCGTCGCTCAGGCCGAGCAGGCCGTTGAGGTTGCCACCCATCACCTTGGCCACGTCGCTCTGGGGCAAGCCCACCAGCTCGTCGACGAAGCTGATGGGGTCGGCCATTCCCTCGGGGTGCGGGTAGTCCGAGCCGAACAGCACCCGGTCGGGACCGAGGAGTTCGATGAGCGCCAGGGGGTTCTCCTCGTGGAACGGGTGGACGTAGATGCTCCGATGGAAGGCGTCGACCGGGTTCTCCTCGAAGGCGTTCGGGGCGTGCTCCCACGCGTACTCCATGTCGTGGAGGAGTCCGCGCACCCAGTTCGACCCGTTCTCGACCGGGGTGAAGCGGATCGTCGGGAACCTCGTGCACAGGCCGTGACCGACCAGTGAGGAGACGGTGTCGATGATGGGTCGTCCCTGGTGGCCGACGATGGCCGAGAAGCCCGAGCCGCCCTTGAAGGGGGTCATCTCTGCGTCGAGCACGCCCTCCCACTCGTTCGTGTAGCGCTGGTAGCCGCTGTCCGAGGAGTGCATCCCCACCAGGAGGCCGGCCTCGGCCACCTTGGACCAGAAGGGGTCGAACTCGGGCAGGGCGGGCGAGCGCGGGCCGGCCCAGCCCCACGCCGGGGCGGGACGGATCAGGATGATGCGCGCGCCCCGCTCCACCACGTAGTCGAGCTCCTTGATGGCCTCGTCGCAGATGCCCAGGTGGATGACCGGGGTTGGGAACATCCGATCCTCGTAGTTGAACGTCCAGTGCTCGAGCATCCACTCGTTGAGGGCGTGGACGATGGCGTGCACCGCAGGCGGGTCGTCGTGGATCCGCTCCTCGAGGAGGCTGGCCAGCGTTGGCCACATGATGGCCCGGTCGATGCCGAGCTCATTCATGAGCTTGAGCCGCGGCTCGGGCGCACTGAAGGCGGGCAGGGCCTTCATCCCCTTGCCCATGATCTCCCGGCGGGACCTCCCCTCGGGGTTCCCGACCTTGAAGTACTCCTCCTGAGCCCCCGGGGCGGCCACGACCTCGAAGGTGGGATTCGGGATGTAGTCGCTGATCCGGTTGCGGACGGCGATCTTGGTCCGGCCGTTCACCTGCACGTACTTGATGAGTCCCTCGTACTCCTTGGGCAGGAACTTGGTGAACGCCTCCGGCGTCTCGTACATGTGGTTGTCGGCATCGAATACCGGAAAGCTGAGCTTGCGCGATGGCATGGAAGCGCTCCTCCTCGTTCTCTATCTGATGCCGATTTTATCAGAACCCCCCGATCGGTCCCCTAGGGTCCTTTGTCACATAGACCCTGCTCAGGACGGGAGGATCGGGCGGACCCGCGCCGCCAGGGCCACGCAGTGGCCGACCGGGTCCTCCAAGGGCAGTCCGAGATCGGGCAGGTCGAAGTACTCCACGCTGAAGAGACCGTCGTAGCCGAGGCGTTCCAGACCGGCGAGAAACGACGTGAAGTCGACGTCCCCGTGCTCATCGGGGTGCAGTTGGGGGTCACCGGGCCTGGCCTGGCGCAATTGGACGTGGCCGGCCAGGTCGGCCACCTCCAGGGGGTCGTAGCCGCAGACCACGGCCCAGCCGGTATCAAGGGTGATGCGCAGTCCGGGGACCTCGTTGCACATGGCCCGCACGGCGTCGGCCGAGTCCAGGAGTGACGACGGGCCTGGCTCCACCCTGATCCCGGGCTCTTGGGACAAGAAGGCCACGCCCTCCTCCCACGTGCACCGCCGGGGCGGCCGGACCGTGCACCCGGTGAGCGGGACCGAGCCGATGCGATCGCCGACGGGTAGTGCCAGCAGCCCGATCTCGGCCCCGGCGAGCCGATCGAGCCCCACGTCGAGGTGGTCGAAGCCCAGCGCGGCCGCCCGCCGGGCCGCCTCATCATAGGGGCAGGCGGCCCCAAAGGCGATGCTCACGACGCCGAGGCCCCTGCCCGAGCCGTCCGCCGCGGTCATCGGGCGCCGGACGCACCGGGGTCGGACAGGACCGACGGCTCGTCCACCACGCGGCGCCGGATCTGACGGTTCATCGGAACCACGGGCATCTCCCACATCTTTCACTCCGCGGACTCGAACCGTCGAGAGGTGCCAGCGTCAGGCGCCTGCGCCCGCCGCAACTGCATTGGTGCGGGCGCAGGTCGATCGGTCGGCACACGGGCAGGCGGAAGGGGATCTCGACCCGGATGTTACGAGTGAGCCGTGTCGGGAGTGGGGCCGCGGGGATCAGCCCGGCGGTGTGGCGGGCAACGGGGCGGGCGCCGTCGTGGTGCTGCCGGGTGTGGGCGTCGGCGGCGCGGTGGTGGTCGTGGTCGTCGTCGCCGGTGGGGCGGTCGTCGTCGTCGTAGGCGTCTTCGGCGGTGTGTTGGGCAGACCCACGACCGTGACCAGGGTCCCGATCGGCGTGTACGGCCACACCATGGCGGCGTCGGCGATGGGCATCTCGACACACCCGTTGCTCTGCGGGTAGCCGTAGTGGGACCGCACGAACCCGTGGAGGGCGTCCCCCCCGTTGAAGTAGCTGGCCCAGGGCACTGTGGGGTCGTTGTAGGTCGAACCTGTGATGTTGGTCCCCTTCATGTCCGAGGCCTTCACGTGCTCGAAGACCGGGAAGGTGCCATCGAGGGTTGTCGCCCCCGGGGCTCCCGTGTTCACCAGAACGCCGCCGAACTTGACGGCGCCGTTGACGTAGAGGGTGAGCGTCTCGGGCAGTGTCTTGGTGACGAACACGTAGGAATACGGTGTGGCGTCACCCTTCCCCGAGGCCACGGCATCCAGGAGCGCCTTCCACACCTCGGGACCGGCGACGCCGTCCACGTTGAGGCCGTTCTGCCGCTCGACCGACATGACGGCGCCCTTTGTGATCACGTTCGGGGAGCCTGTGAGCCAGAGCGACGTGAGCGAGGTGGGCATGTTCCACCGCCAGGTGAGCGACCCCGGCTGCGGCTCGGCCGTATCGTCAGCTGGGGGCGCGGGCGCGGGCGGGACGTAGGCGAGCGGCAGGTAGCCCAGTTGGGCCAGAAGCTCCTGGAGCCGATGGGTGCTCCCGTCGGCCACGGTGAACGTCGCCGCCACGTTCCGGGCCAGGTACTGGCCGGACTGGGCGCGCATGCCGGAGCGGCCGCCCGGGACCGTCAGGGTCTCGGTCGACCCGGGCACGAGCGGCGCCGAGGCCTCGAAGACGAGCGTGGCCGAGCCGGCTCGGTTCCAATGGCCGGTGACCGGCGGGTTGAGGGTCGGGTGGGAGCCCCTGGTGGCCAGGGGCGACGAGAAGCGCACGCTCAACGTGGCGTTGCTGGCCACCCCGGCCGAACCGGTCTGCGGCGTGGTCGAGACCACCGTGAACCGCCCCGAGCCCGTGCCAGCGGCCGGTGGCGCTGCTGCGCCGTGGCCCCCGGTCGCCCCCGACTTGGCGTCGTCCCCCATCCCTCCCGCCGTTCCTTTTGTGTGGAGGGCGACGGCGAGTCCGGCCGCGGTCACGCCCACCACCACGATGGCGGTCAGGATGACCGGCCAGCGGCGGCGGCGACGACGGCTGTGCGCGGCGAGCGCCTGCATCACATCCGCTCCGGGGCATCCATGCCGAGCAGCCCCAGACCCGATG
>JBKQNY010000125.1:0-15524 GCA_052145775.1 Acidimicrobiales bacterium
TCCACTCCCAAGCCGACCTCGACGAGATCGCCGCCCTGCTCAACGAGCGCCCGCGCAAGACCCTCGAGTGGGATACTCCAGCGGAGCGATTTAGCGAGCTTGTCGCGTCCATCGCTTGAATCCGCCGTCCTATTACCTCCACCACAAGTCCAGGTAACGGGCCTGAGAGACAACTATCTGAGGAGATGGTGCCGATCGCACCAGAGCGCATGTGTCGGCGCCCGTGCCAGGCACGTGCAGCCGGCGGTGTGGCGCACGTCGAAAGGCGGGCTCCTAAAGTGACGAGAGAATGCTCCGGGGCCTGGGGTGCTCGAGGATCCGTGTCCGACAGCACCAGTCCAAGGGAGGCGTTGTGGGATCAGGCAAAGAGCAGCTAAGCGTCCAGGAGAGCCTGTTTCCCACCGCCACCTGTTTCGGCTGCGGGCACGCCAATCCGAATGGCTTCCATCTTCGGAGCTATCGGGAGGGCGAGATCACGGTCGCCACATTCACGCCATGCCCGGAGCACGATAACGGATTTGGCTTTCTCAACGGTGGGATCATCGCGACGGTGCTCGATTGCCATGCCGCTGCTGTGGTGATCTGGGAAGCGAACCGCCACGGGTGGCAGGCTGATCCAGGGGCTCCATTGCCTTTCATCACGGCAGGCTTCGACGTTCGCTTCTTACGGCCGACCCCGTTGGGACCTACCCTCCGTCTACGCGCCGAGCCTGTCGAGGTCTCGGAATCCTCAATCACCGTCAGCGCGGAACTTGCCTACGACGACAAGCCGAGAGCGTCCCTGGTGGCCAACTGGAAGCGTTTTCACCCTCGATAGTTCACACGGGAGTCCTCGCGCGGGCACGGCCGCGTGATGTCCTACTCGGCGGCCAATGCCACCTCGACGTTGGGGTTGGTCGACAGATCATGGCGGGTGGCCCGGATGAGAATGGCCGCCACGGCGGCCGCAAAGGCCAGCAAAACCGCACTTACGGTGAAGGCCGTCGTATACCCGTGCACCGCCGCGGTTCGGATCGCGTTTGCGGATCCGAGGTGACCGGCGAGATAGCCGGTCGCGGCGGTGGCGGCCACGGTGTTCAACAATGCGATCCCGAGCGATCCCCCGACCTGCTGGGTGGTGTTGACCAACGCACTGGCGACACCAGCATCCCGCGGATCAATCCCGATGAGGGCGGTGCTGTTCATGGGCACGAACGTCATACCCATGCCGAGGCTCACGACAAGCTCGGCCGGCAACACGTGGACCAGGTAGCTGCTGTCCACGCCGAGACGGGTGAACCAAACGAGTCCGAGAGAACCGAGAATGAGACCAGTGACCATGAGGACACGGGGCCCAACGTTCGGTAGCAGACGACTGGCCAGGGTGGCCCCGACGACGATCCCAGCGGAAAACGGGAGAAAGGCGAAGCCCGTCTTGAGCGCCGAGTAGCCGAGCGTGGCCTGGAAGAAGTAAGTGAGAAAGAGGAAGGTTCCGAGCATGGCAGAACCCACGAGGAGTGACGCCAGATACGCCCCGCCCCGGTTTCGGTCCAAGACCACCCGCAGCGGCAACAACGGGTGGGGGGAGCCCAACTCGATGACGACGAAGGCGGCGAGTGCCAGGAAGGCCCCGGTGAGCAGGCCCACGGTCAGCGGCGCTCCCCACCCATGGGTTTGCGCCGTGGTGAATCCGAGCACGAGCAGAAACAGCCCAGCGGTCACCGACACCGCTCCGGGAACGTCATAGCCCGACCGCGTGGACACCCCCCGGCTCTCGCGCACCACGCGGGTCGCGGCGAAGGCGGCGCCCAAGGCGATGGGAACGTTGATGAGCAAGGTCCAGCGCCACGACGCGAATTGAGTCAGGAAGCCCCCGAGGATGAGACCGATGGCTGCTCCTCCGCCGGCAATGCCTCCGTAGACACCGAAGGCGCGAGCACGCTCGTGGGCTTCGGTGAACGTCACCGTTAGCAGGGACAGGGCGGCGGGCGCCATCAGCGCGGCGAAGGCTCCCTGGACGGCTCGGGCGCCGAAGAGCATGGCCGAATCCTGGGCCAGCCCTCCAAGCGCCGATGCGATGGCGAAGCCGATGAGGCCGACGATGAACATCCGTCGCCGCCCGAGGTAGTCGGCGATCCTCCCTCCGAGGAGGAGCAGGCTTCCAAAAGCCAGGGTGTAAGCGGTCATGACCCATTGGCGATTGGCCACGGAGATGTGTAGCGCCCGCTGCGCCGAGGGCAAGGCCACGATGACGACTGAGGCGTCGAGCACGACCATGAGCTGGGCCAGCGCGATCACGGCCAGTGCCCAGAAGCGCTTAGGGTCTGGCTCGGTGGAGCCGGGTTCGTTCCCGTGGTTCGCTGTGATCTGCGTCGTGGCCATGGCTACCTCCAGGATCGCTACCGACCTTGTGACCAGGAAGGGCACAAAGGGCCTGGTCAATCGCCGGGGGCGGGGATACAATCGGAACGATGATTCCGCTTACTGCACTATACGGAACGGACGTTCCGTTTGTCAAGGGTGATCGCAGGGGTCACTGGTCATGACGCCTGCGCCCGGGCAAGCGAGCGTCACCGTCGTGCCCGTCGATTCCGAGCCGCGGCCGCTGCGTGCCGATGCGGTCAAGAACCGCCTGCGAATCCTCGAAGCCGCCGAAGAGGTCTTTGCCGCCGAAGGGGTCACTGCGCCGGTTGACGCTGTGGCCGAACGTGCCGGTGTCGGTGTGGGGACCTTGTACCGGAACTTCCCCACCAAAGAGGCGCTGTTCGAGGCCATCGTCGTGATGCGCATTGACGAGCTCTCTCAGGCGATTGAGAGTGTGGCTGACGCCGAGGACCCGGGCGGAGCCTTCTTTGATTTTCTTCGCCTTCTAGCTGGACGCGCCGCATTGAAGCGAGATCTCTTTACTGCCTTGGCGACCGCCGGTATCGATATCAAGTCCCAGTGCGCGGAGACGTACGAACGAATGCGCCAAGCAATCGAGCGGCTCCTCGAACGTGCACAGAGGGCCGGCGCCGTGCGCGAGGATATCGATGGCACAGAGGCCATCGGCCTTGTCGTTGGCACGTGCCTGGCCGCCGAACAGTCACCGGGTTTTGCCGGATCGCCAGAGCGGATGCTCGAGGTCGTGTTCGACGGTATGCGACCGAAATGAACGGATTGCTGGATGTCCATCCGCCGATATCCGCGTCGGCGCCGTCAATGCTTCCCCTCCGAACTGCGCCACCGCTGTCCGCAGAGTATTGCCTCGAGGAGCGTAGGGGCCTGTAGGGAACTCCGTGGTCGGCGGTCCCCTTCCCACCTCGTCGCAGCTTGCAGAAGCTGGGCGCACCGAGGACAGATTCGGCTGCCTCTCCCGCCGGCACCGCGATCACTCAGAGATGACCGCGACCAACGACAGCCATTCCGCAGACTGGGCCCAACAGGCTTGGACCTGTGTAGGGTCAGGCAGCTGACCCTCAACCCGGAATCCCTCTCATGAAAGCCGTTCGCTACGACTTGGCCGACGCCAGTTTCCCTGCCTCGTTGGTGGAGGTGGGCGAACCGTCGCTCCCCACCGGCGAATGGGCACGGGTCGCGGTCGGTGTCGGAGGGATCTGTGGCAGCGATCTCCATCTCTTCGCCCCAGCGCTAGACGGGTCACCCACCCTGAGAGGGATCGCCGAGTTCCCCTTCGAGCTGGGCCACGAGATCGCCGGGATCATCGTCGAGGTCGGCGATGACTGCCCCTTCGAGGTCGGGACCCGGGTTGCCGTCGACCCGATCATCCCCTGCCTTCCCCGGGGCATCGACCCACCTTGCGCAGACTGCGTCAAGGGATGGGTGTCGAGCTGTCTCAACTTCGACAGTCACGTGATGACCGGTGGGCGGGCGCTCGGGTACACGCGAGGGCTCGGGGCAGGATGGGCCGAGCAGGTGCTGGGCCATCGGTCGATGCTGCATCCCATCCCCGAGGGCGTGCCGGAGAAGGCGGCCGGCCTGCACGAGCCAGTCTCGATCGCCATGCACGGCCTCGCCCACCATCCGCCGGAAGAGGGTGCCCCAATCCTTATCGTTGGGGGCGGCATCATCGGTCTCGCTGCCCTCCTGGCTGTGCAGGCTTATTTCCCGGACAACCCGGTGACGGTTCTTCTGCGCTACCCCCACCAGGCCGAAGCCGCACGCGCATGTGGGGCGACCAATGTCGTGATGGGAGCCGGCGCTGCGGCTTTCGAGGAGTTGGCTGCTCTGACCGGGGGGCGGGCAGTCGGGGACGGTGACGACCGGATGTTGATGGGAGGATTTGCCTACGTCATCGAGGGTGCCGGGGGACACAGCGCCATGACCGACGCGTTGCGGGCCGCCGATCATCGGGGGACCGTGCTCAGCCTGGGCGCGACCGGAATCGGCAACGTCGACATGACCCCTCTCTGGTACAAGCAACTCGTGGTGGTGGGGTCCGTCGATCACGGGTCGAACCCGTCGTCGGTCATCGGACGAGCACCCGAGGGCCTCGACCATTCGGTCGACGCCGCCCTCGAGGTACTGGCACGGCAGTCGTTCCCGCCGGACGTGCTGATTACCCACGAGTTCCCTCTGGAGGGCTTTCGAGAGGCCGTCCAAGCCGGGCTCGATAAGAGTGCAAGCCAGGCGATGAAGGTGGTATTCCGGCCGAATGGTTGAACCGCTGGCAGTGCGAGAGAGGCACGTTCCGTCAGGTGCCCGGGCCCCTGGACCGCAGCCTTGAAGGCCTAACGGCTGTCGATCGCGACCTTTATTGCCCCTGATGCTGCCTGATCGGCGAGCACAGTGAAGGCTGTACGCCATTCTTCGAGGCGAAACGTGTGGGTGAGCATCGGCGTAAGGTCGATTCGGCCGGATCCGACCAAGTCCAGGAAGTGGGCGATGCCGTGCTGGCGCACACCATCGACCTCCTCTATCCCGAACGCGTTGGAGCCGGTAAAGGTGAGCTCCTTGGAGTACACCGGCGTGTCCTCCCACTTGGCGGCGCCGTGCATGCCAAGCTTCACCAGGCTTCCGTGGGCGGCCAACACGCGGCACCCGACCTCCAGCGTCTCGGCGGCTCCGACGGTGTCATAGACCACTTCGACGCCGCCGGGAAACGCCATGGGCAGTCCATCGGCCGGTCGCAGCACGCCGCCCGACCAGTTCGCGACCCGTTCGAGCACCTCGAGGCGCGGCTCGTGGGGCACCGTGCGCGCCCCGAACGTCTCGGCAAGCTGGCGCTGCGCCTCGAAGCGGGCGACCACCATCACCTCGACTGTCGGGTACAGCGCCTGCAGGATGGCGGCGGCGCATTGGCCGAGCGCGCCGGCACCGTACACGAGGACCTTGCTTTCCGGCGGCGGCGGGTGCCGGGTTACGGCGTGGAGTGCCACCGCGAACGGGTCGGCGAAGACGACCTGCTCGTCGGTCAGGCGATCCGGCACCTTGAACAGCATCGAGTCGTGCGCCGGCATGAGGTCGGCGAAGCCCCCGTTGGCGTCGGAGCACATGCCGATGTGCATGCCCGGAGCGAAAGGGCCTTTCGCAAACGAATGACACTGGCTCAGGTAGCCCGCCTCGCACGCCGGACAGACAGGCGACACGCCTCTCGTCACGCACGTGAGCCACGGATTGAGGGCAACTCGGTCACCCGGCTCGAGTCCGTCTGCTGCGGGGCCGACGCTGACCACCTCGGCGATCACTTCGTGGCCCATGACGTGGGGCATCGAGACGAAATCCTTCATCGGATTCTGCATCAAGGCGTTGGACGGATCGATCAGGCTGGCGTAGTCGAGGAACACCGCCTTGGACTCCGACCCACAGATCCCAACCAGTCGGGGCTTGGTCACCACCCAGTCCCGACGAAGGAACCCAGGTTCGTCGATGTCGACGAGCCGCGTCGGCGTCTGGGCCAGCATCCGCAGCAGGCGGTTGTCCGTTTCGGGGACGGGCTGCACCTCCGGCTGTACCCCGTACATCAACGCGCGCATGAAGGCATCGTAGGGCACTACCTGCGACAGGGGCGCCGTCCGCACGGACTTCCGGACGCGCCCCCTTGGTCAGTTCGGGTGAGGTGACGGTCGGTAGGTGAGCACGAGGTTGCCGGAGGCAAGCTGCCTCATCCGCAGGAGGGTGAGGGAGATGCGGCCCTGCAAGTCTTCAAACAGGGACCGTCCTCGGCCGAGCACGATCGGGCAGACCATGACGCGCAACTCGTCGAGAACGCCGGCCTGCGCGAGCTTGGCGGTCAGGTGCGCACTGCCGATCACGAGCAGTTCTTTGTCCGCAGCGGCCTTGATCGCCGGCATCAGCTCGGTCGCCTCACCGCGGATGACGGTGGTCCCGGACCAGCTTGCCGCGGTCAGGGTCGTGGAGAAGACGAGCTTCTCCTTGTCGTTCATGCGTGAGGCGATGACGGGGTCGCTCGCCTTGGCCTCCTTGGTGGGCCAATAGGCGGCCATGTGCTCATAGGTCGCGCGACCGAAGCCGAGAAGGTCTGCATCGTCGAGCTGGCGGACGGCGAAATCTCTGAACTCCTCGTCGACGATCGGCCAGTCCAACTCGCCGTTCGGACCTTCGTAGAAACCATCAAGGCTGGTGAAGATGAAGGATGCCAGCGTGCGCATTGAATGGTGCTCCTTGGTTGCGGACGACGAGTCTCGTCGCGCGCCTCTAGCTTTCGGTTGGCGGTGCTCTTCGGTCATTGCAGAACAACGACATCACGGCCCTGAGAGCCTCTCCCGCATGCGTGCCGTATGGCGCCGTCGCTTGGACCCTGCTCACGAATCCTCTACGGCGAGGGCGGCAAACAAGGAGTCCAGCAGGGACTGCGTTCCTTCCTCGCGCTGAGCCGCCGTGTCGTGGCCGTCGAGAAACACCCCTTGCTCGGTGAGCACCAGCTGCGTTGTACCACCCACCTCGCGGAATTCAACAGTGGCGACGCTCACCGAGATCAAGTTCTCGTCGGCATGCATCTCGTAGGTGTAGACGATCCGCTGGTCATCGACGATGTCCCGGAACTCGGCGGCATACGTGTACACGGGCCCATCTGGCGGTCCGCCGCGATTGACCTCGCGTCCACCCAACCGGAAGTCGAGCTCGTATCCGTTGCCAAGCGCGTCGGCGGAGCCTGCGAACCAACGAGCTTTCCGATTGGGATCCGCCCAGGCTCGGAAGACGCTTGCGACTGGCGCATGGTACGTACGCACGACGACGAAGGTGTCATGGTTTGCGCTGGATAGAGTCATGGATCCCCTTGATCTTTGGCGGCTTCGTCGCTCAGGACGTCGCCCAGTCGGTCGAGTCGCAATTCCCAGCCTCGACGCCGGTCATTGATCCACTGCTCGGCGGCGGTCATCGCCGCCGGCCTGATCAGGCATATCCGCGTCCTCCCGACCTTCTCGGTCTTGACGACGCCACACGCCTCGAGCACCTGAACGTGCTGGACCACAGCCGCCAGGGACATGGCCAGGGGGCGCGCCAGTTCGCTGACCGAGGCGGGGCCCAAGCTGAGGCGCTCCACCATGCAACGCCGGCTGGGATCGGCCAGCGCGTGAAAGGTCCGATCGAGGTCGCTAGCTTGGTTAAGCATTCACTTGAGTGTAAGCCACCGCGCACCAAATAGTCAAGCTAATCCTTGACTATGGGCATTCCGTCACGACCCGGATGGACGACTGGACGTCGGGCGTTCCCCCGTCGGGTCTCATCGGCATCGTGGAGGCCACCGATTGAACGCCGAAGCGCTACGGGTCAGCTCAGGTCGAGCGAACGAACGTACAGGCGTCCGAAGATTGGGTCTCGGGCAGATAGGCCTGGCACCCCTCAAGCGTCAGCTTGTCGGCCCCGACTTGGATCCGCAGGGTCGTGGGCACCGAAGAGACCGTCTTCGTCCCCGAGCCCGTTGTCGCCACATTGGAAGGCGTCGCCTCTGCGATCTGCCCTGTGACATGGGCGTTGAAATCGAACACGGACGTGGTCTTTCCGTCCTGATAGATGAATTTCACGGAACCGTCGAACTCGGTGTTCTCGGCGGAACTGACCGAGACGACGTAGTGCGGCTCACCCGAAGCGCCTGAAGGCGCATAGGTCCCCGTGGCCACGGCCGCCGCCGGAGCGATGGCCGTGGTCGAGGTCGTGGCCTGATCCGACGGTGACGACCCGCACGCGGCCAATCCGAAGGCACCCAGCCCGACGACGACAACCCAGACAACCCCCTGCTTTCCCATGTGCCGATGCGCCCTCCATGGTTGAGCCGCCCGCAGGCATACGGAACCGGGGACAATCTAACCAAGCAAGCACTGTGTGGAGTTGGATCCCTGGGCGACGCAGCGCGCGAATCTTCAGTGGGGCTCGATGGTCCGCTCGCCGCCTGCTGTGTACGCAGCTGTGGGATCCGTTCTGCGGGAATTCTCTCCGATCCGGTCACACCGCCCCTCCCTGGCGGGTCGAAGAGGGCGGCGAGACGCGAGGATGTGGTCGGTGATCGAAGCTGACTGGCTGGACGAACAGTTCGAGGAGCACCGGGACCATCTTCGCGGCGTCGCCTACCGCATGCTGGGATCGCTCACCGAGGCAGACGATGCCGTCCAGGACGCCTGGATCCGCGTTCACCGTGCCGAGCCCGAAGGCGTTGCCAATCCCGCTGCGTGGTTCACCACCGTCGTGGCCCGGATCTGCCTCAACATGCTGCGCTCGCGAGGCGTGCGACGCGAGTCGGAGTTACCCGATCACCTGCCCGACCCCATCGTGAGCCCAGTGGGTCCGCTGGCCCCCGAGGACGAGGCGATCCTGGCCGACTCGGTGGGGCTCGCCCTTCAAGTCGTCCTTGACACGCTTCCCCCGGCCGAGCGCCTGGCATTTGTGCTCCACGACATGTTCGACCTGCCCTTCGAGCAGATCGCGACGATGGTCGGAAGGACCACCGTTGCCACCCGGCAGCTTGCCAGCAGGGCACGCCGACGGGTACAGGACACGGGACCCACATCGGTCGAGACCGACCCCGGTCGTCAACGCGAGATCGTGGATGCATTCTTCGGCGCTGCCAGGCGCGGCGACATGGCCCGCCTCATCGAATTGCTCCACCCCGACGTCGTCCTGCGGGGGGACTTCGGCACCGCGCGCCGGCCCGCGCTGCGTGAAGTGCGAGGTGCCGTCGCTGTGGCCGAGAACGCCCGTTTCGGAGCGGCCCCTGACCGCGACCTGCACCCCGCCTTGGTGAACGGTTCGGCTGGCGCCCTGGTCACCATCGACGGCGAGCCGTTCGCCATCATGGCCTTCACCATGTCGCAGGGACGGATCACCGAGATCGACGTGCTAGGTGACCGCGAGCGGGTCGGCAGAGTGTCGGCCCGTCTCCTGGACAACGATCCCTGAGCCGCTCGACCCGGGTCGGGAAGTGTGCCGGATGGCGACATCGGCGGGTCCCGAAGCGCTCGCGGGCTGTTGCCAGTCGCGCCAGAGTGCTTGACTACGTCTGGTGCCTGTCCGCCGAGGCACCGGACCGCAGGTGCGCCCTCGGCCATTAGGCGAAGACGGGATCGGTGCCATGACCACTCAGCCGCAAATGCAACAGGGCCCGGCGACCGTGACTACCCGGTGGTACGCCGTCGAGTCCTCGGACGTCTGCTCGCGACTCCAGGTCGACGTGGAATCCGGCCTGACGTCGGCGGAAGCGACGGCCCGTCTGTCCCGCAACGGACCGAACACCCTGCCGGTGGAGAATCCTCCGTCGACGCTGCGCCGCCTCCTCGGGCAGTACACGAGCTATATGCAGCTGATCCTCGTCGGGGCGGCAGTGGTTTCACTGATCATCGCCCAGTGGGGAACGGCCATCGCACTTTTCGTCATCTCCTTGTTCAACGCGGTCGGAGGGCTGCGCCAGCAGGGCAAGGCCGAGAGCGCCATGAACGCCCTGCAGGGGATGATGGAGGCGACCGCCCGCGTCCGCCGTGACGGCACCGAGGCCCACATCCCCTCCGACCAGGTGGTCGTGGGGGACGTCGTCGTGCTGTCGGCCGGCGACGAGGTGCCAGCCGACGGCCGCATCGTGTCGGGCAGCGCGCTGGCCATCGACGAGTCGGCACTGACCGGGGAGAGCGTCCCTGCGGACAAGGCCGCATCGACGTTGTCCGACAGCCAGCTCGGTCCCGGCGAGCAGTCCAATATGGCCTTCATGCACACGCCGGTCACCCATGGCAGCGGCGTGATGGTGGTCACCGGCACCGGCGGCGACACCGAGATGGGGAAGATCGCCGACATGCTCGGTCAGACCGCGGTCGAGGAGACCCCGCTGACCAAGCAGATGAACACCCTGACGCTGTGGATCGTCAGCGCGGCGGGCTTCACGATGCTGATCATGTTCGCCCTCGGCGCCTACCGGGGCCAGCCGTGGAAGGTGCTGTTCAACACCGCGGTGGCCCTGGCCATCGCCGCCATCCCGCTGGCGCTCCCCATGGTGGTCCAGGTCGTGCTGTCCCTGGGAAGCCTCGAGCTGGCCAAGGAGAAGGCAATCGTCAAGGACCTGCCCTCGGTGGAGACGCTGGGCTTCACCTCGGCCATCAACTCGGACAAGACCGGCACCCTGACCATGAACCAGATGACGGCAGTGGAGGTCGTGAGCGTCACCGATCGCTATGCCATCTCGGGTTCCGGCTACAGCCTCGAGGGAACGATCACCCACCCTGCCGGCAGGACCGACACGCTCGACGCCGTGATCCTGCCCTACGTGGTGGCGAGCGACGCAACCCTGGTGGACGGCAAGGTGGTCGGGGACCCGACCGAGGGCGCCCTGCTGGTCCTGGCCCACAAGGCGGGGGTGTTCGCCGACGCCACCAGGGAGCAGCACCCAAGGCTGGCCACGCTTCCTTTCGACCCCGGCTACAAGCTGATGGCCACGTTCAACCGGATCACCGATCCGTCGGGGAAAGAGACGGTGCGCTGCTTCGTGAAGGGCGCCGCGCCGGCGGTCCTCGAGCGGGCGGCCACGGCCCTCGCCGACGGGGAGAGCGTGCCGTGGGGCGACGAGTTCCGACAGAAGGCCCAGGAGCACGTCGAGCGCATGGGGAAAAAAGGCCTCCGGGTTATGGCCGGCGCATACCGCGACATCGACGCGGCCTCCTTCGACGCCGGCGGCGACCTGCTCGCCTACGTCGTGGACCTGGAGATGACGAGCCTGGTCGGCATGGTCGACCCGCCGCGGGCCGAGTCGAAGGCGGCGGTAGCCGAGGCCACCGCCGCGCACATCCGCGTGCGGATGGTCACCGGCGACGACGTGGTCACCGGCGCGGCCATCGCCGAGCAGCTCGAGATCCACGGGGAGGCCATCCTGGGAGCCGACTTCGCCGCCCTGTCGGAGGAGGAGCGGCTGGCCCGCATAGACGACATCGGTGTCGTCGGCCGGGTCGCCCCGGAGCACAAGGTCCTCCTGGCCGACACCCTCAAGAAGAAGGGACACGTGGTCGCCATGACCGGCGACGGGGTGAACGACGCGCCGGCCATCAAGGCGGCAGACATCGGCGTGGCCATGGGCAGCGGCACCGAGGTGGCCAAGAACGCCGGCCGGATGATCCTCTCGGACGACAACTTCGCCACCATCGTCTTCGCGGTGGAGCAGGGCAGAAAGCTCTACGACAACCTCAACAAGTACATCCGCTTCGTGCTCCTCGAGCTCGTGGCGTTCGTCCTGACCTTCCTGGGGGCCACGCTCCTCGACCTCGCCGCGGGCCAGCCCTTCACCCCGGTGCAGATCCTGTGGATCAACTTCCTGGTCAACGCCCCCTTCGGCATCGCCCTTGGTTTCGACAAGGAGTCGCCTGGTCTCATGCAGCGGCGCCCGCGCCCCCGGGGCGAGTCGATCCTCACCACCCCGGTGTTCGTGACCTGCGGCCTGGTCGGCCTCTACGTCGCCGTAGCCAACCTTGGGATGATCGCCCTGGGGATCAACCACTACGGCAGCCTGGCCAAGGGCCAGTCCATGGGGCTCGTGGCCTTCACGCTGATGCTCATCGTGGCCGCCTTCGAGGCCCGGAGCGAGAGGGACTCGGTGTTCCAGCTCGACACCTTCAACAGCCAGCGCATGAACATGATCGCCCTGGCCGAGTTCGCCGGCGCGTTCCTCATAACCCAGGCCGACTTCATGCGACGCCTGCTCGGCACGACCCAGTTGACGGCCCGCCAGTGGGGCCTTTCGCTCCTGACCGCGGTGGTACTCCTGGGTCTGTGGGAGGGCGGCAAGTACCTGGCTCGGCTCCACCATGCCGCCAGGGTCCACGTGGCGGCCTGACCATCGGAGGAAATGACATGGCGAACGACAAGGCGAAGGGAAAGGACGGCAAAGGCGGCAGCGCGAAGAAAGCCGCCGCCGAACCCGTCGGTAGCCCTTCGGGCAAGTTGAAGCGCAAAGAATACGAGGCGGAGCTGCGCAAACTCC
The DNA here is from genome assembly GCA_052145775.1 of Acidimicrobiales bacterium. Taxonomy (GTDB): domain Bacteria; phylum Actinomycetota; class Acidimicrobiia; order Acidimicrobiales; family RAAP-2; genus CAVYPR01. Next base: position 12,392 of record JBKQNY010000125.1, read on the forward strand.
ATGGCGAGCTGGTGGCCGTGCAGGAGTGGGTGAAGCGCACCGGGGCCAAGATCTGCATCGTCTTCGAGGGGAGAGACACGGCGGGCAAGGGCGGCACGATCAAGAGAATCACCGAACGTGTGAGCCCGCGGGTCTTCCGGGTAGTGGCCCTGCCCGCCCCGACCGACCGTGAGAAGTCGCAGATGTACGTGCAGCGTTACGTCGCGCGCCTCCCGGCGGCGGGCGAGGTCGTCATCTTCGACCGCAGCTGGTACAACCGGGCCGGCGTGGAGCGAGTCATGGGCTTCTGCACCCCGGAACAGTCAGACAAATTCCTCGAGCAGGTGCCCCAGGTCGAGAAGGCCATGGTGGATTCGGGGATCATCCTTCTCAAGTACTGGCTGGAGGTGGGCCCTGACGAACAGACCCGGCGGCTCGAGAGTCGGATCCACGACCCCCGCAAGATCTGGAAGCTCTCCGACATGGACCTCAAGTCCTACAGCCGCTGGTTCGACTACTCGCGGGCCCGCGACGCCATGTTCGCCGCCTCTGACACGGCATGGGCACCGTGGTTCGTGGCCAACACCGAAGACAAAGAGCGAGGTCGGCTCAACATCATCAGCCATCTGCTCAGTCAGATCCCCTACGAGCCGCTCGAGGTCCAGGACATCACCCTGCCCAGGCGCCAGCGGTCCGGCGGGTACGTCGAGCCTCACCAGCCGCTGCGCTACATCCCCACTCCCTTCTGAGGTCCGCGTCGGGCCGGTCCTGGCTCCGGGCGGCGAGCCCTCTTTGGACGGATACCCGCAGTAGGAATCGGAGCAGCTACGCCCGGGCAGCCAGCCGCTGCAGGAAGCTGTACGCCGCGTACTTGTACGTGTCGCTGACGGTCGGGACGTCGAAGGTCGAGTGGATGAAGTAGTCAATGGTCCCACCGAGGTGCAGCACGGCCTGGCCCTGGTGGATCAGCTCGGTGGCGCCCTCTCCGATGATGTGGACGCCGAGGAGCCTGCGGTCGTCGCACCGAGCGACGAGCTTCACCATGCCCTCGGTGGCCCCCGCGATTGCGGCCCGGCTGTTGTCCTTGAAGAGGGAGACGCCGGTCTCGAAGTCGAGTTCCTCCTGGCGGGCCGCATCCTCGGTGAGCCCTACCATGGCGCACTCGGGGATGGAGTAGACGCCGAACGGCGTGAGAGGGTCCACGGTCTCCTTGAAGTGGATGTCCATGGCGTAGCAGGCGGCGACCCGTCCCTGCTCCATGGAGACCGAGGCCAGGGCTGGCGGCCCGATCACATCGCCGGCGGCGTAGACCCCCGACGCGCTGGTGCGGTAGCGGTCGTCGACGACGATCCTGCCGCGTTCGTCGGTCGCCACCCGACCCTTGTCCAATCCGAGGTCCTCGGTGTTGCCGGAGCGGCCAGCGGCGAAGACAATCTTCTCGGGCCGGATCGGCTCGCCGGGAGAGATGTCGACCCGGAGCCCGTCACCGTCTCGCGTCACCCCGGTCACGCTCGCCCCGAAGAGGATCCGCATGCCGCGGGACGTGAGGCTTTCGGCGAGTGCGTTGGAGATAGTGGCGTCGAGAAACGGCAGCAGCCGGTGCCCGCGATCGATCAAGGTCACCTCGGCGCCGAGGGCCAGGAAGATGGAGGCGTACTCGCAGGCCACGGCGCCCCCTCCGACGACCACCAGGCTCCCCAGCGGGCGGTCCAGGTCACGGGCGCTCTCGGAGTCAAGCACGTCGGGGTCGTCGAACGGGATACCCGGAGGGTGGAACGGTCTCGACCCGGTGGCGAGCAGGATGGCGGCACCGTGCAGGGTGCGCGTCGGCCCACCGTCCGTCGGGGTCACAACGAGGGTGCGGTCGGGGCCGAGCCGGGCCGCTCCGTGCACGAGGTCGACCCGATGCCGGCGGAGGTTCTCCAGCACGCCCTCGCTCATCTTGGCCCCCACGTCGGCTGAACGGGCGCGCAGCTTGTCGATGACCGCCTGCGGGTCCAATTCGATGCTGACCCCATACACCTCGTGCCGGGTGAAGCCCGTCAGATAGAGCGCAGCCTCGCGCATGGCCTTGGTGGCGACCGCACTGGCGACCATCTCGCCGCCCGCGAGGGGCGACCGGTCGACGACGGCGACGCGCTTGCCGAAGTACGCGGCCTGGGCGGCCGCCTTTTCGCCCGCCGGTCCCGATCCCACGACCAGCAGGTCGTAGTGCTCGTCGAGTTCACCCGCCATGCCGGGAAGTCTGCCCCATCGCGGGTCCTCGGCTCACATGGCACGCTCCCGACGAGCCCGGGCCCGGGCTCGCGCTCGGGCAGGGAGTCGCTTCCCAATCGGCGGCACGGGCGAGGGGCCGACGTGTGGGTTCTCATTCGACTGGCCGCTACCGTGCCTGGTAGGAGGACGCCGTGGCCAGCACCGAAGACGAGCCGCCGATTGAGCATCAGCCCCGGCGCCACCGCTTCGCTGTGGTGGTCGACGGGCACGAAGCCGAGATCGTCTACCGGCGCCGAGGGGCGACCCTCGAGCTCGTGCACACCGGAGTGCCCGAGGAGATCGGCGGGCGAGGCATCAGCGGGCGGCTGGTCGAGGCGGCCGTTGCCTACGCCGCATCGGAGGGCCTCACCGTCCGGCCCACCTGCCCCACGGCGCGGGCGTGGCTCGAGCACCACCCTGAAGTGGCCGAGACCGTGACCGTCGACTGGGACGACCGCTGACCGCGGCAGGCCCCCGAGGAGGAATGCCCGTGACCGACACCTGCAGCCACACAACCCTCGATCCGTCGGTCGAGCCCTCCGGGCCGGGGTGCGTCGAATGCATGGCCTCGGGAAATCACTAGGTCCACCTGCGCAGGTGCACCGAGTGCGGGCACGTCGGGTGCTACCACAGCTCGCCGGGCCGCCACGCCACCGGCCACTGGCGTGACCATCCCGACCACCCGGTGATCTGCTCCTACGAACCGGGAAGGACTGGTGGTGGTGCTACGACGACGACCTGCTCTTCGAGCTGGAGGGGGGTCCGCCCGCACCGTCCCACTCCTAGCCTCGATCATTCGTCCGGCTCCGTCGAACGGACGTCAACACGGCGAACTCGCGCATCGACGCGCTGAGCGCGTGGTGACTGCCCACAGGGCGTGAAGCATCAAGGGGGCTTG
>JBKQNY010000126.1:0-6049 GCA_052145775.1 Acidimicrobiales bacterium
GGTCCAAGGCGTTCTCCCAGGCCGCCTGGCCCCATTTCATTCTCTCCAACCCCTTCCTGCTCCTATGGTCGCCCTCATCGGCACCACCATCACCCCCTACATCCAGCTCTATGAGGCGGGGGCGGTGGTGCCGATGAGGGCGACCATGAGGAGCAGGAAGGGGTTGGAGAGAATGAAATGGGGCCAGGCGGCCTGGGAGAACGCCTTGGACCAATCGGGGTGACCCAGGATCGCCGCGAGGGGATAGGTGATGAAGATGAGGGTCATGAGGATGAAGATCCGCTCGGCGTAGCGGTAGGTGCCGAAGAGCACCAGCGCCCAGATGGCCACCGCGGCCACCGGCACCGAGATGTAGCGGGAGACCCCGAACAGGCTGAAGGCGGTGGCGATCCCGGCGAACTCGGTCACCACCAGCCCGACGTTGGCAATGGCGAAGGCGCCGATGGCGAAGGCCGTGAGGCGCAGGGGGAACTGCTCGCGGATGAGGGCGGCCAGCCCCTTGCCGGTGTGGACAGCCAGCCGTGCCACCATCTCCTGGACGATCACGTAGGTGATGGCCACGAGGACCATCAGAAAGAGGGTGCGGTAGCCGAATTGAGAGCCGGCCGTGGCGTACGTGGCCACGCCGCCCGCGTCGTTGCCGGCGGCGGCGGCGATCAGGCCCGGGCCGACGGCCGCCAGGTAGACCATGAACGGCCAGCGGCGGAACCGCCTTGCGCCCGCGAACGGGCCCGCTGGGGCGGCAGGCACAGCGCTACTCGAAGAGCTGGGGGAAGTGGAACCGGCCTTTGGTGGAGACGAGCGCGTCGAGCACGTCGTCGGCCAGGATGCGGCCGATCGGTCGCCCACCCTCCACTACCAGCAGCGAGTGGCGCCGCGACTGGATCAGCTGCTCGGCCACCTCGGTGGCCCGCGCGTCGGGGCCGACGGTGACCGGCTCCTCGTCGTCGAGGAGCTGGCCAACCCGCGCCTCGGGATCCGTGCGCAGGGCCAGCAGCAGGTCGAGCAGGGGCAGGTCCCCCACCAGCTGCCCCTCGCCGTCCACGACCGCCACCGCGTCGAGGTCGAGGTCGTGGGCGCGGGCCTCGGCCAGCCGGCCGGCGACGTCGATGGCACTGTCGACGGTATCCGCCGTGATCAGCGCGGTGGTCATGAAGCCGCCCGCTTCGTCCTCCGGGTAGGCGAGGAGCTGGATCAGGTGGGCCGCCGGGGCGGCCGGCATGCGGCCCAGCAGGGCCACCCGCTCGTCCTCGTCCAGGTCCCGGAGGGCGTCGACGGCCTCGTCGGGCTCCATCTTGGACAACAGGTCGGCCGCCGTCTGGGGTTCGGACTCGCGCAGCAGCCGGGTGAGGTCCTCGGCCTCCATCTCCTCGAGAGCGTCGGCCGCCTCGTCGGCCGAGAGCGCGGCCAGCAGCTCCTGGCGCTCGGGCCGCCGCAGCTCCTCGAGGAGGTCGGCCAGCTCGCCGGGGCGGAGCCGGTGCAGCCCCTCGTGCGACGACCGCAGCCGGACCTCGAGGGCGCCCTGCGAGGTGTCCCCGAACGGCTGGATGGCGGCCCAGTCGATGACCTGGCCGGGGGTCGGGCGGCTGCGCCACCTCCGGGGCCCGAGCCGTCGAAGGAGTGAGGCGTTGCTGACGTCCACGCCGACCAGGCGTACCCTCCCGAGCACCGGGGCCAGGTAGAGATCGGCCGCCCTGATGACCTGCTTGTCATCGACGTCGACCAGCTGGTGGTCGAGCACGTCGCGCCCGAGCATCACCTCGCCGGGCCGCCGTGAGAAGTCGCGCAGGTCCAGTCGGGCCGAGCGCAGCACGACCTGGGCGTGCTCGAGCCGCTCGACGGCCGTGGCGTCCACGAAGGCCGGCCGACGCCCCACCCGCACCACCAGGCCGGTGACGGGAGGGTAGGTCTGCCCGTCCGACCACCTCGCCACCACGTCGACCAATCGGCCGATCTCGTCGCCAGCCTGGTTGCGGACGGGTCGGCCGATGAGGCCGGCGACCGAGACGATGGCGTCGCGCACGGTGGCCGCGGCGAGGAGACGTTCGGAGCGGTGCCGGCGAGCGTCGGACCGCCGCAGCGGCATGTGCAGGGACCGGCCGCCCGAGTGCCGGTTGGCCGACCCGACGACGGACGCGCCGGACTCAGGGTCGGTCGTGACAGGCTGATCACCCCGGCGGGGGCGCTGGAGAATGCGTGCCATTTGGTCCTCGGATCTGTGCTCGACGGGCCGCGGCCCGTTCCGGAGCCGCCGGCACCCGGCCCCCCTTGGAGGCGCGGGCGCGCCGCGGCAGAGACAGGTACCGGCCCACTGGTCGATCGCTCCGCGGCTGATGCCGCGCCGGGAGCCCGGGTGGCTACGGGCTCAGGTGGTTCGAGGCGGCACGGACGGGAGCTGCGGTGGGCCGCCCGGTCTACTGGGGGGTTCTCCCCGTTTCATCGGCCACACCTCCTCAGCGCTCGGCCCACTTCGGGGCACGCCGTCAGCCGTCGCGACCCAGTGTACCTGGCCTTATGGCGCGCGCCCACCGGGAGGCGGGGACGGCTCGGCAGCTAGTCTGCGTCCCGTATGGACCTCACGTACCCGCCCGAGGCCGAGGAATTCCGGGCCGAGATCCGACGCTGGCTGGAGGAGAACCTGCCCGAGGGCTGGGGGACGCCCGGGTTCTCGATGACGCCGGACGAACGGCGGACCTTCAACGAGCAGTGGAACGAGACCCTGCACCAGGGCGGGTGGATCTGCGCCAGTTGGCCGACGGAGTACGGCGGCAAGGGGCTCTCGCTGCTCCAGCAGGTGGTGCTGAGCGAGGAGTTCGCCCGGGTCCAGGCGCCGCTGCGGGCCGACTTCTTCGGTGACACCTTGGTCGGTCCCACCCTGCTGCAGTGGGGCAGCGAGGAGCAGAAGCGCCAGTTCATCCCCCGGATCCTCCAGGGCACCATCTCGTGGTGCCAGGGCTTCTCCGAACCCGACGCCGGGAGCGACCTGGCGTCGCTCAAGACCAGGGCCGAGCTCGACGGGGACGAGTGGGTGATCAACGGACAGAAGGTGTGGACCACCCAGGCCCAGTACGCCGACTACATCTTCCTGCTGGCCCGCACCGACCCCGAGGCGCCCAAGCACGCCGGCATCTCCTACCTGCTCGCCCCCATGAAGCAGGCCGGCATCGAGGTGCGCCCCATCGAGCAGGTCGACGGCTCGTCGGAGTTCAACGAGGTCTTCTTCACCAACGCCCGTTGCCCGAAGGAGAACGTGGTCGGCGGGGTGAACAACGGGTGGAAGGTGGCCATGACCACCCTCGGCTTCGAGCGCGGATCGTCGGCCACCACCGGCCACCGGCGGTTCGCCCGGGAGTACGACGCCGTCGTGCGCGAGGCCCGGCGGAGGGGCAGGGACAAGGATCCCCTGGTGCGCCAACGGCTGGCCCGGGCCTGGTCGAACATCAAGATCATGCAGATCAACGGCTACCGCACGCTCACCGACGCGCTGCACGGGACTCGGCACACCGCGGCACTGGCCGCGTGCAACAAGATGTTCTGGTCCGAGGCTCACCAGCAGACGACGGACCTGGCCATGGACATCCTCGGGCCCGACGCGCAGGTGCTGCGGGGCGGCCCCGAAGGGGGCGAGATGGTCCCGGGCGTGCACCGGGGGCGGACCGGTTATCCGGTGGACGACCTGCAGGCCTCCTTCTTCTTCTCACGTTCGGAGTCGATCTGGGGCGGCACCGCCCAGATACAGCGCAACATCGTGGGCGAGCGGGTGCTCGGCCTGCCCAAGGAGCCCAAACCCTGACGCTCACGGCCGTCGGCCCGGGTGCCAGGGCGGGAACGACACCGGTGAGGGGGCAGATGGACCCAACACGGAGGCGTCCGACGTCCCGACGGGCCAGGGAGGCCGACGCCCCGTGGGTCGTCCTCGGACGCGGAGAAGGCCGGTGACACAGACCGCGCCGGCCACCGGCGGCGCGGCGGGCGACCGGCTCACCTACGGCACCCCCCGGGCGCGTTGGGTCATCGCCGCCGCCGTGCTGGGCAGCGGCGTGGCGTCGAACGACGCCACGGTGGTCGGCATCGCGCTGCCGCCCATCAGCCGCTCGTTCCACTGCTCGCTCGGGGCGCTGCAGTGGGTGGTCACCGGCTACACGCTCACCCTCGCCGCCTTCCTTCTGCTGGGCGGGTCGCTCGGCGACCGCTACGGCCGCCGACGCATCTTCCTTATCGGGATCGTCTGGTTCATGGTGGCCTCGATCGCCTGCGGGCTCGCCCCCTCGGCCCCGGCCCTCATCGCGGCGCGGATCCTCCAGGGGGTGGGCGGAGCACTCCTCACCCCAGCCAGCCTGGCCATCATCGAGGCCTCCTTCCGCCCCGACGACCGGTCGCGGGCCATCGGCGCCTGGGCGGCGCTGGGCGGCCTTGCCACCGCCGCCGGCCCGCTGGTCGGCGGCTACCTCATCTCGGTCGGCTCGTGGCGGTGGGTGTTCTTCGTCAACGTGCCGGTGGTCGCCGCCGTGCTGGCGATCTCGGCCCGGCACGTCCCCGAGTCCCGCGACCCCTCGGCCACCGGGCCGGTCGACGCCGTGGGCGCCGGCCTGGCCGTGGTCTTCCTGGCCTCCCTCACCTACGGCCTGATCGAGGGGCCGGGCCGCGGCTGGACCTCGACCGCCGTCGTCGGTTGCCTGGTGGCGGCGGCGATCTGCGGTCCGGCCTTCCTCTGGTACGAACGGCGGCGGGCCAACCCGCTGCTCCCCCTCGGGCTCTTCGCCCGCCGGCAGTTCAGCGCGGCCAACGCCGTCACCTTCCTCGTCTACGGCGCCCTCGGGGGGGCGCTGTTCCTCCTCCCGGTGGCCCTCCAGAACGTGGCCGGGTACACTCCGCTCGAGTCCGGGCTGGCGCTCCTGCCGGTCACCGCCATCATGCTGGCGTTCTCGGTGCGCTCAGGCCGGCTCTCGGCCCGGATCGGACCGAGGCTGCAGATGAGCGTGGGGCCGGTCGTGGCCGGGGTGGGCCTGTTGCTGCTCACCCGCGCCGCCACCCCGGGGTACTACGTCGTCCAGGTCCTGCCGGCGGTGGTGCTCTTCGGGGCGGGGCTGGCGACCACCGTGGCCCCGCTCACGGCGACGGCCATGGGGGCGGCCGAGCCCGAGCAGGCCGGGATGGCCTCGGCGGTCAACAACGTGGTGGCCCGCACCGCCGGGCTGCTGGCCGTCGCCCTCCTCCCGCTCTTGGCCGGCCTGACCGGCCCCGACGCTTTGGAGCCGGCCGTCTTCGCCTCGGGCTTCCGCACCGCCCTCGTCATCGCCGGCACGGCCTGCGCTGCCGGCGGCGTGCTGGCGGCGTTCACCATCCGGAACCCGGGCACCCGCTCGAGGGTGGCCCTGCGGTGGCACTGCGCCCTCGACGCCGCTCCGCTCTGCCCCGGCGACGCGCGATGAACGGCACCGTCCCCACCCCTACCGCCGGCCGCCGCCCGCGGCCCAGCCCACCGCCCCGCCGGTGCCCGCCGCGGGGCGCCGGGAGAGCTCGACCACCTCGCCGCCCCTCTTCTCGCGCCGCAGGCCGCCGTAGCGCATGGCCAGCGGCAACGAGGCGGCCAGGGTGGCCACCCCGCCCACCAAGAGGGCGACCCGGGGGCTGGTGGTGTCGCTGATCCAGCCCACCAGCGGGGCTCCGATCGGGGTGCTGCCCAAGAACGCGATGGCATAGAGGGCCATCACCCGGCCCCGCATGGCCGGGTCGGCGCGGAGCTGGAGGGTGGCGTTGGCGGTGGCGATGAACGAGATGGAACCCACCCCCATCAGCACCAGGGCGGCCAGGGCCACCGCCTCGCTGGGCGCGGCGGCGACGGCCAGGATCATGAACCCGAAGAAGATCCCAATCCTGCTGAGCAGCCCCGTCGACGGGCGGCTCCGGTGGGCGACGAGTAGCCCGCCGATCACCGCTCCGCAGCCCATGGCCGAGGTGAGCGCGCTGTAGGTGCCGGCTCCGCCGTGGAACGTGTACTTGGCCAACAGCGGGAGCGTGGTGGTGAAGTTGAAGGCGAAGATGCCCA
>JBKQNY010000127.1:0-3811 GCA_052145775.1 Acidimicrobiales bacterium
CTACGGGGCCACCGTGAACTTGGCGCACCGCATCGTCAACGTCGCCAACCCCGGGACGGTGCTCATGTCCGACGACTTTCACAGCCGGCTCGTGCAGGAGGCGGACGACGAGTTCGTCGCTCAGCCCCTGCGCCCGCGGCAGCTCAAGGGGTTCGGGCGGGTGCAGCTGTGGTGGTGCGGACGGGCAGGGGAGGAGCTGCTGGGCAGCGGGCGCGCCGCCGACGACCGCCGCAATGTGCACTGGGAGCGCCTGGCCGAGGTGCTGCGCGACATCGACGAGCTGCGCGGCATGGGGGAGCGGCTGCTCTCGGTGGGTCGCGGGTCCGGCTACCCGAGTCCCAAGTCGGCCGAGCCGACCTCAGACGCCAGGGAGGCGGAAGGTGGCGATGCCGAAGGCACGTAGCTCGAAGCTCCCATCGAACCGCCCGAGCGACCGGCCGCGCAGGTCGACGAGGTAGCCCGGGCGGCCGGCGGTCGACACCGTCGTCGGGCTGCCGGTCGGGTTGTGGACCCGGACCTCGAGGAGCCCGCCCTCGCGCCGCACCGCGGAGATCTCGGCCCCCTCCACCTCGAGCGCGCTGCCCTCGGGCTCACGCCATCCGCCCCCCTGCGCCTGGACCACCTCGAGTGGGAGCAGGACGTCGTCGGCCATCGCCCAGGGGTCGACATCGCCCACCGCCAGCGCGTAGCGGGCCTCGATCGGGCGCCCGGCCAGCTGCAGCCCGTCGACCGGCGTGAGCGGCCCGGCCGGGAAGGGGCGGTAGGCCATGCCCAGCCTCGAGAGCATGCCGGTCGAGCGCAGCAGCGTGAGCGCCACCTCGTGCGCGGCCCCGTCGGCCACCTCGACCAGCTCGTACTCGAACACGCCGTCGTGGACGACGGTGAGGCCGCCGGCCGACACGAACCGCCGGGCCGGGAAGGTGGGGAGCCCGAACTCGTCCGGCCGCCCCTCGGCCTCGAGCCCCCGGGTGACCACGGCGAAGGCGCACTCGGCCTCGGAGGTGGTGGCCGGTCGGGGCAGGGGCAGGTGGACCCGGAGGCGGTGGTCGCGCGAGGGGTTGACGAAGGAGGTGACCACCCGGACCGGCCGCTCGTCGGCCCGCAGCTCGACCGTGGTCACGACCGACACCTCGTGGTCGCCGACCCGTGCCTGGGTCGAGCCGTCGACGTGGTCGGGCCAGCGGTAGGTGGCGGTGATCGCCGCGCTGGCCCGCACCGGGCCACGCAGACCCACCGAGACCGACACCGCCTCGGGCGCCTCGACCAGCGAGTCGGTCCGGGGGGGAGAGTAGTTGTAGGAGTCGCCCAGGTCGCCGCCGTCGACCAGCCGGCCGAAGCCCCCGAGCCCGTCGACCGAGAACGTCCCGGACGCCGGGTCGACCGCCACGGTGACCAGGCCGTTGGACATGGTGACCGGGCCGCCCTCCTCGGTGACGGTGACCGGGTGGGCCAGGGGGACCGGTTCGAGGGCGCGCCAGCCGAACCCCCTCACCTCGGCCACCCGGGCGGCGATCCGCCGAATGGGCGGCTGGTCGAGGCGCACCCGCACGGCCACGTCAGGCCGCGCCCCGAGCCGCGTGTAGAGGTCCTGCTTCACCTCGGCGATGGGGACGTTCGGCCGCTCCTCGGGGCCGACGTAGACGGTGAGATCGATGCCGGTGTCGTCCTCCTCCACCACGATGTCCTGCACCCAGGCGTCGTTGTCGATCTTGGGGCCCTGGAGCATCCCCAGGATGGTGCGCACCGTCTCGGCGTCGAGCGTCATGGAGCCCGGCAGGCCGAACCGCTCGGAGAGGACCTGCACCTCGGGCGCGGGGGGGTCCTCGGCCCCCACCACCAGCTCGACCACGCCCGACCGCGCCCGGCCCGCCGGGTTCACGACCACCGGCCCCGGCTGGGCCATCGACCGGGCCAGGGCGCCCAGCGCCCGGCCGGCCACCCCCTCGCCGATCTGGCGGGCCTCGGCGAAGCGGTGGAGGACGGCGTCGACCACATCGTCGACCGAGCAGGCGCAGATCGAGTCGTGGGCGGCGTTGCGCAGCACCTCCCGCCAGGCCAGCTCGAGCAGTCGTGCCGGCCACTCCTCCGAGAAGAGTGCGGCGTAGGGCTCCGCGCGACGCTCGAGCTGTCGCTCGGCCCGGGCCGCGGACCGCTTCACGTCGACCCGGTTGGAGGTCACGCCCATGAGGAGGTGGGCCCGCGCGCCCGAGCGCAGCTCGCCCCGCCAGTGTTCGAGTCCCTCGACGGGCGCGGTGTCCAGGTAGGCGGGGAGCGAGGTGATCTCGAAGTGGTAGTCGTCCTGGAGGGCATTGGCCTCGGCAGCGACCCGCCCCAGCCAGGGCTGGGGCGCGAGGTGGTCCGACCCGTTCATGAGCAGCAGGTCGCCCAGGAGGAACGACCCGATCTCGTGCTCGTGGTCCTCGATCCGCCGCACCAGCGCCTTGGCGTCCTCGGGCAGCACCGCCCCGTTGCTGTAGCCGACGGGGAGGTACTCGGCCCGCACGGCCGACCCGTCGGGCGACTCCCACATGAAGCCGGTCTTGGTGATGGCCGAGGGAACGCCCCGCCAGACGACGGCGTGCTCGAGGCCGGCCAGCCGCAGGATCTGCGGCATCTGGGCCACGTGGCCGAACATGTCGGGCAGGTAGCCGACCTCCATGGCGCCGCCGAACTCAGTGGCCCGGGCCATCCCCATCTGCAGGTCGCGCACGATCGTCTCGCCCGAGATCAAGAACTCGTCCATGAGCACGTACCAGGGCCCCATCGTCACCCGTCCGGCGGTGGCCAGGGCCCGAAGGCGCGGCGCGGCGGTGGGGCGGACCTCCAAGTAGTCGTCGACCGCGGCCATCTGCCCGTCGAGCAGGAAATCGGCGTAGGCGGGGTCCGACTCCATCAGGTCGAGGAGGCGGTCGAGCGTGTCGACCAGGTTCATGCGGAAGGTCTGGAACGGCTCGTACCACTCGCGGTCCCAGTGCGTGTGGGGGACGACGGCGATTCGGCGGGGGCTCATGGGCGCCACGATACGCCGCCTCGCTCGGGGAGTGCGCCGGTACCATTCGCCCGTGTCGGCCGCGCCGTGGACCCCCCACCTCCCCCCCGGCACCGACTTCGCACCGTCGCAGCTGGAAGAGGGGGGGACCCTCCCGGCGCGCTGGGGGCGCCGGTGGTCGGCCGAGCCCTCCCGCCCGGTCCTGGAGGGGCCCGACGGTCGGTGGGACGCCGGCCGCCTCGACGAGCGCACCCGGGCCGCCGCCGCCGGCCTCGCCGCCGCCGGCCTCGCCGCCGGGGAGCGCCTCTTGTGGGCCCCAGCCCCGACCCTCGAATCCATCGCGGCCTGCCTCGGCGCCCTCCGTCTGGGGGCCGTCGTGGTGCCGGTCAACCCCGCCCTGAGCAACCGGGAGCTCGACCACGTCGTGGCCGACGTGCGCCCGGCCCTGGCCGTGGCCGACGACGCGATGGCCGGGCGCTTGACCTCGCGGTCGGGCCCGGGGCTGGCGGTGACCGGGGCCGCCGGGCTGGCCGGGGCCGCCGGCGCAGCGCCGGTGGACCTGGTCGGGACCGACGACCCGGCCCTCGTCGTCTACACCTCGGGTACCACCGGGGAACCCAAGGGAGCGGTCCTCACCCACGGCAACCTCCTGGCCGGGACGGCGACCCTCCGGCTCGCCTGGCGGTGGGAGCCCGCCGACCGGCTGGTGCTCGCCCTCCCGCTCTTCCACGTCCACGGACTGGTGGCCGGCCTCTTGGGGACCCTCTCCACCGGCGCCTCGGCCATCGTGCTCGAGCGCTTCAGCCCCGAGGGGGTGCTCGG
>JBKQNY010000128.1:0-2718 GCA_052145775.1 Acidimicrobiales bacterium
GCGGTGCTGCTGGTCGACGCCTCCCAGGGCATCCAGGCCCAGACCCTGGCCAACTGCTACCAGGCCCTCGACAACGACCTCGAGATCCTGGCCGTGCTCAACAAGATCGATCTGCCGGCCGCCGACCCCGACCGGTGCGCGGCGGAGATCGAACAGGTCCTCGGGATCGAGTCGGCGACCATCATGCACATCTCGGCCAAGACGGGTCAGGGAGTCCCCGAGCTGCTGGATGCCATCGTGGCCCGGATCCCGGCTCCCACCGGGGACCCCGCCGCCCCCCTGCAGGCCCTCATCTTCGACTCGGCCTACGATCAGTACCGCGGTGTGGTCAGCTCCATCCGGGTGGTGGAAGGCACGCTGGTGGGGACGGACAGGCTGCGCTTCATGCAGGCGGCCAGCAACCACGAGATCGAGGAGATCGGCATCCGGACCCCGGCCACGGTGCCGGTGGACGAGCTCGGCCCCGGCGAGGTGGGCTATCTGATCGCCGGGATCAAGGACGTCGGCGGGGCCCGCTCCGGCGAGACGGTGACCACCACCGCCCATCCGGCCGGGGCGGCGCTGGCCGGCTACCGCGATCCCAAGCCGATGGTGTTCTGCGGGCTCTTCCCCATCGACGGCGACGAGCTCCCCGACCTGCGCGACGCGCTGCAGAAGCTCCGGCTCAACGACGCCAGCTTCACCTACGAGCCCGAGTCGTCACGCGCCCTCGGGTTCGGGTTCCGCTGCGGGTTCCTGGGGTTGCTGCACATGGAGATCGTGCGCGAGCGGCTCGAGCGGGAGTTCGACGTCTCCCTCATCGCCACGGCCCCGTCCGTCGCCTACCAGGCCTACCTGAACGACGGCACCCGGGTGGACGTCGACAATCCCAGCGAGCTGCCCGATCCCGCCTCGCTCGACCATGTCGACGAGCCCATGCTCAGGGCCACCATCCTCACGCCCGCCGAGTACACCGGGACGGTGATGGACCTGTGCCAGAGCCGGCGGGCGGAGATGGTGAAGATGGAGTACCTGTCGCCCGAACGGGTCGAATTCGTCTACGCCATCCCGCTGGCCGAGGTGGTGGTGAACTTCTTCGACCAGTTGAAGAGCCGGACCAAGGGCTATGCCAGCCTCGACTACGAGCCCGAGGGATACGCCACCGCCGACCTGGTCAAGGTCGACCTGCTGATCAACCACGTCCCGGTGGACGCCTTCTCCACCATCGTCCACCGCTCGCAGGCCGACTTCTACGGCCGGCGCATGACCGAGAAGCTGCGCGAGCTCATCCCCCGACAGATGTTCGACGTCCCCATCCAGGCCGCCATCGGCGGGCGGGTCCTCGCCCGCGAGACGGTAAAGGCCAGGCGGAAGGATGTGCTGGCCAAGTGCTACGGCGGTGACATCACCAGAAAGCGCAAGCTGCTCGAGAAGCAGAAAGAGGGCAAGAAGAAGATGAAGAACATCGGAAGGGTGGAAGTTCCCCAGGAGGCCTTCGTCTCCGCGCTCAAGCTGGACGACTGACTGGTCGATCCCAAGTGCATCGCATCGCTGTGCCAACGAGGTTGCTCTGTGCTCCAACAACTGACGTCTAACGTGTCGGCAGTGTCCAAGGGCACCTCCATCTCTGTCTCCGGCCTCTCCAAGACCTACCGGATCTACACCCGGGAGGACCAGGTCACCACAGCCGCAGAGGCGGTGATCAAGAAGGTCAGGCAGTCCAAGGCCAAGAAGGTGGCCGAGGAGTTCGAGGCCCTCCATGACGTCAGCTTCGAGGTGTCCTGGGGCGAGGTGGTCGGGATCATCGGCCGCAACGGGGCCGGGAAGAGCACGCTGCTCAAGATCATCAACCGGATCACCGCTCCCACCACCGGCCGGATCGAGCTCGGGGGCCGGGTGGGCAGCCTGCTCGAGGTGGGCACCGGCTTCCACCCCGAGCTCACCGGGCGGGAGAACGTGTACCTCAACGGGACCCTCCTCGGCATGCGCCGCAAGGAGATCAAGGAGCGCTTCGACGCCATCGTCGACTTCGCCGGGACGGAGAAGTTCCTCGACACCCAGGTCAAGCGGTACTCGACCGGCATGTACATCCGGCTGGCCTTCGCCGTGGCCGCCCATCTCGACAGCGAGATCCTGGTCGTCGACGAGGTGCTGGCCGTGGGGGACTCGGACTTCCAGGCCAAGTGCCTCCGCAAGATGAGAGAGGTGGCCCGTGACGGTCGCACCGTGCTGGTGGTCAGCCACCAGCTGCAGACGGTGTCCGACCTGTGCAGCTCGGCCCTCTACCTCGACAGCGGTCGGTTGGTCCTCCACGGCACCGTCGAGCAGGCCATGGAGGAGTACAAGCGGAGCTTCGCCCGCATCGCACCGATGCTCAAGGAGGCGGCCTTCCGTCCCGGCACCGGCGAGCTCCGCTTCGACGAGGTGAGCGTGGCCAGCGACATCACCAAGCCCGGCGACGAGGTGGCGGTCGACTTCTCGGTGGGGGCCAACCCGGCCTTCGGCAGCCGCTACCACGTCTCGTGCTTCGTCAACAACGAGGACGGGATGGTGATCGCCCAGTGCGACGCGCGCGTCGTCGACTTCTGGCTCGACCCCGCCACCGACAACGAGGGTCGCACTGTGCTCCGCACGCCGTGGCTGAAGCCGGGCGCCTACTCGGTGGACATGATGATCCACGCCGGCGGGCACCCGACGGACATCTGGGAGCAGGCCTGCCACTTCCAGGTCCTGCCTGTC
>JBKQNY010000129.1:0-62262 GCA_052145775.1 Acidimicrobiales bacterium
CGGCCTGGCGGATCACCAAGTTCTTCTCGAGGGAGTCGTGCGGCCAGTGCACCCCCTGCCGTGAGGGGTCCGGCTGGCTGGAGCGGGTGCTGTACCGCATCGAGCACGGCGGCGGCCGCGAGGAGGACCTCGACCTCCTCCTCGACGTGAGCGACAACATCTCCCCGGGGCTGCAGTGGCCGCCGCAGCAGACGACGATCTGCGTGCTCGGCCCGTCCATCCCCTCCTCGATCACTTCGGCCGTCGCCATGTTCAGGGACGAGTTCCTGGTCCACGTGAAGGAAGGGCGCTGCCCCAACGGTGGAGGGCCCCGTGGCTGAGGGCCCCGCAGCCGAAGGGGCCGAGGTCACCTTCACGCTCGACGGACGGCCGACCCCGGCCCACCCCGGCGAGCTGCTCATCAGCGCGGCCGAGCGGGCCGGGACCTACATCCCGCGCTTCTGCTACCACCCCCGCATGAAGCCGGTGGGCATGTGCCGCATGTGCCTGGTCGAGGTGAGCGGGCCGAGGGGGGCGACCCTCCAGCCGGCCTGCTTCATCGCCGCCGCCGAGGGCATGGAGGTCGTGACCGACTCAGACCGGGTGAAGAAGGCGCAGGACGGGGTGCTCGAATTCCTCCTCGTCAACCACCCGCTCGACTGCCCGGTCTGCGACAAGGGGGGCGAGTGCCCGCTGCAGGACCAGACCCTCGCCTACGGCCCCGGCGAGAGCCGGTTCGTCGAGGAGAAGCGGCACTTCGCCAAGCCCGTCGCCATCTCCGACCTCGTCCTGTTGGACCGTGAGCGCTGCATCCAGTGCGCCCGCTGCACCCGCTTCGCCGAGGAGGTCGCCGGCGAGGCCCAGATCGACTTCGCCGGACGGGGGGAGCGGGTCGAGGTGGCCACCTTCCCCGGCGACCCGTTCTCCTCTTACTTCAGCGGGAACACCGTGCAGATCTGCCCGGTCGGCGCGCTCACCGCCACCCCCTACCGCTTCACCGCCCGCCCGTGGGACCTCGACCAGGTGGAGTCGACGTGCACCACCTGCGCGCTCGGGTGCCGGGTGGCGGTCCAGTCGTCGGCCAACCGGTTGACCCGGCTGCTCGGCATCGACAGCGACCCGGTCAACCAGGGCTGGCTGTGCGACAAGGGCCGGTTCGTCTTCGAGGCGGTCAACGGCGACGAGGAGCCGGCCGGCCGCTCCGCCACCCCGGCCGGGACGCGGGCCGCCACCGCGTCGGCACTGGAGGGTCGGTTCGCCGGTGAGGTGGAAGAGACCGGCCGCCTGGCGCCCGGGCGGCTCACCGAGCCTCTGGTCCGCAAGGAGGGCGAGCTGGTGCCGGTGAGCTGGGCCGAGGCCCTGCGCGCGGCGGCCGACGGGCTGGAGGCGGCGCGGCGGGACGGTGGCCCCGAGGCGGTGGCCCTCATCGGCGGGGCCCGCTCGACCAACGAGGGCGCCTACGCCTGGGCCAAGCTGGCCAAGGCGGTCCTCGGCACCGACTCGGTGGACGCACAGCTCGGTGACGGCCTCCCGGCGGACCTGGTGCTCGGCCTGCCCCGGGCCACCGTCGACGAGGCCTGCGCGGCCCGGGTGGTCGTGCTCCTCACCGGCGACGTGCGCGAGGAGTTGCCCGTCTTGTTCCTCCGCCTGCGCCGGGCGGCCCTCGACGGCGACGCGGCCCTGGTGGAGCTGGCCCCGCACCCGACGTCGCTCACCCCCTACGCCGCGGTCTCCCTCACCACCCGCCCCGGCGACGCCCCGCACCTGGCCCGGGCGATTGCCGGCGGAGACGGCACCGACGGCGGTCCGCCGTCACACCCCGAGGGCCCCGCCTTCGACCCCGAGGACCTGCGCCGGGCCAAGGCCCTCGTCGGCGGCTCGGGCGACGGCGTCGTGGTCGTGCTCGGGCGGCCGTCGCTGGCCGAGCACGAGGGACTGGTGGCCGAGGCGGCGGCGGCACTGGCCGACGCGCTGCCCGGCGTCCGCTTCCTGCCGGCGCTGCGTCGGGGCAATGTGGTCGGCGCCCTCGACATGGGGCTGTCCCCCGGGCTCCTGCCCGGGCGGACCTCGCTGTCGGCGGGGGCCGGGTGGTTCGGGTCCGCCTGGGGGTCGGTGCCGGCGGCGCCCGGGCGTGGCGCCGCCGAGGCGCTGGCCTCGCTGGCCGGTGAGGCCGCAGGCCAGGACGGGGGGCGCACCCGGGCCCTCATCGCCCTGGGAGCGGACGTGGCCGACGACTTCTGCGACCGCGACCTCGCCCGACGGGCCCTCGACGCCGCCGACTTGGTGGTGGTCGTGGCCGGCCACCCCTCGGCCACCACCGAGTGCGCCCACGTGGTCCTCCCCGCCGCGGTGGCCCACGAGCGGCCGGGCACCACCACCAACGTCGAGGGGCGGGTGAGCCGGCTCGGGCAGAAGCTCGTCCCCCCGGGCCAGGCCGGCCCCGACTGGATGATCGCCGCCGCCCTGGCCGAGGAGCTCGGGGCCGACCTCGGCCTGGGGAGCCTCTCTGAGGTGTGGGAGGAGATCGAACGTCTGGCCCCGGCCTACGCGGGCGTCACCGCGGCCGTGCTCGACGGCGAGGCGGGACGAGACGGCGTGCTGGTCCCCCCCGACCCGGCGGCGCGGGCCGCGGCGCGGGCCCCTGAGCCGATCGACCCGATGGCCCTGCCCGGCGTGGAGTCGGTGGAGCGCCAGGGGGCGCCTCCCCGGGTGGGGCAGGCCGAGCCCCCGGCGGTCGAGGAGCCCCGTCCCGGAACCGCCCCCGGCGGCCCGGCCCGGCCCCCGCTCCTCACGTCGCCGCCGGCGCCGCCGCCGCCGCACGTCCCGTCGGTCGACAGCTACTCGCTGCGTCTGGTCTCGTCCCGGCACCTCTACGACGCCGGCCGTGCCGTCAGCGCCTCGCCGTCGTTGGCGCCGCTGGTGGGCTGGGCGGTGGTCCGGGCCAACCCCTACGACCTCGACCGACTGGGCGTTGGCACCGGCGACCCGGTGCGTGTGCGCTCGGCCCGCGGCGCTCTCGTGCTGCCGGCCGAGGCCGACGCCGGCGTGCCCCGGGGGGTGGTCGCCGTGGGGTTCAACCTCCCGGCCACATCCGACGGCCCGGCGGAGGCCACGACCAACGCCGCCGCCGCCCTGATCGACGCGCAAGCCGCGGTGAACGAGGTCCGTCTGGAGTCGGTCGGATGAGCGATCTCCTGGGCGCGGTCGTCACCACCCACGGCGACCCCCTCTACGCCAACGGCGTGGGCTGGTTCGTCTGGGTGGTCGACGCCATCGTCGTGCTGGTGGCCTTCGGCGTGCTCATGGTCTCGGTCATGCTCATGATCTGGTTCGAGCGCAAGGTCATCTCCGACATGCAGAGCCGGATCGGTCCGAACCGGGCCGGGCCGTGGGGGATGCTCCAGACGCTGGCCGACGGCATCAAGCTGTTCTTCAAGGAGGACCTCCTCCCGGACAAGGCAGACAGCTTCGTCTTCAAGCTTGCGCCGTACCTGTCGCTCATACCAGCTCTGCTCATCTTCTGCGTGGTGCCGATAGGGGGCGTCATCCACATCGCCGGCCACACCGTCGAGCTGCAGGTGGCCGACCCGCCGATCGGCATCCTCCTGGTGCTTGCCATGTCGGCCGTCGCCGTCTACGGCGTGATGCTGGCCGGCTGGTCCTCGGGA
The DNA here is from genome assembly GCA_052145775.1 of Acidimicrobiales bacterium. Lineage (GTDB taxonomy): Bacteria > Actinomycetota > Acidimicrobiia > Acidimicrobiales > RAAP-2 > CAVYPR01. The sequence goes on from JBKQNY010000129.1 coordinate 3,648, forward strand.
TCCAAGTACCCCCTGCTGGGGTCGGTTCGGGCCTCGGCCCAGATGATCTCCTACGAGGCGGCCATGGGTCTCACCATCGTCATGGTGGTGCTCATCACCGGCTCGCTGTCCACCCGGGCGATCGTCGAGTCCCAGTCGACCAACTTCTGGGACTGGAACGTCATCCGCCTGGGCTTCGTGCCCTTCTTCCTGTTCTTCATCGCCATCACGGCCGAGCTCACCCGCCCGCCCTTCGACCTCACCGAGGCCGAGTCCGAGCTGGTCGGCGGGTTCCACACCGAGTACTCGTCGATCCGCTTCGCCCTGTTCTTCCTGGCCGAGTTCATGAACGTGATCACCATGTCGGCCATCGTCGTCACCCTCTTCTTCGGCGGGCCCGACGGGCCGGTGCCGCACATCCCGACCTTCAGCATCTGGTTCCCGATCGTCTGGTTCCTGGCCAAGGAGATGGTCTTCCTCTTCACCTACGTCTGGCTCCGGGCCGCCCTGCCGCGCCTGCGCTACGACCAGCTGATGACGTTGGGCTGGAAGTACCTGATCCCCCTCTCGCTCGGGTGGCTCATGATCGTGGCCGGCTTCATCACCGACGGCTGGTGGGGGGCGGGCATCGCCGTTGTCGCCGTCGCCCTCTCGGGCCTCTTGGTGCGGGCCTTCGCCATCGGCCACGGCCGGGTGGCGGCCGAGCAGGCGGTGCTTCCCCCGGTGGGCCGGCGGCTGGTGCCGCTGGCCGGGGGCGCGGCAGGCGAGGTGGCCCCGCCGCCGGCCGGCGGTCCCGACGGGGAGCCTCCCGGTGAGGGGGCGCAACAGTGAGTCTCGTCGACGACCTCAAGCGCGAGCTCAAGTTCCTCGGGGGGTTCAAGCTCACCTTCCAGCACCTGACCCGCCCGCGGGTCACCCGCGAGTACCCGATCGAGAAGAAGCCCAAGCAGCCCCGCCAGCACGGCCGGCACGTCCTCAACCGCTACGAGGACGGGATGGAGAAGTGCATCGGCTGCGAGCTGTGCGCCGGCGTCTGCCCGGCGGACTGCATCTACGTCCGCGGCCTGGACAACCCTCCCGATCACCCGGTCTCGCCCGGTGAGCGCTACGGCTACGTCTACGAGATCAACTACCTCCGCTGCATCCACTGTGACCTCTGCGTCGAGGCGTGCCCGACCGAGGCCATCACCGAGTCGAAGCTCTTCGAGTTCTCGTTCACCAACCGGGCCGACGCCATCTACACCAAGGACGAGCTCCTGGTGGGCGACGACGGCCGGCCGAAGCGGCTGCCGTGGGAAGACTGGCGCGAGGGCGACGACCTGTTCACCTCGGGTTGGATGCGGGCCACGTCGCCGTCGGGCAGCGCCGCCTACGAGGGCGAGGTCCAGTGGTCGGGCGAGCTCGGCTACGGGGTGAGGGTCCCCGAGGGCGGCCAGTCCGGCCGGCGCGACGACCAGGCCACCGGGACCCTGCCGCTGCGCCAGGTGCTCGAGGCCCACCTCCTCGACCAGGACATCCCCCTCGAGCACCGGGGCATGCGGGGCCGCCTGTGGCGGGCCCAGCGCTCGGCCGAGCGCCACCGGCGCAACCTGGAGTCCGCCCGCCAGAAGCTGCGCGAGGTCCGTGCCGCGCGCAGCGCCCGCAAGGCGGGCCGCGACTCGGGGCAGGGGGAGGGCTGATGGGGCCGGCGCTGGTGGCCGCCACCGGGGCGACGATCCCCGACCTCATCACCTTCATCGTCGCCGCGGGCTTCGTGCTGGTCGGGGCCATCGGGGTGGTCACCTCGCGCAATACGGTCCACGCCGCCCTCTCGCTGGTGCTCACCCTGTTCGGGATCGCCGTGCTCTTCGTCGAGCAGCATGCCGACTTCCTCGCCGCCGTCCAGGTGATCGTCTACGCCGGCGCCATCGTGGTCCTCTTCCTCTTCGTGATCATGTTCCTCGGCGTCGACCGCCTGGAGAACATCGAGACCGAGCCGCTCCGGGGCCAGCGCCCGCTGGCCTTCCTGCTCATCGCCATCGCCCTGGGCGGGATCATCGCCCTGTTCGTCAACGCCCACTGGGTCACCGGCGCCCGCTCGGCGACGGGGTCGACGACCGGCGGGGGCCACACCAACGTCTACCTATTGGGCAAGTCGGTGTTCACCACCTACCTCTTCGCCTTCGAGGCCACGGCCGCCCTCCTGGTCATCGCCGTGGTCGGGGCGGTGGTGCTGGCCCGCCGGCCGTCGGGGGGCGTGCTGGACGAGCCCGGGGACGACGAGGAGTCCGCGGGCACAGAGGTCGGCGAGGGCGCCGGTCCCGGTGCCCAAGGGGCAGAGGGCGTCACACTGGAACCGGCCGGCGGCGCAGCCGAGCACGGGGAGGGGGCCCGGTGAGCATCTCGGGCGACTGGTACCTGGGGCTCGCCGCCGTGCTCTTCTCCATCGGGGCCATCGGCCTCCTGGTGCGGCGCAACGTGCTGGTCATGTTCATGTGCATCGAGCTGATGCTGAATGCCGCCAACCTCACCTTCGTCACCTTCTCGCGGGTCCTGCACGACATCGGCGGACAGGCGGCCGTCTTCTTCGTGCTGGTGGTGGCGGCGGCCGAGGTGGTCGTGGGCCTGGGCATCGTGGTGGCCATCTTCCGCAGGCGGGCGAACACCACCGCCGACGACCTCCACTCCCTGAGGGGCTGAACCGACCGTGCTCCACGCTGTCTTCCTGATGCCGTTGCTGCCGCTGGCCGGGTTCGCGGTGCTGGTCACCTTCGGGCGTCGCCTGGGGGACCCGTGGGCCGGCTGGGTGGGCACGGCCGCCGTGGCCGGGGCCTTCGTCGCCGCCTGCGTCTCGCTGGCCGGCCTGGCCCACCTGCCCTCGGCGCACCGCGAGGTGATCTGCGCCTTCAGCTGCGGCCCACCGGCCGCCAACCACTCCTTCTACACCTGGATCGGCGTCGGCGGACTCCACGTGAAGGTGTCCATCCTGCTCGACCAGCTGTCGATGACCATGTGCATGTTCGTGACCGGCGTGAGCATGCTCATCCACATGTACTCGGTCGCCTACATGAAGAAGGACCGGGACTTCTCCAAGTTCTTCGTCTACATTAACCTCTTCGTCTTCTTCATGCTGGTCCTGGTGCTGTCCAGCAACCTGCTGGTGACCTTCGTGGGCTGGGAGGGCGTGGGCGTCTGCTCCTACTTCCTGGTGGCCTTCTGGTTCCAGCGCGAGAGCGCGGCGTCGGCCGGCAAGAAGGCCTTCATCTACAACCGGGTCGGCGATGTCGGCTTCCTCGTGGCCATGTTCCTCATCTTCTCGAAGGTGGGCTCGCTCGACTATCTGACCGTCTTCCACAACAAGGACCTGCTGGCCGGTGGAGCGGCCACCGCGGCGGTGCTGCTGCTCTTCCTAGCCGTGACGGGCAAGTCGGCCCAGATCCCCCTGTTCAACTGGCTCCCCGACGCCATGGAAGGCCCCACCCCGGTCTCCGCCCTCATCCACGCGGCCACCATGGTCACCGCCGGCGTCTACCTCCTGTGCCGGGTGAGCCAGCTCCTCGAGATGTCCCCCGACGCCACGTGGGTCATCGCCGTCATCGGCGGGCTGACCGCCTTCGTGGCCGCTTCGATCGCCTGCACCCAGCAGGACATCAAGAAGGTCCTCGCCTTCTCCACGGTGTCCCAGATCGGCTACATGATCATGGCCGTGGGCTGCGGCGCCTACATCGCCGCCATCTTCCTCATGGTCTGCCACGCCTTCTACAAGGGGCTGCTCTTCTTGGGGTCGGGGTCGGTGATCCATGGCCTCGAGGACGAGCAGGACCTTAAGCGGATGGGGGCGCTCAGGCGGTGGCTGCCATGGACCTTCGGGACCTTCATCGTGGGGTGGCTGGCCATCGCCGGGGTGCCCCCGCTGTCGGGTTTCTGGTCCAAGGGCGACGTCCTGGACAACGTCTTCGCCAAGAGCCCGGCCCTGTGGGCCCTGGGCCTCCTGACCGCGCTGGGCACGGCCTACTACATCAGCCGGCTCTTCTACCTCGCCTTCACCGGACAGGCGCGCTGGCAGTCGCCGGCCCCCGACGGCCGGCCCGCCCACCACACTCCGCACGAGTCGCCGTGGGTCATGCGCATCCCGCTGGTGGTGCTGGCCTTCTTCGCCGCGGTCGCCGGCATCTTCGACCTGCCGTGGGCCCGCCACGACTCGTTCGTGGGCTGGCTCACGCCGGTCTTCGCCACCAGCATCTACACCCCCAACCAGAGTGACGGCCTGCAGTGGGTGCTGGCCACCACCGACGCCGTGCTGGCGGTCATCGGCCTCAGCGTGGCCTGGGTGCTGTGGCGCCGGCGCACCAACCGCCCGGCCCTCGAACCCATGTTCCTCCAGCGGGTCTGGTACTGGGACGAGGTCTACGACACCGTCATCGGCCGGCCGGGGCAGGCCCTGGCGCGCTTCAGCGCGGTGGTGATCGACGGCCGGGTGATCGACGGTGCCGTCAACGGCGTGGGCTCCCTGGTGAAGGTGACCGGGAGCGGGTTCCGTCGGCTCCAGACCGGCTACGTCCGCAACTACGCCCTGGGCATCGCCCTCGGGCTGGCCGCCATCATCGCCTTCATGATCAGCCGGGTGTGGTGGTCGTGACCTCGGGCTTCCCCTACCTGACCGTCCTGGTCCTCCTCCCGGCAGCCGGGGCCCTGGTGGTGGCCCTCATGGCCGGCGCCGCCCGCAAGGCCCTCGAGGCGGTCGGTCTGGCCGTGGCCCTCGGCACCCTGGGGCTGGCCATCGCCGTGGGCGTGCTCTTTCACACCCACGACGCCGGTTACCAGTTCGTCTCCAACCACCAGTGGGCCTCCGGGCTCGGGGTCCGGTGGTTCCTGGGCCTGGACGGGATCTCCCTCTTCCTGGTGCTGCTGGCGGCCGTGCTCTTCCCGATCGTGCTGGTCGGGGCCCGCACCCGGCAGGACCCCCGCAGCTTCATCGCCTGGATGCTGCTGCTCGAGGCGGCCTGCATCGGCAGCTTCGTCTCGCTCGACCTGATCCTGTTCTTCTTCTTCTTCGAGCTGACCCTGGTGCCGTCGTACTTCATCATCAGCGGCTGGGGCTACGCCCGGCGCGCCTACGCCGCCATCAAGTTCTTCGTCTACACCTTCCTCGGCTCGGCCTTCCTGCTGGTCGGCATCGTGGCCGTGGCCTTCATCCACCAGCACCAGACCGGGGTCCTCACCTTCTCCCTCCCGACCCTCGAGCACACGCACTTCTCGGGCACCACCGAGGTCCTCCTGTTCCTGGCCTTCACCGCCGCCTTCGCCGTGAAGGCGCCGCTGTTCCCCTTCCACACCTGGTCCCCCGACGCCTACCGCGAGGCCCCGACCGGCGGCTCGATGATCCTGGCGGGGGTCCTGGCCAAGCTGGGCACCTACGGCATCATCCGCTTCGATCTCAATCTCTTTCCCCAGGCCTCCCTCGACCTGGCCCCCGTGCTGCTCACCCTGGCCGTGATCGCCATCCTCTACGGCGCCGTGGTGGCCTGCGCCCAGCGGGACATGAAGCGGCTGGTGGCCTATTCGTCGTTGGCCCAGATCGGCTTCATCGCCCTGGGGACCTTCGCCTTCACCACCCAGGGCCTCACCGGCAGCGTGCTGTTGATGGTGAACCACGGGCTGGTGACCGCGGCCCTGTTCCTGCTCATCGGCTGGCTCTACGAGCGCCGGCACACCTGGGACGCCACCGAGCTACGCGGGCTGCAGGCGCCGGCCCCGGTCATGGCGGCCACCTTCACCGTGGCCATGCTGGCCTCCATCGGCCTCCCCGGCCTGAACGGCTTCGTCAGCGAGTTCCTGGTGCTCTCCGGGGCCTTCCTCACCCACCGATGGTGGGCCGTGGTGGCCACCCTCGGGGTGGTGGTGGCCGCCCTCTACCTGCTGTGGGCCTACCAGCAGGTCTTCCACGGCAAGGTGCGGGTGGAGCACGCCACCACCCGGGACCTCTCGATGGCCGAGCGGTTCGTGATCGCCCCCCTGATCATCCTCATCGTGGTGCTGGGGGTCTACCCGGGCCCGGTGCTCGACCGGATCACGCCCTCGGTCAACCGGCTGGTGGCCCGGGTGGAGAGCTCGACCCACACCCGCCAGCCCGCGGTGGCCCGCACCGGTGTGGCCGGGGCGCGCGCCTCGGCGGGGAAGGGGTGACGAGCGCCATGCTGGCCACCGCCGCCATCCACACGCCGCACATCCGCTACCTGGCGATCATGCCCGAGATCGTCATGTTCGGCGGGGCCGTGCTCCTCCTGGCCGTCTCCTCGCTGGTGCGACGGCCGCTGCGGGTGACGGTGGCCACGGCCGGCACCGTCGTCATTTCCCTGACCGCGCTGGGCTTCGCCCTCTGGCAGTGGGCCGACGTCACCTCGCACGGCCCGTTCACCGCCGTCGACGGTGCCGTGGCCGTCGACGGCTTCAGCGTGCTGGTGGCGATCCTCGTCCCCTGTGCCATGGTGCTGAGCGCCCTGGTGGGCGACGGGTACCTGCGCCGGGAGGGCGTGGTGGGCCCCGAATTCCACGTCCTGGCCCTCAGCTCGGCCACGGGGGCCATGCTGATGGGGGCGGCCAACGACCTCATCGTCATCTTCTTGGGCCTGGAGATCCTCTCCATCGCCCTTTACGTGCTCACCGCCTTCAACCACCGGCGGGCCGCCTCGGGCGAGGCCGCCCTCAAGTACTTCATCCTGGGGGGCTTCTCCTCGGCCATCTTCGTCTACGGGATCGCCCTCGTCTACGGCGCCACCGGGTCGACCAACCTGGTGCAGATCGCCGACTTCCTCTCGCGCTCAGTGGTCACCTCCGACGGCCTGCTGCTGGCCGGCCTCGCCCTCCTGCTGGTCGGCTTCGCCTTCAAGATCGCCGCCGTCCCCTTCCACATGTGGACCCCCGACGTCTACCAGGGGGCGCCGAGCCCGGTGACCGGGTTCATGGCGGCCGTGGCCAAGGTGGGGGCGTTCGCCGCCCTGCTGAGGGTCTTCGTCTCCTCCTTCGGGGTGCTGCGCGCCGACTGGCAGCCGGTGATCTACGCCCTGGCCCTGGTCACCCTGCTTCTCGGCGCCGCCCTGGCCGTGGTGCAGCGGGACGTGAAGCGGATGCTGGCCTACTCGTCGATCAACCACGCCGGCTTCATCCTGCTGGGGCTGCAGGCCGCCACCGCCCAGGGGGTGAGCGCCTCGCTCTACTACCTGTTCGCCTACACGTTCATGGTGATCGGGACCTTCGCCATCGTGACCGTGATGGGGCGCTGGGGCGACACCACCCACGACATCTCCACCTACCGGGGCCTGGCCCGGCGCCAGCCCCTGCTCGCCCTCTGCCTGGCCGTCCTCCTCCTGGCCCAGGCCGGGGCGCCCTTCACCACCGGGCTGTGGGCCAAGCTGCAGGTGGTGCTGGCCTCAGTGGACGCCAACTCGGTCCCCCTGGCCGCCGTGGCCATGGTGTCGGCCGCCGTGGCCGCCTTCTTCTACCTGCGCCTGGCCGTCCTCATGTACACCCCGCCGGCCCCGGCCGGCGCCCTGCCCGGGGTGGAGGGCGACGCCGAGGACCCCCTGCCGCTCCCCGCCGGCGGCGTGGGCCCGTCCGAGCTGGCGGGGTCCTTCGGGCCCCACACCCTCCCGGTGGGCCCGCCCCCCCTCGTGCACCAGACCGTCCCGGTGTGGGCCGGGGCCGAGGCGTCGGTGGCGACCGTCGAGCAGTTGAACGCCTCTTTGCTCCTCGATCCGGCCGCCGCCGACGGGGCGGTGGACGGCGCCATGGCGGCGCGCCCCCTGGCCGCCGGCACCGCGCCACAGGCCGCCGTCGACGCCGAGGCGGCGGAGGTGGTCTCCGACGGCGAGCGGGTCCCGGTGCCGGCGCTGACCGCGGTGGCGGTCGGCCTGTGCGTGGCGGTGACCGTGGTGTTCGGGATCTTCCCGGCCCCCCTCATCGACCTGGCCCACCAGGCGACGCTCCTGTTCGTGCCGTAGGGGCCGGGCCGGGGTCGGAGGCGGGCACCGGACCGACGGCGGCGCCCGCACCGCGGCCGCCGCCCGTGTCGCCGTTCTCAGCTGGCCTCCCCGCAGAGCGACTCCTCCACGCCGAGGATGCGCAGCACCTTTCGGCTGATGGGGCTCGGCCGGCGGAGGGTGAACGTGCCGCCGCCACCCCGGGCGGCCTCGGCCGCCGCTGCCAGCGCCGCCACGCCGGCACCGTTGATGAACTGGACCCCGCGCAGGTCGACGACGAGGTGCGTGCCCTGCTCGAAGGCGAGTTCGAACACGTCGCGCAGCGCCGGGACGCTGGCCAAGTCGATCTCCCCCTCGACCCACACCACCACGGTCGCACCGCTTCCGACGCCGACCGTGTCGATGCGCAGGGACAGCTCGCCGGGGACCGGTGAATGCCAGGCGGCCGCGTAGAGAGCAACGTCGTCGGGACGGCTCGTGGTCTCGGGTTGCTGCATCGAACATCTCCCGCCCCGGGGCACGCCGCACCAGACGCGATCGGCCGGGGTTCGCTGGTCGGCCGGAAGGCCCACCGCTCAGGTGGTCGGCCGGCCGGTAACCGGCCGGGAAGGGCACCAGGCCCCCCCGGCCCCCCGGCCGGCCCGGCCGCCGTCCCCGGCCCACCGCGGTCCGCCGCCGGTCTCGGTGGCCAACCGGGTCGGTTGGTGGGCGCGAGGAGACATGCCTGGCCTGTACCCGCCACCGCCGGCCGTCAATCATCGGTTTCGGGGCGGCCGTGGAAGGGAAAACAGATGCTTGACAAGACGCGCGATGGAAACGTCGGAGCACGTGGTACGGGAATGTTGCACTCAATGTTGCACTGCGGTGGATGCGACAGAGCAGTCGGGGAGCCCGGTGGCGCGAGCCGGCCGCCGTAGGCGCTGGGGGGTTCCGCCGGCACGGTCAGGGGAGCGGACATGACCGAGCATGTCGCGAAGTTCTACGACGACGAGACCTACCTGCTGCAGTCGGCCGCGGACTACCTTGTCGGGGCGATCGACGCCGGCCACGTGGCCGTCGTGATCGCCTCCGACGACCACCGGCGTGCCCTCGAGACCGAGCTGGCGCGCCGGGGCACCGACGTGGGCGAGGCGGTCGCGCTGGGGCGGCTCCTCTCGGTGGACGCCGACACGGTGCCCGCCGGGTGCACCGTCGACGGGGGGATGGACCCTCTCGCCTTCCGGAGGGTCGTGGGGGACCTGGTCGCCGGGGCGGCGGCCACGGGGCGCGCGGTGATCGTCTACTGCGACGTCGTCACCCGGTTGTGGGACACCGGGGATATCTCGGCGGCCATGGAGCTCGAGCGACTGTGGGCCGAGATCGGCGAGGAGCGGTCGTTCACCCGCTTCTGCGCCTACCCGTCGCAGCTGGCCGACGGCGCCATCGGGTCGGCGGTCCTCCAGCGCGTCTACGACCTGCACGGCGAGGCGGTCTCGGCCCCGTCCCCGGGGGACGACGGTACTTTTGACGACGTCAGGGCCGCGGCCGAGTTCTGCGCCGACTGGTCCGCGCCGGGCACCGCCCGGCGGTGGGCCCGGTCGGTGCTCGGCCGCTGGAGCCTGGCCAACGACGGGCTGCTCGACGATGTCGCGCTGGTGGTCACCGAGCTCGCCAACAACGCCGTCCTGCACGCCCGATCGACGTTCGTGGTGGACGTCCGCACCGACGTCGACCTCGTCCGCATTTCGGTGCGTGATGCCAGCCTGTCGATGCCGACGCTCGGTGCGCCGGGTGTGATGGAGCGCTTCGGCCGTGGACTGGGCATCGTGGCCGCCCTGGCCACGTCGTGGGGTGTCGAGGCCGACGCCGACGGCAAGGTCGTCTGGGCGCAGCTGGCCGGGGAGCCCGTCGCCTGACCTTCCGCCGGCAGTGGCCGGCGGCACGGACGTCGTCGGTCCGCCGAAATTCAGGGTTTGGTCCCCGGCGGGCCGGGTAGAGGCTCTGTGCGGTTACCCGCAACAGCACGGAATCCCCCCCACACAGGACCCCTGGCATCGACCAGGGGTCCTGTCACGAGACAACTCGGGAGGCGCATCGCCATGATCATCCTGCTCGCCCTGCTCGTCGTGGTCCTCTTCGCCGGCCTCGGCTTCGCCATGCACGTACTGTGGATCCTGGCGGCCGTGCTCTTGATCGCCTGGCTCCTCGGCGTGGTGCTCGGCCGCGGTGAGCGGGCCGGCAGCAACCGCTTCTACCGATGGTGACGGTGTCGGACCACGGGCCCGCCGGCGCCGGGCGGGCGCGGGACGCGGGTTTCGCCCGTTCGGGCCCGGGGCATCGGATGTCTACGGCCCGCCGCGCGCACGGCCGGCGTGCCGAGAAGGGAGTGTGCCCATGCGGAACCTCTGGAAAGGTCTCGTCGTCGGAGGGCTGACGGGCGTGGCCGCCGGGATCGTCGTCGACCTGGGCGAGTCCGGATGGCAGTCGATCGGCCGGGCTGCCCGAAAGGCGCAACGCAACGCCCCGGTCGCCGCCGGGCGCATGAAGGCCACCGCGGCGTCGGAGTCCGGGCTGGCGGCGTCCACCGCCGGGCGGCTCGCCGACAAGGTCAACGGGAACGTCGCCGCCGGGCGCGGGGCGTGACGTCGGCGGCGCCGGGCTTCGCCCGGGCCGCCCCCCGGGCACGGGTACCAACCATGACCGATCGAAGGAGGTCATCGAGATGAGCGATGTACAAGAGATCCATCACTTCTACGACGATGGCGGCCCGGACGAGGGCGGCTACGAGGAGCGCCGGGTCGTCCGGCGCCCGGCGTGGAGCCCGACCCAGTTCGTCGTCCTGGCCGTGGGCCTGGTCCTGATTGTCTTCGGCGGGGTGGCCCTCGCCCGGACGGGCCTGCACTACACAGCGGTGCCGTTCACCCGGACCAAGGTGGCGGGCCTCGGCTTCACGTCGATGTCGGCGACCGTCACCCTGGTCGCCGGGGTGATCGTCGCCTGCAGCTGCGCCGGTCCGGCGGCCGCCCGCACGGCCGCCTGGCTCTTCGGGGTGGTCTTCGTGGCCTTCGGGCTGGTGGTGGCCCTGGCCCCGACAGCCTTTGCCAACATGTGGGGGTTCTCGGCCGCCGACGGCGTGGCCATCACCGTCTGCGGAGCCGTGTTGACGGTGGTCGCCGCCGTCTTTCCCGTGCTCGGCGGAGCCACGACGTCGTACTCGCGGGGCCGGCGGCACCCGGTCGCCCGGTGAGGGGAAGGCAGGGCCCAGGAGCGAGGAGGTGACGACATGCCATCGCGGGCATGGAGGGCGAAGCGACAACGGCAGTACGAGCACATCAAGGGCGGCCTCGAGGAGCGGGGCAACCCGAGGGCCGAGGAGATCGCGGCCAGGACCGTGAACAAGGAACGGGCCCGGGCCGGCGAGTCCGAGCAGGCCAGCCGGACGTCGACCCACGACGCGTCGTCCTCGCACCGGGGCGGCCGACGGTCCCACCAAGGTGCCGGCGGGCGGACCCGGGCCCAGCTCTACGCCGAGGCGCGCCGCCGGGGCGTGGCGGGCCGCTCGAAGATGAGCAAGGCCCAGCTCGAGAAGGCGGTCGGCGGGTGATGCGGCGGCAGCGGCGGGCAACCGTCCTCGACACGCTCGAGCGTGAGGACCGTGCGCTTCTCGAGCTCTTCGGGGCGATCGACGCCCCGGGGGGAGGGTCGTCCGGCGAACGGCGGTCCCACGAGACGGCGGAGCGGATCGTCGCGCACCTGGCGGTCCGAGAGGCGGCGCTGGTGGAGGTGGCCGGGCCCGCCGACGATGTCCCCGGCGTCGGCCTGGCCGAGCAGTTCGCCGCGGGAGCGGCGGTCCGCCGCGCCCTTGCGGTCGGGGACCGACCCTCCCCGAGCCGACCGACGCCGATGTTCGGCGTGGGGCAGGAGTTCGACGGACCACTGTCGGCGGTGATGGCGCTCGTGCGCGACCAGGTCACCTGGGAGCGGGACGTGGCCATCCCGATGATCGAGCGCGCCCTCGAGGACGGGCGGCTGGAACGGTTCGCCGACGACGGGGCCACCGTCCACGCACCGATGCAGCTGCACCCGGACGACCCGCGCTGGTTCGAGCGGGCCCCGGTCGTCTCCCGGCTCCTCACCTGGTACACCCATCGGCACGCCGACCGGGGCTGGGCACGCCACGCCGACGTCGAGCGCGCCGCCTGAGCCCCAGGCCGCCGGACCCGACGGCCGGGCGCCGCTCCCGTCCCTCAGGCGTCGAGGAGGCGGCTGTCGTCGCTGACGCCGTCGTCGCTGACGATGGTCCGCAGCAGCCTGATGTTGGCGGTCAGGATCCGGCTGATCTGCATCTGGCTCAGGCCGACGCGTCCGGCGATCTCCGACTGGGTCATTCCCTCGACGAAGCGCATGCGCACGATGTCACGGTCCCGGGGGCTCAGGTGCTCGAGGGCCTTGGCCAGCAGCGAGCGCTCCTCGATCTGGGAGAGGTTGCGGTCCACCTCGCTCAGGACAGAGGCCAGTGTCTGTCCACCGGCCGCCGGTGCGTCGAGAGACGACGTGCGGTAGTTGCGGCCCGCCTCGGTGGCCTCCAGGACGTCCTCCTCGGACCGGCCGACGGCTGCCGCCAGCTCGGCGACCGTCGGGGCCCGGCCGAGCTGCTGGGAGAGCTCCTCGATGTGGTGTCCGAGCTCCAGGTAGAGCTCCTGGACGCGCCGCGGGGCCCGGATGGCCCACCCGCGGTCGCGGAAGTGCCGCTTGAGCTCCCCGACGATGTATTTGGCGGCGAAGGTCGAGAACTTGACCCCCATGTCGGGGTCGAACCGGTCCACCGCTTTGACGAGGGCGAGCGACGCCACCTGGAAGAGGTCGTCGTACGGCTCGCCGCGGTTGACGAACCGCCGGGCCACGTGGCCGGCCAGGTCGAGGTGCTCGGCCACCAGCGCGTCACGAAGGTCGCGATCTCTGGTCCGGGACAGTTCGACGAAGCGAGCGAGTTGCTCGTCGTGGTCGCCCGACCCTTCTGTCATCGTGTCGCCTGTCCCCGCTTCTTCTCGAGCCATCCACAGGGCCGATCGAGATGGCGCTCGAACCCGTACCGGTCCACCAGGGCGCCGATGAGCTGCTCGGAGAGGTCGCTCGGCCTCCAGTCGTCGCCGACGGTGCCGGCGTCGGGAGAGCCTCCGGGGGACGGCTCGCTCACGCACCGGACCATGACGGTGTCGCCCCGGCGGCCGAAGGTGACCCTGATGGAGGAGCCGTCCCCGAACGCGCCCACCGCCGCGCACAGCTCGTCGACGGCCAGGCGGAGGTCTTCGACCTCGTCGATGTCGAAGCCGGCATGGGCCGCCACGGTGGCCGCGGTGAAGCGGGCGAGGGTCACGAGCGCCTCGGTGGCCGGGAAAGCGATCTCGACGTCGGCGGTGTCGGTGCCGGTGGCGGCGGTCATCTGGCGTCCCCCTCGAGGGCGCCGGTGGCCGCGGCCAGGCTGTCGTGGACACTGAACTCGTCGAGCAGGCCCGTGATGCGCAGGACCTTGACGATCCGGGGCTCGGTCACGACGAGGTGGAGGGTGCCGCCGGCGGCCCGGCAACGCTTGAGGGCCCCGACGAGGACCCCGAGTGCGACCGAGTCGAGGAAGGTCGCATCGAGCAGATCGACGACGATGGTGGTGGCCCCGACGTCGGCCAGCCGGTCCAGCCGCTCCTGGACCTGCGGCGCCTGGGCGAGGTCGATCTCGCCGCGCAGGTGAACGACGGGCGGTGTGCCTTCGCTGATCGGTTCGTCCATCTCCGTGCTCCCTTCGACACGCGGCCACCGGGTGCCCCCGGTCACCGGTCTAGAGGCAGTATGCCTGGCGGTTCCCGCGTTTGCTTCGCGGTGTCGGTGGGTATACGGGTAGTGCCAGACGCGCCGAAGAGCCGCCGCCCACCCCGCCCGGCCACCGTGGCCGGGCGGCGTAGGGCCAGGCAGGGGGGTGTGGAGCCGCCAGACCGTCTGGGCGGTTCACAGCGACGACATGCGACCAACCACGAACAACGGGGCGCATGGCCCGGCAGTGCCCTCCTGTGTGGCGCCGCGCGTGCCCGATGCGGTCGAGCGGTGGCTGGAGGGTCTCGGCGAGGCGGTCGTGGCCATCGACGACCGCGGCCGGGTGGTCCACGCCACCGCATCAGCCGAGACACTCCTGGGCTGGCCGCGCGGGACCATCGTCGGCACGCCGGTCACCGAGGTGGTCCCGCCGAGGCTGCGCAAGTACCTCCCCGCCGAGGCGTCAGGCTTTCAGGAGGCGCTCGGTGCCATGGTGGGTCGGCCCTTCCGAACGTTCGCCCGTCGCCGCGACGGCTCGGAGATCTCCACCGAGATGATGCTGGGCGTGGTCAGGACCGACGGAGGCGAGATGTTCACCGCGGTCATGCGCCGTCGCACCGCGCCGCACCTCTCGCGCTGGAGCGCGTTGACGGCGACCCTGTTCGACACCCTCAACCGCTTCGACCCCGACGTGTCGATCGACGACCAGCTCCTCGAGGCCCTGGGACGGCAGTTGCGCTGTGACCTGGCGACGCTGTGGGCGCTCGACACCGCCGGCCGCCTGGTGTGCCGCAGCATCTGGTCGAATCCGACACGCGATCCAAAGGGCCGGTTCATGGCGGCACGGTCGCCGGAGGTGTTCGCCGAAATCTCGCTCCCGCACCACGTGCTGCGCACGGGTGAGCCGATCTGGGTGCCCGACCTCGGCGCCGACTGCCGGTTCGCCCCGGGACCGGCGGCCCGCTCCGGGCTGACCACGGCGATCGTCTTCCCCGTCCGCTACGGCGGTGCCGTGGTGGGCGTCGTCGAGATCTTCACCGCCGAGCGGGCCTCGGGCGACCCGGGGCTGGTCGACCTGGTGCGGGCGGTGAGCCGCCCGGTCGGCGAGCTGCTGGGCGCCATGGAGGTGGCCGCCGAACGCGAGCAACTGGTCAGGGAGCTGACCACCGCCCGGATGCGCCAGGAGTTCGTGCTCGGCGCCACCCGGGTGGTGGCGGAGGCCGCCGACTACACGACGACCCTGGAGCAGCTGGCCGCCGTCGCCGTGCCGGTGCTCGGCGACCTGTGCATCATCGACGTGGTCGACGACACCGGGTCCTTCGCCCGCATGGCCTGCCACCACCGCGATCCCACCAAGGCCGAGCTGGTGCGGGAGCTGCGGGAGCGGTACCCGCCGGACCCCAACGGCCGCCATCCGACTGTCGACGTGGTCGCCCAGGGCCGGTCCCGCTGGTCGGGCGTGATGACCGACAGCTTCCTGCGGACCACGTGCCGGGACGATCGCCACTACCAGATCGTGAAGGCACTGGGCTTTGACTCCTACATGGCGGTCCCCCTGACGGCCAATGGGCGGGTGCTCGGCACGGTGACGCTGGTGTCGGCCGGGTCGGAACGGCGCTTCGACAGCGAGGACCTCGACTGGGCCGAGCAGCTGGCGGTCCAGGTCTCCTCGGTGCTCGATCAGGCGCGCCGGCACCAGCACGAGGCGACCGTCTCCCACACGCTGCAACGCAGCCTCCTGCCCGGCTCCCTGCCGGTGGTCGACGGCGTGCGGCTGGCCGCCCGCTACCTCCCGGCGACCACCTACGCCGAGGTCGGCGGGGACTGGTACGACGTGGTGGCCGACGGGGAGCGCCTGTGCCTGGTCATCGGCGACGTCGAGGGCCACGACCTGCACGCGGCCACGGTGATGGCGAACCTTCGCCACGGCCTCTGCCTCCTTTTGGCCGAGGGGATGTCACCGTCGGAGGCACTGGACCGGCTCAACCGTTTCTCGCTGCGCTCGAACCTCGACCGAATGGCCACGCTCCTCATCACCGACATCGACCTGTCGACCGGCACCATGAGCGTGGCCAGCGCCGGCCACTTTCCCCCGGTGGTCCGCCGGTTCGGCGGCGCTGAGCTCGTCGACGTCACCCCCGTCCCCCCCATCGGCGTCGTCTCGGGGAGACCGGCCGGTCAGGTGACCATCTCGGTGTCCGACGCCGATGTGGTGCTCTACACCGACGGGTTGGTGGAGGGCCCCACGGCCGACCTCGACCGGCGGCTCGCCGACCTCGTCGACGCGGTGGGCTCGGGGCCCGAAGGCCCCGGAGGGATCTGCGATCACCTGCTCGGCTCCCTGGTGCCCGGCCGCGACCGTCTGGACGACGTGGCGGTGCTGGCGGCGTCCCTCGGCCGCTCCTGAGCAGGCGATTCTGCGGGCCGAGGCCCGACCCGCGCGGTGCGCGGTTGGGCCGGCTGGCCGGCGGGTAATGCCTTACACGAGGGACGCCAGAGCGCCGATGACTGGAGGCACCATGACCACGACGTCGGAGAGGGACGTGCTCGTTTTGGTGGAGCAGGACCACTGCGGCTTCGAGCAGCTGTTGGTCCGCTTCAAGGAGGTCGAGTCGACCCAGCGAGACGACCTGTTCTGGGAGTTCGTGGCGGCCCTGGCGCGCCACGAGGTCGTCGAGGAGGTCGTCATCTACCGGGCGCTCCAGCGGTCGCTGGCGGCGTCGACCCGTCCCGAACCCGTGGCGCAGGGGCTCTGAGGGCGATGGTGTCCGCAACCGAGCAGCAGCCCACCGAGCCGATGGTCCAGGCGGCGCGTGGCCGGGGGATCGGTCCGTGGCTGGACGTCGGCGACGTGGAGGACCAGTTGCGGGTGGTGCAGCCCGTCGCCGTCCGCAAGGAGGTGCCGGCCCCGATGGTTCCCTTCTACGGACTGCTGGCCGCCGAGCACGGCTACCGCGTCGAGGGTGTCGCACACGACCCGGCCGCCGTCCGGGTGGTCCTCCTTCGGCTGCCCGGCGCCGCCGACGTTTCTCGGCGCGCGCCGGGCGGCTTGCAGATGCGACCGCGCGCCGGGACCGTCGCCTGAGCCGACCGCGTCGAACGTTCAGCCCGGCGGGTCCGTCCCCGGCAGCGCCGGCGCCTGGCGGCGCGCGGCCGACTGGGTGAGGAAGCGGCCGATGACCGGCACCTCGGAGATCGACTCGGCCCGCAGGATGGTGACCACCGCCGGGGCGAACTGCTCGGGGGAGTCGAAGACGATGTAGCGGGGGAGCCAGTCGGGCTCGTACTTGGCGTTGAACTTCCACAGCGACTCGATCTGCAGCACGCCCGACATCCGCTTGAGGGCCCAGCGCTCGACCCGCTGGGTCAGGCCGTCGCCGCTCTCCCCCTCGAGGGTCGAGCGCATGGCGGCGAAGGTGAGGCTGAGGCCGTGCTGGCCCCGCTGGCGGAGGTGGTCGATGGTCGAGCAGAGGGCGAAGTCGAGCAGGCCGTTGGGGTGCTCGCCGGGATCCCGGCGCATGAGGTCGAGGGAGTACCCGCTGATGGCGGCGGACGGCACGAACTGGCACATGGCCACCGGGTCGCCGTCGGGGTCGTGGACGACGGTGAGGAGGAGCCCGGTGTCGCGGGGATCGAACATCCTCCCCAACATCATGGAGAATCCCCGCTCCTCGTCGCCGCGTCGATTGCGGGTCATGAGGTCGACCAGGGGGCGGCCCACCTCGGCGTCCACCCGCGCCGGGTCGAGGAAGGCGACCGTGTAGCCGTAGCGCTCGACCCGGTTGACGGCCTGGCGCAGCCCCTTCATCTGCCCTCCCTGGAGGGAGAACCGGCGGACGTCGACCACCGCCTCGTCCCCGATGTACATCTGGCGCATGCCGTGTTCGCGGTAGAGGGGGAGCCACTCCTCGGCGGCGGCCATGACCGACAGACTCCACCCGCGGCGGTCGCAGAAGCGGCGGAAGGCGTCGAAGGCCTGGAGCCGCTCGCTCCGCGGGCCGATCGGATCAGGGGAGATGAGGCAGACGCCGCCGTAGACGGCGTAGGCGACCAGGGTGTCGCGGTGGAAGAACCACTGCTTGTCGTCGCGGAGCGCGAAGTAGTCGAGCGTCCCGGTTCCGTGCCGCCGCACGATGTCGCGGGCCCGGTGCTCCGCCGCCCGCCGTGCCGACACGGCGCGGAGGCCGGCTGTCGCGGTCCGATCCGCGGCGTCAGAGGTCCCGGCACGCCCGGCCGACAGGCGTCGGTCGACCACCGGCCGGGTGAGCAGGTACAGCGCGACCAGGGCCAGCCCGATGCCCACGGCCAACAGGCCCGGGGAGACCCAGTCGTCGACCTCGTCGGGGAGCCCAACCGTGTGGAGGCCGACCAGGCGACCGGCCGACGCCGCCAGCACGAGGGGGAAGGAGGGGAGGGGGTGGTGACGGACGTGGCCGCTCACCTCGATCGCCGCCGTGGCCGCCGCCACCGCGGCCACCACGCCGACCACCACCGTGGTGGCCGCCGAACGGGCCGAGACGTGGTCCGAAGCCGCCCCGAAGAGGTCGCGCTCGGCGATGAGGAGGGCGAGGACCACGCCGCTCACCACCAGGCCGCCCACCGACGCCCCATGCAGCAGGTGCAGGACCAGGCTGGCGGCGAGCAGCACGGTGGCCACCAGCCAGGCGCGCCGCTGGCCCCGCAGGACGCCGCGGGCCAGCATCATTAGGCCAATGCCGGCCAGGGCCACCAGAGCACCCGCCGCCTGGGCGACGCCCAGCGGGAGGTACTGGTGGATGAGGTGCAGGTGGGTGGCCGCCGGACGGCTCACCGCCACCAGGAGGTCGAACAGCCCGGCCAGGAAGATGGCGGCGGCCGCCACCCGCCGGACCCGCCGCACCCGCACCCGGCGCGCCGCCACCGCCGGCTCTGCGGGCCAGGACGCGCCGAGGGGCCAGGCCGCCACCTGGGCCGGGTGGAGGTCGGCGGCCGCCTTGTAGCCCTTCACGACGTGGTAGCCCGTGGCGAGCCTTTCGAGCGCCGTCGAGCTGGGCAGGTCGGCGTCGGCCAGGAGCAGGCGGACGTGCAGGTCGGCACCGGTCTCGAGCTCGATCCAGCCGGCCTGCCGGTGGTGGAGGAAGACGGGCGGCAGACCCAGCCTCCCGGGGTGCTCGCGCACCAGCTCGGTCGTGCCCCCCGGGCAGGCGAAGAAGCCTGTCCCCAGGTGGGTCAGCTCGGCGCGCAGGCCACCGCCGGTGACCAGGCCGGTCACCCCGTCGGCCACCAGCGACCGGGCCTCGTCGAGGGCCGGGGTCCCGCACACCACGAGCTCGCTGGAGGCCGGTGACTCGTCGGCGTCCGCCCACTGCTCGGACCACGGCCTCGGGGCCCAGGGGGCGGGCAGGTCGCCGCCGCCGTGGGTCCTCCACACCCGCCGGGAGATCACGGCCACCAGCGCCGCCACCGCCAGCTCCAGGACCACCACCACGGCCAGGGTGAAGAGGAACCGGCTCGTCCACGTGGCGCTGTAGGCGCGTACCAGCACCCGCCGGGGGCCCGACGCCCGGTGCACGAGGTGGTAGACGCCGTGGTACACGAAGGCCATCCGGATGAGCACGGCCACCACGACGGCGAGGAGTGGCGGCACCCAAATGAACCGTCCCAGCCGGCGGTAGAGGGTGCGCGAGGTCACGAAGCGCGCGGTGGCGTCGGGCTGCTCCAGGCGGTCGATCCCGGCCAGCCACGGGAGGCCGGACGCCGCCGCGGCGTCGGCCACGCCGACCGCCCCGTTGACCGGACGTCCCGGCCGCACCAGCACCCGGCGCTCCCCGGCCGCGGTGGCCAGGCGGAGGTCGACCGCCGGGGCGACCTCGGCCCCCAGTCCGTAGAGCTGGGTCACCACGTCGGGGTCCTCGGCCACCTCGGGGTCCCGCCACCCCGGCAGGACGACCAGGCGCCGGCCGTGAACCTCGGTGAACCGGCGGATCGCCCCGGCCAGGCGCTCGTGCGCGGCCAGGGCCCCGGTCACCCGCTCACCGGGGGAGGTGCCGGCCGGGGGGCCGCACGGGGGGGCGAAGAGGTTGCCGCAGACGACGACCGTCCCCGGGCCGTCCCATCGGTCGAGGGAGACCGCCACGTCGGCCGCCAGGGCCAGGGACGACGAGGTGGCCTCGGCCGGGAGCAGCAGGTCCCCGACGACCATCACCCGCTGGCCCAGCCCGACCTCCACGCGCAGCGCGCCGTCGGCGGCCGGGAGCGGGCCGACGCCGGGGCAGGCGGCGGTCTCGGCGGCGTCGGTCATGCCCTCCCATGGTGCCACGCCGGGCCCGGGCGCAGTCTCCGGTGCAGCGTGGCGCCCCCCGGCCTCCTCGGCCCCGGGCCGGGCACCGGTAGGCTCTGCGCCGTCGGCGTCGAAGGAGACCGCGCGAGCGTGAGGGAGCGGCCGGTGGGCGGGGTGCCGACCAACTGGGAGTGGCGGGCCGGTCCCGTGGTCCCGGGTCCGGCCGTGGTGTTCGACATCGACGGCGTGCTCTCAAACGCCGCCGGGCGCCAGCACTACATCGAGCGGGGCCGCCGCGACTGGACTGCCTTCTTCGAAGCCTGCGGGGACGACCCGATCATCGAGGAGGTTGCCCGCCTCATCGAGCTCCTCGATCCCGCCCTCAGCGTCGTCCTCCTCACCGGACGGCCGCTGCGGGTGCGGCCCCAGACGCTGGCCTGGCTCGACCGCTACGGGCTGCGTTGGAACCTGCTCGTGATGCGCGACCGGGGGGACTACTCGCAGGTGACGACATTCAAGCAGGGGGTCGTCCAGGACCTGCGCCGATACGGGCTCGACCTCCGCCTGGCCCTCGAGGACGACCCTTCGAACCACGCCATGTTCGTGGCCGAGGGGATCCCCTGCGTGTACATCCACTCCGGCTACTACGACTGAGGCCTTCGCCGGACGCGGCGCTCGGTTAGCGTGAGCCGCACAAGGCCGGCGGCAATTGGGGGTGCGTGATGGGATCCGACGAGGGCGCCGAACAGGTCGTGCTCGCCCTGTGCGAGGCCTTTGCCCAGCACGACGCGCAGGCTCTGCGCGCCTTCTTCACCGACGACGTCGTCTACCACAACATCCCCATGGAGCCGGCGGTCGGGCTGGAGGCCACCATCTCGGCCATCGAGGGGTTCTTCGCCATGTTCGACAAGCTGGTCATCGAGACCACCCACATCGCCTCGCGCGGCGGCGTGGTGCTGACCGAGCGGATCGACACCTTCACCCTCGGCGACCTGGTGGCCCCCCTGCCGGTCATGGGCACCTTCGAGCTGCGCGGCGGCCGCATCTTTGCCTGGCGCGACTACTTCGACCTCGCCCAGGTGACGTCGATGCTGTCGGGCACCTCCTAGACACCCGGGGCGCCCGGTCGAAAAGGGGGACGTTGGGGGTGGAGGGGCTCGGGGACCAGTCGGCGCACCCCGTACGAACAACGGGCGGACCCGGCGCCAGACAAGTCCGGTCCGGCGCCGTCGCCACCGCGGGGCTCGTCGTGCTCGCCGCCACCCTGGTCCTGGCCGGGCTGCTCGGTGCCTACCTGCGCGTGTGGATCGTCGCCCACGCGCCGGTCAACTCTGACGAGGCCGTGGTCGGCCTCATGGCCCGCAACATCCTCCACGGCCACTTCTCGGCCTTCTTCTGGGGGCAGTCCTACGGCGGCGTCGAGCCCTACGTGGTGGCGCCGGCCTTCGCCCTGTTCGGCCAGTCGCCGCTCGTCTTGAACCTCACGCCGGTGGTGCTCTGCGCCGGGGCCGCCGTCGTGACCTGGCGCGTCGGGCGCCGGATCTTCGGCGACCCCGCGGGGTGCGCCGCGGCGGTGCTCTCGTGGGTGTGGTGCGAGTCGTCGCTGTGGAACTCCACCAAGGAGTACGGCTTCCACGAGGTGCTCCTCGTCATCGGGATGCTGGTGCTGCTCGAGGTCGTGCGGCTGGCCGACCAGGCCCGCGCCGGCGGCACCGGCTCGCTGGCGGACTGGGCGTGCCTGGGCGCGCTGGTCGGCGTGGGGTGGTGGGCGTCGCCGGAGATCGTGTACTTCGCCCTCCCCGGGGCCGTCGTGCTCGGCGTCGACCTCCGACACAGGGTGGGACCGTCGTTGGCCGGCCGCGCCGGCGTGGCCGCGGCGGCGATGGTCGTCGGGGCCCTCCCGTGGATCGTGGCCAGCTTCGCCGACGGCTTCGCCACCCTGCGGGCGTCGGGCGGCAGTCCGCGGCCGGGCAACGGCTACGGCGACCGGCTCTCGACCTTCTTCACCCATGTCCTGCCGATGATCCTCGGGCTGCGGGTGGAGGGTGCCGGCGCCTGGGAGGGCCCGACCACCTTCGGGGTGCTCGCCTACGTTGTCGTGCTCGCCTGTCTCGTGGCCGCGCTGGTGGTCGTCGCCACCAGGGTCCGGGCGTCGTGGCCGCTGGTGGCGGTGTGCGCGTCGTTCCCGCTCCTCTACGCCGCCTTCCCGTCGGCCTGGTTCTGGAACGACGGCCGCTACGCCATTTCGCTCACCCCGGTGCTGGCGCTCGTGCTGGTGGGCGGCGTCTGGACGGCCGCCGGCCGCCGGCTGGCGGTGTGGGCCACGGCCGGAGTGCTCGTGCTTGCCTCGGCCAGCACGCTGGTGGCCTTCAACGACGGCTTCGGCGCGCTCTCCTCGCCCGGCCGGCTGGCGGCGTGGGGGGCGGACCCCGACGCCGACGTCCACGCGCTGTCGAGGGCGCTCGACGCCCGGCACGTCGCCGACGTCTACGCCGGGTACTGGGTCGCCTACGACCTGCAGTTCACCTCCGATGGGCGGATCGCCGCTTCGAGCACCGATCCCGACCGGGACCCGGCCGCCTCGCGCGCCGTGCGGGCGGCCAAGACGGCGGGCTGGGTCTTCGTCCGCCCGTCGGCCCTGTTCTCGGTCGAGTCACAGCTCGGGTCGGCCACCGACCTCGAGCCCGCGGCGGACGAGCAAACACTCGTGTCGTGGCTCGACCGCCACCACGTGGCCTACCGGACCTTCGACGCCGGAGGTTTCGCGGTGGTGGTTCCCGACCGCAACGTCGGGCCGCCCCCCACCTGACCCCCCCGGCGCGCTCGGGCGTCGCCGGTCGGCGGCCTCAGTCCCGCCCGGCCCCGCCCTCGGTGGCGGTTGTCACCAGCTCCACCCGGCCGGTGGCGATGTCGCACACGGCCCCCACCACCAGCAGCCGCCCGGCGGCGGCGGCCGGGGCCAGCACCGGTTCGGAAGCCGCGAGGAGGGACACCTGGCGGCACACGTTCTCCCGGACAGCGCGCTCGAGACGGAGGTCGAAGGTTCCGTCGGCCACCGAGCGGGCGGCTGGGAGGACGGCGTCGACGACCGACTGGATGTCGCCCGGCACGGTCCCGTCCCGGTCGATCTGGTCGAGGGCGGCCGTGACCGCCCCGCACCCGCTGTGGCCCATGACCATGAGCAGGACGGCGCCCAAGATCCCCACGCCGTACTCGATCGAGCCGCGCAGGATCGGGTGGGAGGCGGTGTTGCCGGCCACCCGGACCAAGAACACGTCGCCCAGCCCCTGGTCGAAGACGATCTCGGCCGGCACGCGCGAGTCCGAGCACGAGACGATGACGGCGAAGGGCGCCTGGCCCTCGGCCAGCTCGACCCGACGGTCGCCGTCGAGGCCCTCGTGGCGCGAGTTCCCGGCCACGAACCGGGTGTTCCCCTCGAGCAGGCGGTCGAGCGCCTCGGCACCGGTGGTGGGCTGTGCGGCCATGCGCCGCGGACCCTACCCGAACCCTTCCCAGGGATCGGCCTCCCGCCGCCGGGAGGCGGCGACCCAGGCGAGGATGAGGGCGACCGCCGACAGCATGAGCTCCGGGAGGTCGCCGAACCTCTCGTAGAGGGTGCTGTCGGTCCGCAGGGCGACGGTCCCCTCGAGCACCTGGCGTCGTCCGAGCACCGAGCGCTCGACGACGGTCCCCCCGGCGTCGACGACGGCCGAGAGACCGGTCGGGGCGGCCTGCACCAGGTCCCTGCCCTCCTCGACGGCCTGCACCCGGGCGGCCGCCAGCTCCTGGGTCGGGACCTGGCTGGCGCTGTAGGAGGAGGCGTTGGTGGGGACCACGAGGAGCTCGGCGCCGTCGCGCACCGACGACCGCCCGCGCCCGGCGTAGAAGACCTCGTAGGAGACGAGCACCCCCAGCGGCGCGGCGGGGGTCCGCAGCAGCCCGGATCCGTGGCCCAGCACCGCTGTCCTGGGCACCCCGTTCAGGCCGGCGAAGTGGGCGAAGAAGCCGCGCCACGGCACGTACTCGCCGAAGGGCACGCGGTGGACCTTCTCGTACGTGCCCACCACCCGGCCGGCCGGGCCCCACGCCACCACCTCGTTGTAGAAGGTGGTGGGCGACGCCGGCTCGGTCACCCCGGCCACGACGGTCGCCCGCAGCCGCCGGGCCACAGCCGAGAGGTCCCGGGCCTGGGGGCTCCCGGCGAGCGGCCGTGTGAGCGCCACCACGTCCTCGGGCCAGACCACCAGCCGGGGACCCGGCCCTCGGCGGCCGAGGTGGGTGGTGGCAGCCAGCTGGGCGGCGAAGGCGTCGGACGGGTCGCCCTCCTGGTCGGTGACCCCCCGCCGCCCGCCACCCTGCACCGCGGCCACCCGCAGGTGGCCGACGGCCGGCCCGCCGTCGGGGGCGAGCCCCCCGGCCACGGCGAGGGCCACCACCGCCGCCAGCAGGGCGGCCCCCGCTTTCGCCCCGGGCGCGGGCCGGGCGCGGGACGCCAGGGCCATGGCCAGCTCGCCGAGCCCGGCGCCACCCAGCCAGACCACCCCACCCAGCAGCAGGGGGCCGCCCAGCCGGGCCGCGCCCAGCAGGGGGCCGCCGGCCTGGCCGAGGAAGATGCCGCCGATGGGCAGCCCGCCGAAGGGCCACGCCATGCGCACCGCCTCGGCCAGGGTGAAGGCCGCCGGGAAGGCCGCCCAACGGCCGCGCCCGGGGGGGACGAGCACGGCAGCGGCACCCATCGACAGGGCCTCGACCGCCATGAGGACCGCCGCGCCGTACCAGTTGAACTCGCGCGCCCAGGCCAGTCCCGGGACGTAGCAGCCCAGCCCGGCCACCCACCCCGCCCACAGCCGCGTGCGCGCCCGCAGGCCGGCCAGCCGCCAGTAGAGGAGGGCCGCCCCGCAGAAGGCGAGCGGCCACCACCCCCAGGGCGGGAGGGAGAGGGCGAGCCCCGCCCCGGCGGCGAGGGAGGGGAGGGCCACCCGGCCGCGGCGACCGCCGGAACCGTCACCCCCACGCCGTCCCCGCCCCCGGCCCCGCGGCGGGAGGCTCAACGGGCGCGCCCGCCGTCCCCCGCTCCCGACAGCACCTCGCGGGCCGCCGCCCTCCCGCTGGCCACGCACGCCGGGATGCCCACGCCGCGGTAGGCGGCGCCGGCCACGGCCAGGCCGCCCAGACGGCGGACCGCCGACTCGATCCCGGTCACCCGCAGCAGGTGGTGCACCCGATACTGGGGGAGGGCGTCGGGCCAGTGCGTGACCATGGACGCCGTGGCCTCGCCCTCCACCCCGAGCAGGACGCCGAGCTCGCCCGCCACGCGTGCCACAAGCTCGTCCTCGGCCAGCCCGACCGGCCGGTCGTCGCCGAACCGGCCCACCGAGGCCCGCAGCAGGACCTCCCCCGGGCGAGACAGGTGGGGCCACTTGATTGTGAGGTAGGTGCACGCCGTCACCAGGAACGGCCCGCTCACGAGGGATCGGGGGAGCGTGGCGGCGCGCGGGACGAGCAGCCCGGTCCCCGCCAGCCCGTCGGGGACGGCCCCCTCGGGGTAGGCGAAGGTGACGGTGGCGACCGTTGAGTAGTCGATGCCGCGCAGCAAGGTCGCCGTCTCGGGGTCGTGCGGCGCCAGGAGGTCCGCGGCCGGGCCGGCCGGTAGGGCCAGGACCACCCGGTCGGCGCGCACCGGGCCCCCGGCGGTGCGCAGCACCCACGCCGCCGTGCCCGGCTCCCGCTCGAGCCCGTCGACCCGGCAGCCGGTCCTGACCGCCACGTCGCGGGAGGCCAGGGCGCCCCGCATCCGTTCGCCGAGGGCGCCCAGTCCGCCGCGCAGGGACCAGAAGGCCGGCGGCGCGGCCCCGGCGGACCCGGCCACCCCCTCGGGAGTCCCGGCCGCCGTACCGGTGGCCTGGGCGACGGCGGTCGCACGCCGGAGCGACCGCATGAAGCCGCCGCGGCGTTGGGCCACGGCCAGGAGGAGGGGGTAGACGGCGGCGGCGCTCATGTCGTCGACCCCGCCGGCGTAGATCCCGCCGATGAGCGGATCCACCAGCCGTTCCACGACCCTCCGGCCAAGCTTGTGGGCGACCAGGGGACCGACCGCCCGGTCGCCGAGCGGGCCGCGCAGGTCGCGGCGGGGCAGGAGCACGTCGAGGGCGAGGCGTGCCGAGCCCCACGGCCCCAACACCCGAGAGCGCGCCGTGGGCAGGAACCGGGTCGGCTCGCCCACGGCCAGGGACCCCGGGAGGGTGCGACGGCGTCCGCCGACCCACACCGCCGCCCCCGAGGCGCCGATGGGGACCAGGTCGTCGCCGAGGCCGATCTCCCGGCAGAGGTCCGCCGCCTCGGGGCGGCGGCCGAGGAACCCGTCGGGGCCGACGTCCACGCCGCCCGGCCCGAACGGCTCCGACCGGAGCTTGCCCCCGAGCCGTTCGCCCGCCTCGACCACCACCACGTGGGGGGTGGAGGCGTCGGGCCCGCCGGCGCCGCCGCTCAGCTCCCAGGCGGCCGCCAAGCCGGTGACCCCCCCGCCCACCACGGCGACGGTCGGGCGGGCCGGGCCGGCCGGCACCGGGGTGTCAGCCATCGCCGGTCGCCACCACCACGCGGGCCAGGACAGAGAGGAAGGCCGGGTCGTCGTTGAGCGAGGCCGTGCGGGCGTAGGCGAGGCCCGCCTTCTCGGCCGCCGCCCGGGCCTCGACGTCCAGGTCGTAGAGGACCTCGAGGTGGTCCGAGACGAAGCCGACGGGGCAGAGCACCACGGCGTCGACCCCGCGGTCGCCGAGCCCGGCGATGACCGACAGCACGTCGGGCCCGAGCCACGGATCGGGGGTGCGCCCGGCGCTCTGCCACGCCACCTGCCAGGGGACGGCGCGGCCGTCGAGGCCGGCGACCACCGCCACCGCCGAGGCCGAGGCGGTCACCTGGTCGGGGTAGGGGTCGCCCTCGGCCACCACCCGCTCGGGGAGCGAGTGTGCGGTGAACAGGACCGCCGGGTGCCGTGCGCCGCCCGGCAGGGCCGAGAGGGCGTCGCGCAGCCGCCCGGCCAGGAGGTCGGCGAACCCCGGCGCCTCCCACCACTGGTCGACCGGGGTGAAGGGTGGCGCCGCCGTCGAGTCCGCCAGGGCCCGGGCGGCCCGGGCCAGGTACTCGCCCGAGCCCATCGAGGACCGGTGCGGGGTGAGGACCAGCCCCACCACCTTCTCCGCCCCCGAGGTGGCCAGACCGGCCGCCGCCTCCTCGATGGAGGGGTCGGTGTGCTTGGCGCCGAAGGCGACGAGGTAACGGCCGGGACGCTCGGCATCCAACCGTGCGGCCAGGCCGGCCACCTGCGCGGCGGTGCGGACGGCCAACGGCGAGACGCCCCCAATGGCCTCATAGCGGTGCTGCAGGTCGGCCAGCTGCTCGGCCGAGGGCGGGTGGCCCCGGCGGATGCGGGTGTAGAAGGGCTCGATCTCCTCGGGGGTGGCCGGCGTCCCGTGGGCCATGACCAGCACCCCGACCAGTCCACCCTCACCCATGGACCACCCCGGCGCGACCCTCGGCGTGGACCAGCTCGACCACGGCGGCCAGGATGCCGGGGTCGGTCTCGGGCAGGACGCCGTGCCCCAGGTTGAAGACGTGGCCGGCCCGGTCACCGGCCCGCTCGAGCACGTCGCGGGTCTCAGCCTCCACCACCGCCCACGGGGCGAGGCAGACGGCGGGGTCGAGGTTGCCCTGGACGGCACGTCCCAGCCCCACGCGGCGGCGGGCCTCGTCGAGGGGGACCCGCCAGTCGACCCCCACCACGTCGGCCCCGGCACCGCCCATGAGGGCGAGGAGCTCGCCGGTGCCGACGCCGAAGAGGATCGACGGCACGTCGAGGTCCGCCAGCCCCTCGAGCACGCGACGGGTGGCGGGAAGGGCGAACCGCTCGTACTGGCCCGGCGAGAGGCAGCCGGCCCAGCTGTCGAAGAGCTGCACGGCGTCGGCCCCCGCCTCCACCTGCGCGCGCAGGAAGGTGAGCGCCAGGTCGGCCAGGCGGTCCATGAGCGCCCCCCAGGTCGCCGGGTCCGCGTGCATGAGCGCCTTCACCTTGGCGAAGGTGCGCGACGGCCCCCCCTCCACCAGGTAGCTGGCCACCTTGAACGGGGCGCCGGCGAAGCCGATGAGCGGCACCCCCGACGACCCGAGCTCGCGGGTGACGAGCCGCACCGCCTCGACCACGTGGCCGATGTCCTCCGCCGGGTCGAGCGGTCGGAGGCGTCCTAAGTCCGCGGGCGAGCGGAACGGCTGGTGGACGACCGGCCCCCGACCGGGCACCACCTCCACCCCGAAACCCACGGCATGCACCGGCACCACGATGTCGGAGAAGAGGATGGCCGCGTCGACCCCGTAGCGGCGGACCGGCTGCAGGGTGACCTCGGCCGCCAGTTCGGGGTCGGCGATGGCGCCGAGGATGTCGCCGTCGCCGCGCGCCGCCCGGTACTCGGGCAGGGAGCGACCGGCCTGGCGCATGAACCAGACCGGGGTGCGGGCGACCGGGAGGCCCCGGCAGGCCTGGAGGAAGGGCGCCGGGGACGGTGGAGCGACGGGCGGTGCGCTGCTCAAGCCGCGGGCTCGATCACGACGGCGGTGCCGAAGGCGCGGAGCTCGGTCGAGTTGCCCCCCATCTCCGAGGTGTCGATGCGCATGGCCGGGACGGCGCTGGCCCCCTTGGCCGTGGCCTCCTCCGCCATCCGCTCGATGACCTCCTGCCGGCTGGTGCGGAGGTTCTTGGTCACGCCCTCGAGTTCACCGCCGGCCGGCGATTTGAATCCCGCGCCGAGATGGGAGCACGCGTTGTGCGAGCGCACCGTGAGGCCGAAGCGCTCCCTGAGCACGCGGGTGACTCGGTGGCCAGGGACGTCGTTCATGGTCGAGATGAGCATGGCCGCCTCCAGTGGGCACGGGTCCCGACAGGGTCCGGGCCCCTCAGATCATCGCAGGCCGCAGGGCCGGCGGCCATCCACCGGAGGGCTCCGGCCGGGACCGCCCGGGCGGGCCCTAGAATCGGACGTTCGGCCGTCACGCCGTCGGAGGAAGGGACTGACGTGGCCGCAGACCGAGACATCGCCGAAGAACAGCGGATCCTCGACGACGCGTACCGCGGCCTCGAGGCCATGCGCCGCGAGGCGAACCGGATGCTCGAGTCGGTCCTGGACCTCGGGCGGGGCGGTACCTTCCAGTCCCGCACCGAGCGCGACATCGTGGTCCGGACCAGCCTGGCCCGCCTGGCCCAGCTCGACATCGGCGACCAAGCGCTGTGCTTCGGCCGGATCGACCGGCGGACCGAGGGTGACGGTGGGCTCGAGTCGTTCCACATCGGCCGGCTGGCCGTGTCGGGCGAGCACCACGAGCCGCTGGTGGTCGACTGGCGCGCCCCGGTCGCCGAGCCCTTCTACCGGGCCACCGGCCTCGACCCCCAGGGCCTGGCCCGGCGCCGGCACCTGGCCGTCCGGGGCCGCACGGTGGTCGGCGTCGAGGACGAGTACTTCGCCCAGCCCGGCGGCGGCGCCGGCGGACCGGGCCGCCCCGACGCCGGCGCGCCCGAGGCGCTCTTCGACGGGGGCCTCGCCCTGGGCGGCCCCGGGGCCCTGTTGGCCGCCCTCGGCCAGGCGAGGACCGGCCACATGGCCGACATCGTGGGCACCATCCAGCGCGAGCAGGACGAGATCATCCGGTCCCCCCTGGCCGGCGTCCTCCTGGTCCAGGGCGGGCCGGGCACCGGCAAGACGGCCGTGGCCCTGCACCGCGCCGCCTACCTCCTCTACACCCACCGCTTCCCCCTCGAGCGCCAAGGTGTGCTGGTGGTGGGTCCGAACCCGCTCTTCCTCCGCTACATCGAGCAGGTGCTGCCGTCCCTGGGCGAGACCGGGGTGACGCTCTCGACCGTGTCGGGGCTCGTCCCCGAGGTGCGGGTGCGGGCCAGCGACCCGCCCGAGGTGGCGCGGTTGAAAGGTGAGGCGCGCATGGCCCGGGTGATCGTCCAGGCCGTCCGCACCCGCCAACGTGCCCTGCGCCGCGACGTGGCCGTGCCCTTCGGGGCGACGACGCTGAGGCTCTCGGCCGGGGCGTCGGCCGAGATCGTCTCCCAGGCCCGCCGTCGGGCGGGGACCCACAACGCCCGCCGCCGCTTCGTCGAACAGCAGGTCGTGCGGCGGCTGGCCGACCAGTACGAGCGGGTGAGGAGGGCAGGGGGACCGGGGAGCCCGGCGGACGGACCGCCGGCGTCGTCCGAGCGGGACCTGCAGCTCGACCTTTTCGTGGGGCCCGACGCGGAGGCGGCCGCCGCCGACGTCGGGGCCCTCGACCTCGACGAGTTCGGCCGACAGGTCCGCCAGACCCCGGAGCTCTCCGAGGCGCTCGACCGGATGTGGCCGCGGCTGGCCCCCCACGAGCTCCTGCACGACCTGCTGGGCGCCCCCCCGCTCCTGGCGGCGGCCGGCAAGGGGATCCTGACCGCGGCCGAGCAGGCCATGCTGCAGCGGCCCCGCAGCGCCTCTCTCGACGAGGTGGGGTGGACGGCCGCCGACGCCGCCCTGGTCGACGAGGCCCGCACCATCCTCGGGCCGCGCCGCACCCGCGGGGTGCGATCGCGGGCCGCGGCCAGGGAGCGGGCCGAGCGGGCCCGCCAGGAGGTCGGGTACTGGCCTGCGGGGCTCGACCCCAATCCGACCCCGGTCGGCGTCGGCGCCGAGGAGGACGGGGTGCGCGCCTTCGGGCACATCGTCGTCGACGAGGTGCAGGACCTCTCACCGCTCCAGCTGCGCATGCTGGCCCGCCGGTCGCTGTCGGGCTCGATGACCGCCGTGGGCGACATCGCCCAGTCCACCGGGCCGTGGGCCCCCCAGAGCTGGGACGACGTGGCCGCCCACCTCACGCCCAACCGCGCACCGAAGCTGGTCGAGCTGACCGTGAGCTACCGGACCCCGGCCGAGGTGGTCGAGGTGGCGGCCCGGGTGCTGGCTGTGGCCGCCCCCGACCTGGCCCCGCCCCGACCGGTGCGCCGCTCGGGCGAGCAGCCGGTGCTCTCGACCGTGGCCCCGGCGGAGCTGGCCTTCGAAGTGGCCCGGGCGGCGCGGTCCGAAGCGGATGCGGTGGCCCCCGGGCGGGCCGCCGTCTTGGTCCCCGCCCACCTCATGGGCGAGGTCGGTCGGGCCCTGGCCGAGCACGGGCTGGAGGCGGTCGATCCCCGGGATCCGGCGGGGGAGGGGCTGGCCGCCGCGCTGGTGCTGCTCCCCGCCTCGGAGTGCAACGGCCTCGAGTTCGACTCGGTGGTGGTGGTCGAGCCGGCGCTCATCGCCGCCGGCGAGACCGTCGGGCGCGAGGGCCCGCCCCTGGCCACCACCCGGGGGCTGCGGACCCTCTACGTGGCCCTCACTCGGCCCACCCGTCGCCTGGCGGTGGTGTCGTCGGGACCGCTGCCGGCCGGTCTGGCGCTGGCCTGAGCGGCCGCCGCCGACGACCCCCCGGGGTCGGCCGCGGCCCGTGGCGCGGGGCCCGCGCGAACCGAGGTGATCGGAGCGTCAGGGGGTCGGGGCCCCAACCAGGATGTTGGCGTGGCGGTGGCCCCGTCGACTAGGAAATACGCCGTGAGCCAGGCCATCTCGGTGGACCCGCCGGCCAAGCCGCCCCGCGTCGTCCACGACCGCCCACCGATGCTGGCCATCGGGGTCATGATCTGGCTGGGTTCGGAGCTCATGTTCTTCAGCGGCCTCTTCGCCGCCTTTTTCAGCATCCGGGCCAACGACCACCCGTGGCCCCCGGTCGGCACCCACCTCGACGTCCTGCGGGCCGGCATCTTCACCGCCATCCTGGTGTCGTCGAGTTTCACCATGCAGAAGGCGGTCTTCGCCGAGGAGCGCTACAACCGCCGGGCGGCCCGGATCTGGATCGTGTGCACGCTCATCCTGGGCGTCCTCTTCCTCTACAACCAGGGCTACGAGTGGGTGACCCAGGCCACCCGCCCGGGCACCAACGCCTACGGCTCGCTGTTCTTCATCATGACCGGCCTCCACGGCCTCCATGTGGCCCTCGGCCTGGTGGCGATGATCTTCCTGCTGGGCCGGATGAAGGGACCGGCCGGCGACCCCGGAGAGCTCTCCGTCTTTCAGGGAGTGAGCTACTACTGGCACTTCGTCGACATCGTCTGGGTGGGCCTGTACAGCTGCCTCTTCCTGCTCAAGTAGTGACTGGACCGTGCTCCGCCGACTCCTGAAGAACCGCTACCTGCTCCCCACGGCCATCCTGGTCACGGTGGGCTTCGGCGGGTTCGTCGGCCTGACGACCGCGGGCGCCCAGACAGGGACACACACCTCCACACCGGTTCCGACCCTCTACACAGTGGGCGCCACCACGACCACCCCCCAGGCGGCCCCGGTGGCCTCGGCGTCGACGGGCCAGCCCCCCTCCACCACAGCGGGGGCCAGCCACGGCGGCTCGTTGGTGAGCCCGGTGGGCGCCACACGGACCTCGCCGCGCTCCACCGCCTCGGCCTGCAAGAAGGAGCTCGAGCGGATCAGCTACACAAGCCCGCCCAACTCGGGCTCCCCCAAGACCTCGAGCCACCACATCTGCGTGAACGGCCGCATCGTCGCCTACGGCAACTCCTCGATCGTCTACGCCTCCCCCCCCAAGTCCTTCGAGCAGGCCGGAGAGGAGCTGTTCGAGCAGGTCTGCTCCAGCTGCCACATGGGCGACGCCCAGGGCGGTCCGGCGGCCCCGTCGCTGATCGGGGTGGGGTCGGGGACGGTCGACTTCTGGGTCACCACCGGCCGCATGCCGGCCGCCACGCCCCTGAGCGTCCAGGCCCAGACCAAGCCGCCGAAGTTGAGCAGGCGCCAGGCCGCCGAGATCGCGGCGTGGATCACATCGCTCTCGCCCGCCCCGCCGTTCATCCCGGCCGTGAACACCAGGACGGCCAACCTGGCCACGGGGGCCAGCCTGTTCGCCCTCAACTGCGCCGCCTGCCACACCATCACCGGGGCCGGCGACGAGCTCGCCTACGGCACGAACGCACCCTCGCTGCACTACGCCACGACCACCCAGATCGCCGAGGCCATCCGCAGCGGCCCGGGCAACATGCCCCGGTTCACTGGCAACCTCTCCGACAGCCAGGTAGCCGACATCGTGGCCTACGTGTCCGAGAAGCTCCAGCACCCGACCAACAGCGGCGGATTCGGACTGGGCGGGATCGGCCCGGTGACCGAGGGCTTCGTCGCCCTGCTGTTCGGGGTGGGCGGGCTCATGCTGATCTGCTTCTGGATCGGGGACCGCTCATGAGCCGGGCGGGGATGCCACAGGGAGGACGGCGGTGAGCGAGCACGACCCGGGCGTGGCCGTCGACGGCGGAGCGGCCGAGGGTGACGGGACCGACGGCACCCGCACGCCGGTGGCCATGCCGGTGGCTCGCTTCGACGACCCGCACCTCCAGCCGGCCGCCCGCCACCCGGGGCGCGCCCAGGGGCTGATCGCGCTCATCCTGGTGGTGGGGATCGGCGGGGTCGCCGCCTTCGGCGCCGCCTACGTGGTCAACGCCTCGTCGTGGGTGCTCGGGGTGACCATGGCGGTGGGCCTCCTCGGGCTGGGCTTCGGCCTCACCGCCTGGGGGAAGTACCTGATGCCCCAGGGGCCCTTCGTCGAAGAGCGCCACACGCTGGCCTCCAGCCCCGACGAGCGCAAGGCCATGGCCGCCGCCCTCACCGAGCGGACCCAGGTGGTGGTGAAGCGCCGGGGCGTCCTCGGGGGCCTGCTGGCCGCGGGGCTGGGCATCTTCGGGATCGTGGTCATGTTCCCGCTCCTGCGCTCGCTGGGACCGGCGCCCGCCAACCTCCTGGAGGAGACCGACTGGCGCAAGGGCACCAGGCTGGTCGACATCAACGGCCGCCCGGTCCACCGGGACCAGATGCAGCCGGGCGGCATCCTCACCGTCTACCCCTTCGGCCTGCAGAACACCGACAACGGGCAGGCCATCGACCAGACGGTGCTCATCCGGGTGCAGACGACCAACCTGGTCACCATGCCGGGCCGGGAGACCTGGGGGCCCGAGGGCTACGTCGCCTACTCCAAGATGTGCACCCACCTGGGCTGCCCGGTCGGCCTGTACGAGCAGGAGCTCGAGCTGCTGGTGTGCCCCTGCCACCAGTCGATGTTCAACGTGCGCGACGGCGCCGTGCCCCAGTTCGGACCGGCCCCGCGCCCGCTGCCCCAGCTCCCTCTCTACATCGACACACTCGGCTACCTGCGTTCCCAGTCCGGCTACAACCAGGCGGTCGGGCCGGGCTACTGGGCCCGCACAAGCACACCTCGACAGAACGGTGCGGCATGAGCACGACCGACGCTGAGCGGCCGAAGACCCTGCGCGAGGCCAAGCGGGCCAACCCCTACGGCCGGGTTCAGCAGGCGATCGACGAGATCGACGAGCGGTTCGGCGTCGCCAAGGGCGGCCGGACCTTCCTCGACAAGATCTTCCCGGACCACTGGTCCTTCATGCTGGGCGAGATCGCCCTCTACTCCTTCGTGGTGCTCCTGGCCACCGGGGTCTTCCTGAGCCTGTACTACGTCCCCTCCCAGGCCACCGTCGTCTACCACGGCACCTACACGCCGCTCGACGGGGTGCGGATGTCGGAGGCCTACCTGAGCTCGGTCAACCTGTCCTTCGCCGTGCGCGCCGGGCTGCTCATGCGCCAGATGCACCACTGGGCGGCCGACGTCTTCATCGGGTCGATCGTGATCCACATGGCCCGCATCTTCTTCACCGGCGCCTTCCGCAAGCCCCGCGAGACGAACTGGATCATCGGGGTGACCCTGCTGATCCTGGCCATCCTGAACGGCTTCATCGGCTACTCGCTCCCCGACGACCTGGTCTCGGGGACCGGCCTTCGCATCGGCTACTCGATCCTGCTTTCCATCCCCTTCGTCGGGAACTACCTGGCCGTGTGGCTCTGGGGGGGCAGCTTCCCCGGCCACATCATCATCGAGCGCCTCTACATCATCCACGTCCTCGTCATCCCGCTCGTCATCCTGGGGTTGCTCGGTGCCCACCTCGGGTTCCTGGTGCGCCAGAAGCACACCCAGTTCCCCGGGAAGGGCAAGACCGAGCACAACGTGGTCGGGTCGCCCATGTTCCCGACCTTCATGGCCAAGACCACCGGGTTCCTGCTCATGGTGACCGGGGCCCTGGCCGCGCTGGGGGGGCTGGCCCAGGTCAACCCCATCTGGCAGTTCGGCCCCTACCAGGACGCCTCGAAGATCTCCTACGCCGTCCAACCGGACTGGTACATGGGATGGCTGGACGGCGCGCTGCGCATCATGCCCGCCTGGGAGTGGACGGGATGGGGCCACACCATCCCCTGGGAGGTGTTCCTGCCAGCCGTCATCTTCCCGGGCATCGTCTTCAACATCTGCCTCGTCTGGCCCCTCATCGAGCGCGTGTACACCAAGGACAACGTCATGCACAACCTGCTCGACCGTCCCCGCGACCGGCCCAAGCGCACGGCGGTGGGGGCGGCCATGGTGGCGCTGCTGTTCACCGTGTTCGGCGCCAGCTCCACCGACGTGCTGGCCAACTTCTTCCACGTCTCGCTCAACCAGGTGCTGTGGTTCTTCCGCATCGCCGTCTTCGTCGTGCCGGTCGTGGCGGCCTTCGTGACCTGGCGGGTCTGCCTGGAGATGCAGGGCGTGGCGGGCATCGGCAAGCGCAAGCGGGCCATGGTGGTGACCCGCACCCCCGAGGGCGAGTACGTGGCCGTGCCCTCGGCCCCGCGGCCCGGCGACGAGCACTCCGAGCTGGCGGCCAGGCCGGTCCCGGTCCTCATCGAGACCGAGCCCGAGCCGGTGGGCGCAGGCGCAGGCGCAGGCTCCGCAGCCGACGCGGGGACCGGCGTCCGACACGTCGACCGCTGACCCCCGCGCCGGCGACCCGGCGCGCCGGCGAGCGGGGTGGCACGATCCCCTTGGGTTGACGCCCCCGTCACCCGAACCGAGCGCACCAGCGGTGGCTACCTGCCGTTGCGCTCGCGGTGCGCGCACCCCGGCCAGCAGCAGGGCCGGCGCTGGCCCTCCTCCAGTTCCTCCTGGGTCCGGCGGATGCGGCGCTCCCTGGTCATCTCCCGCTTGGCGTCCTCGACCCAGCAGATGAACTCGTTGCGGGCCAGCGGCGTGATGTCGTTCCAGGCGTCGAGGGCCGTGGGGTTCGCCAGGAGCGCCTCTTGCAGGTCTCCTGGAAGCTCGTGCACCACCCCGCCGGGCACCTGCGGACCGGCCACGGGGCCACGGTAGCGAGTCGTGCCATCGACCCGGCTACGTTCCGTGGGAGGCCTTGCGGCGCAGCAACCCGCCGCCTTGACCGTGGTGGCGTCGCGAGATGGTCAGTGTGCGCCCGAATCCTCGCGCCGGGCGCCGAGGGCGGCCCACATCATGAGGAACTGGAGCGGCAGGCGTCCCCAGGCCAGGACCCGGCTGTCGGCCAGCACGGGGTTGCGCCCCGTGCCTGCATCGAGCGCCATCTGAACGTTGGCCGGGAAGACCCCGACCAGGACGGCCACACTGGCCGGCCGGGCCCAGGAGGCCCTGCGCACCAGCCCCACCGCGCAGGTCAACTCCGCCAGACCACTCAGCGTGATCAGGGACCGATGGAGCTCGGCGGGGATCGCGCGAGGCATGATCGACTCGAAGAACCGGGGGCGCATGAAGTGGGCCACGCCGCTCAGGGCGAAGATCGCCCCCATGAGCTCTGGCCCACGCCGGCGGATCCCGCTCACCCGATCGGCACCTCCGTGGGCGCCGCGGCGCACCTCGATGGCCCCGGTGCCGGCGATGAGCATGCGTACACGATGGAAGGGCTGCGGTAGGCGAGGTTGCGTAACCGCCCCAACTCCCACACGCCTGATCGAGACTCGGTGGCCGTTGCTGCGGCCCGTGTCGTTGCTCGGGCCGCCTTCTCCGGCCACCACCCGTCATCACCAGGGGCTGGCCGCTGCCCTCCGGTGAGGGTCGCTCTGGCCGTGGACCGGCGCCCGTCGCCCATCGTGATCCCGGCGACGGTGCTCAGCTGTTGATGTGCTCCATGCCCTTCAAGATGGCCGGCATGGCCGCGTCCAGGTCAAGCACGATCTTTGACTCGATCTCGATGAACTCGTTCAGTGCGAGTGAGATCTCGAGATGGTAGGCAGCCGCGGCGTCGGGATCGCTCACTTTGTCCAAGGAGACGCCGCTCGATCCGTCGGCGGCTATGTACCAGCCGATCCGTTCAATGCTCGGGTTCTCGGCCGTCCTCGCTTCGATCTTCGCCCAGACCTCCATCATCCGGTTCGCCTGTGCAGCAGTGAGGGGACGGGACTTCCAGGTACTTGCGATCAGCATTTTCGTACCTCCTTCGGGGTGGGTTGTCGCTGCTGGGCACCGTAACAGCAACGATCGGCGCCTACGCAGGTCACATCGTGCCTCGGGCCCGTTCCCCGCAGTTGATGCCTCAGGCCCGCCAGCGGCGCCCGGTTGCCCGGTGGATCACTCCGGAGTGTGTGTGCGGTAGGCGAGATCCGTGGCGGCCACGGTCGCCGAGGGTTGGCCACCACTCGGTCGGTAGCACTCGGTGGCCGCGCTGGGGCGTGTGCGCGGGGACGCCCCGGCTCGCGAGGGCGGGTGCCCACCGGTCGGGGGCGAGGTGATGGGACCGTCGACGGTTCGCGCGCCCGGCACCGGGTCGGGGCGGCACCGGGCCGACGAGGCTCCCACCCGGTGAGCCGTGTGCATGTGGTCTACCGCCCGTCGCCCGTCGCCCGTCGCCCGTCGCCCGTCGCCCGTCGCCCGTCGCCCGTCGCCCGTGTGGTGCCCGTCGGCCGGGCGGTCGACCTGCTCGGACCGCAAACCCCCACCTCGGACCGCGGGGAGGGGCACCTGGCTCTCCGGGCTCACGGCCTTGCCGCCCTGCGCAGCGAGGTGCACCCTGGCCCCCGCTCACACGGCGTTCGCAAATGCCCCGCACTTGTCGCTTGACATTCGGGGGGGACTACTTCACGATCGGAATTGGCGGCCGCAGCGATCGGTTGCAGCGATGGGGTGGCAATCGACGGGTGGTCGTGACGTCGTGACAGGAGCCCAAGCCGCACAGGGGGCCGACATGCATCTCTTCCGTTACCTCTGCCGACGGCTGGAACACCCAGCTCAGAGGCGGTTCAGTGGATCGGCGTTCGCCAACACGTCGCGCAGGCTCGTGCCGCATCGCGGGGTTGGTGTCCTCGGCGCGATGGCCGTCGCCAGCTTGCTCATGCTGCAGGGGTTGACCATCGCCGGTGCTGCAACCGCCACGCAGGGGATCGCACAGTGGAAGCAGGCAGTTGCCCAGATCCCCTTGCCGTCGGCAGGATGCTTCTCCATCTCCTATCCCGCGACTTCGTGGACGCCAGTGACGTGCACAACGACTCAGGGAGCCCCGGCCGTTCCTCCTCCCGACTACCGACAGGTCGGCCCAGAAACCATCGGCACAGATATTTCACAGGGGACGACAGGAGACTATTTGGCGCAAACCGTCGGCCAGATTTCCCGGGTGACAGGCTCCTTGGAGATCAGCTCAGGGGCGACCGAACACTCGCTCGTCTTGACAACCGGCATCACAAATACAAATGCCTACACGCTCCAGATCAACAGCAAACCCTTCAAATCGACAGCCTGCAAGACCAGTCCCAATCCCGCATGCCTCGGTTGGCAGCAGTTCGTGTACACAACCTACTTTGACGGTATCTCGATGCAGGATTGGGTGTTATTCTACGACACCACGTGTCCATCGGGATGGAAGACGTTTGCCACATACCATCCCACAATCGATTGTTACAAGACATCCATGCGCACGAGTTTGGCGTCCATCCCGCCGGTCTCAGCCCTCAACAACCTCAAATTCATGGCCTTTGACACTGCCGGAGGAAACGACACAGTCAAGATGACAACACCGACAACAGCGGCCACCATCAAGGCTGCGGGACAACCAGACAGCGTGACCACAGGCGGGCTCGGCCTGGCGAATAATTGGCACGTCGCCGAGTTCGACATTTTCGGTGACGACGACGGTAACGAGGCCTATTTCAGCTCGAACACGACACTCAAGGCCAAGATGGTCTTACACGACGGCACGAAGACAGCTCCGATGTGCAAGCAAGCGGACAGCCTCACCGGCGAGAGAAACAACCTCAACTTGGCGGCGACGCCGGCATTCAGCACGACACAGACATCCCCGACGATGCTGTCTCGCCAGAGCAACAGCGTCGCCCCCGGCCACGGGTCGTGTGCCACCGCAAAGGGCATCGGCGACACCCACCTCACGACGTTCGACAATGTGACAAGGCTGTACACATTCCAAGCGGCCGGCGATTTCGAACTCGCGACAGTCACTCCGACCACAACCGGTCCGGCCACAGGCCTGCGCGGCGCGGTCGTTCCGGCAACGTCGACGGCTCGGTCGACAACAGCTCCGACGACCCCGGCCGCTCCCTCGACAGCAACTCCTCGCAAGTTCAGCGTGCAGGCACGGCAGGTGTCCGGCGCCCCCACGTGGCCCAACGCCGACACCAACCAGGCGGTGGCAGCCCGGGTCGATACATCGGACGTCGCCCTCTGCACCGGGCCATCGCGGCTGGAGGTGAACGGCGGTCCCGTCACACTGCCGGGGGGCGGTCGGATAACACTGCCGGGCGGCGCCAGCGTCTCCAATGAGGCGGGGACGTACGTCATCCGAGACGCCAACGGGGATTCGCTACGAGCGGGGATCTACACCAACGGCGTCCAGAGTTGGATCAACGAGACAGTGGGGCTTGGCAGTTGGCCCGAACCGGTGAGGGGTCTGCTGGCCAACGCGTTGTCCAACCCCGAAGCGATCGAGGCGCGCACAGGGACCGTGCTCACAGCCCCGTTCGCCTTCGACGAGCTGTACGGCCTGTACGCCAACAGCTGGCGGGTGACACCGAGTGAGTCGCTGCTGTCGGCCTGCGGTCCCGCCGGTCCGGGCGGTGCAGCCCACAACATCCTGACCCCCGGCAGCGTGACACCGAAGCTGGCCAAGACAGCGCGCGCGACCTGTGTGGCCGCCGGGGTGAAGGCGGCGGGACTGCTCTACGCCTGCACCGTCGACGTCGCCGTGCTCGGCAAGCCTGCGGCCGCTGCGTACGGCGATCTCTCCGCGACATCGACGACAACGTCGGTCTACACATCGATCACCGTGGACACAATCACCCCGGCAACAGTGCCCACCACCTCGCTCTCGGGCGGCGGCCAGTCCGGCCCCTTCATCTCGGTGCCCATCGGGACCCCGGTGACCGACACCGCCACCCCCCATGGCACAACCTCGGCCGCGGGGCACACGGTGACCTACCGGGTCTACTCCAACGACACCTGCACGACAGTGGTGGCCACAACCACCAGCACGGTCAATGTCGCCGCAGGGTTGGTGCCACCGTCTGCCCCGGTGACCCTCTCCAAGGCCGGCACCTACTTCTGGCAGGCGACATACTCGGGTGGGCCGGCCAGCGGCCCCTCAGCCAGCACATGTGGACTGGACGGGGAGGCGGAGACGGTCACGACTCCCCCGACCATCACCTCCCTCTCTCGGACAAGCGGCCCGGCGACGGGCGGCACCCAGGTGACCATCACAGGGACCGGGTTCTCGACAGTGCGCAACGTGAAATTCGGCACAACGACAGCCCAGTCATTCTCGGTCAGATCGGCCACCCAACTTGCGGCCACCTCCCCCGCGCACGTAGGCGGCACCGTGAGGATCTCGGTGACGACGGCTGGAGGGACGACGCCGACAACCAGTGCCGACCGCTACACGTTCACTGTCCCGCCGCCGGCGGTGTCGGGCGTCTCGCCGTCAGCCGGCCCCGCCGCCGGCGGCACGGCGGTGACGGTGAGCGGCAGCGGGTTCACCGGGGCCACGACGGTCTTCTTTGGCACAGGCACGGGAAGGACACTCTCGGTCAACGCAGCCGGGACCCAGCTCACCGTGAAGAGCCCGGCCGGCACCTCGGGGGCCTCGGTCGACGTGCGAGTGGTGACCCCCGCAGGCGAGAGCCCCGCCATGACGGCGGACCTGTTCACCTACGGCCCGACCATCGCCTCCCTCTCTCGGACAAGCGGCCCGGTCGCCGGCGGCACCAAGGTGACCATCACAGGGACCGGGTTCTCGACAGTGCGCAGCGTCAAGTTCGGGACCACGACAGCCAGGACATTCACGGTCAGATCGGCCACGCAGATCGTGGCTACCTCTCCGGCGCATGCCGCCGGCCAGGTGAGGATCTCGGTGACGACGGCTGCCGGGACGACGCCGGCCACCGGTAACGATCTGTACACGTACTGATGCTCTGCAGCCGCGAGCAGCTCTCCCGCGGAGGGCTGTGGCCGCAGGGAGTGGCGCTGGACGGGGCGAGTCGGAGGAACGGGCGGTGGTGAGGGTGCCAGCCGTCGGGCTTCGGGCACCGGCCGCTGCGACCGGCGCTTAGACGTTCCCTCCGCGCCGGCTCTCGGCGGTGACCCCGACGAGGGCGATGACGATGAGGCTGACGGCCGGGGGCACGAACCACACGCCGAAGATGAACGTCATGACCAAGAGGAAGGCGCCCAGCCCCAGGCAGAGCGGCCAGATGCTCGACCCCGGGAAGGAGCTGAT
Organism: Acidimicrobiales bacterium; assembly: GCA_052145775.1. Lineage (GTDB taxonomy): Bacteria > Actinomycetota > Acidimicrobiia > Acidimicrobiales > RAAP-2 > CAVYPR01. Next base: position 45,295 of record JBKQNY010000129.1, read on the forward strand.
GATGCCGGCACCGTCGGCGATCGTGGCGTCGGAGCGGTCCTCGGGACGCTCGCCCACGGTGCGTTCGAGCTTCCCCCAGTAGATGTAGCGGTAGCCGAGGAAGCGGCGGTGCCAGTAGTAGTAGAAGGAACCGGGGACCAGGCCGAGCAGGCATGAGCCGAGCAGCATCATCCCGCCGCCGTCCTCGTAGCCGATGAACCAGTAGATGAGGCCGATGGCACCGAAGAAGACCCCGACGCCGATCAGGAAGAGCCCCTCGATCTTCATGAGCCCGGGGCCTCCGCGGTGGCCGCCACCGCCCCGTTCGTCCGTCCGTGTCCGTTGCTGGATCCGTTGTGGCCCGGTCCGTGGGCCAGCACCGGGTGGTCGGGGTGGTTGTAGTCCCAGGTGGGCCGCTCGGATCGGATCGGCGGCAGATGGGTGTAGTTGTGGTGCGGCGGCGGCGAGGTGGTGAACCATTCGAGGGTGTGGGCGTCCCACGGGTTGTTCCCGGCCGGCACCGGTCGGCGCCATGAGATCCAGAGGTTCACCAGCAGGATGGCGAAGGAGGCGGCGATGATGAAGGCCCCGATGGTCGAGGCGATGTTCCACGACTGCCAGCCGAGGTCGGTCGGGTAGGTGGCCACGCGGCGGGGCATGCCCTTCAGGCCCACGATGTACTGGGGCGTGAAGGTGACCCAGAACCCGACGAACAGGATCCAGAAGTGCCACTTGCCCAGCCGCTCATCGAGCATCCGGCCGAACATCTTCGGATACCAGTAGTAGAGGCCGGCGAAGCCGGCGAACACGGTCGTGCCGAACAGCACCTGGTGGAAGTGGGCCACCACGAAGTAGGTGTCGTGGGTGAAGAAGTCGATGGGCGGTGAGGCCAGCATGACGCCGGTGACCCCACCCATCAAGAAGGCGAAGAGGAACCCGATGCAGAAGAGCATCGGGGTGGTGAACTGCAGCTGGCCCCGCCACATGGTGCCGATCCAGTTGAAGAACTTGATGCCGGTAGGTACGGCGATCAGCAGGCTGAGCAGGGAGAAGAAGGGCAGCAGCACCACGCCGGTGGTGAACATGTGGTGGGCCCAGACCCCGGTGGACAAAGCGGCGATGGCCATGGTGGCGAAGACCATCCCCTTGTAGCCGAAGACGGGCTTGCGCGAGAAGACGGGGAAGACCTCGGTGGCGATGCCGAAGTAGGGCAGGGCCAGGATGTACACCTCGGGGTGGCCGAAGAACCAGAAGAGGTTCTGCCACAGCACCGGCGACCCGCAGGCGTTCGGGGCGGGCACCGCGGGATGGCCCGCGGTGGCCGTGGTGGTACAGCCCACCACTGTGTAGATATGGGTCCCGAAGTGCCGGTCGCACACCAGCATGACGACCGCCGCGGTGAGGACCGGGAAGGCGATGAGGATCAGGATGCCGGTGACCAGCATGTTCCAGGTGAAGATGGGCATTCGGAACATGGTCATGCCCGGGGCGCGCAGGTAGAAGATGGTGGCCACCAGGTTGACGCCGGTGAAGATGGCGGAGAAGCCGGTCAGGGCCAGCGCCATGAGCCAGGCGTCGGCGCCCGCCCCCGGGGAGTTGGTGACGTTGGAGAGGGGGGCGTAGGCCACCCAGCCGAAGTTGGCGGCGCCGCCGGCCACGAAGAAGCCCATCAGCATGGTGATCGAGCCGCCCAGGTACAGCCAGTAGGAGAGGGCGTTCAGCCGCGGGAAGGCCATGTCCGGGGCGCCGACCTGCAGCGGCACGATGTAGTTGGCCAGGCCCCCGAAAGCGAACGGCCCGGCGAACAGGTACAGCATCAGGCTGCCGTGCATGGTGAACAGCTCATTGAACTGCGCGTAGGTGACGAACGAGCTGGTGGGCGAGGCCAGCTGCACCCGCATCCCCAGGGCCAGCAGGCCGGCGATGTAGAAGATCACGATCGAGGTGATCATGTAGCTGAGGCCGATCACCTTGTGGTCGGTGCTGGTGAACCACTTGAGCAGGCCGCTCGGGCCGTGCTCCTCGTGGCCGTGGGCCGCCTCGGCCTCGTAGACGACCGGGGGGTGGCCCGCTCCGGCCACCGGCGGAACGATCACATCGGTCATCAGGAAGCCTTCCCCTGGAGGATCTGTCGCTTGGCCTTGGCGATGGACCCCGAGGAGTTCGGTGTCCGCTGCTCCTGCTGCACCCAGGACGTGAACTGCGAGTTCGTGACCGCCTTCACCCGGAAGAGCATGAGGGAGTGGTAGAGGCCGCAGAACTGGGTGCACTGGCCCCGGAAGGTGCCGGTGTGGGTGATGTTGAGGTCGAACTGATTGGTCACGCCGGGCAGGGCGTAGCGGCTGAAGTTGAACTCGGGCACGTAGAAGCCGTGGATGACGTCGGCCGAGCGGAGGAAGATGCGGACCGTGTCGTGGGCCGGCACCACCATCTCGGGGTTCTGGGTTTCGATCCCGAGGACCTTCACGTCGTACTTGGGGTACTGGAACTCCCACCCCCACTGGAAGGCGGTCACGTTGACGGTCACCGGGTCGCCGCTCGACGTGACGGCGTCCACCTCGTTCTCCGTGATGAAGGTGAAGACGAAGAGGACCAGCACGATCACGATCGGCACGACCGTGTAGAAGACCTCGAAGACCGTGTGGTACTGGAACTGGGCCGGGATGGCGTCGGACCTGTGCCGGTAGCGGAGGACCGCCCACAGGATCAGCACGAAGACGAGGACGAAGATGACAGCCCCGGCGATGAAGAAGCCCTGCCACAGCTTGAAGGCGTCCTGTCCCTGGGTGGTCGACCCCTTGAAGGCGCCGAACGAGGGGACCTGGCAGCCCGAGAGGACCAGGGCCGAAACGGCCACGGCACCGACCGCCGCCCACCGACGTGCCCGGGGCCCGAGCGGTCCCCGTCGACGGCGCGCCGGCGCAGGGCCGGTCATCGGCTGATCCACGGCGGTGACACTATCGAAGTGGCCGGGGTAATTCGAAGTACCTGCTCGGGAACTCGCGCAGGGCCGTCCGGCCCGTCGGGACCCCTCGGGCCGGCGCGGGAACTCCCGGCGGGGTGGTTCCGGCCGGCCGGTCAGCCCGCGCCGGGCGCGTGGCCCGGGGACTCGCGGGCGGCCCAGCGGAAGACCCCGTGGGCCATCGTGGACGTCGCCCGGTCGGCCCGCAGCGAGTAGACCCGGTGCCGGACACCTTGGACGCCGGCGTCGTCGGGGGCGGCCAGCCAGGCCAGCTCGGCCAGGTGGCCGGCGAGCCGCAGGGACGCGTCGTCACCCGGCGACTCCGCCTCCTCGGCGAGCCGGAGGGCGCGCTCGGCGAGTGCACCGGCTCCCCCCGCCAGCTCCGCCAGCTCGGACGCCAGCGCCCGCTCGGGGGCGGGCTGCAGGGTGGAGGGGTTGCCGTCCCACCACCCGCCGTAGAGGCGCCAGACGTTGCGGACGATGAACTCGGGCTCGTCGTAGACGGGGCGCAGGTAGGGCCGGGCCGCCAGGTGCTCGGGCGGGCGCACGGTGTGCAGCGCCTCGTCGAGCCGGGCCCCGGCGTTCATGAGGGTCACGGTCTGGTCGACCAGCGAGTCCAGCAGGTCGGCGGTGTCGGTGAGGGCGGTCCGCACACGTTCGGCCCCGACCACCGGGAACCCGTGGCCCGGGAGCAGGTACTGGGGATCGAGGTCGACCATGCGGCGGAGCGCCTCGGCCCACTCCTTGGGGTAGCGCTGGACCTTCTGGGGGTTGCCGGCATTGGGGGAGGCCCAGATGAACAGGTCGCCGCAGCACAGGACCCGGCGGTCGGGCTGCCAGGTCACGGTGTGGTCGTCGGTCTCCCCCTTCTCGTGGCGGAGCGCGAAGTGGGTCCCACCCACCTTGAGGTCGAAGGTCTCGGCGTAGGTGACGTCGGGGTAGCGGTACTCGGTCGGCCACACCAGGTCGTCGAAGCCGAACTGGCGGCGGTTGACCGTCTGGTTGTACCCGGCGGTGAGGACGTAGCGGTCGAACCGCCGGGGCAGGGCCTCGTGGGCGACGACGGTCGGCGCGGGCCAGCCCCGTTCGGCCGCCTCCTGCTCCCAGGGGCCCACCCCGAAGACGTGGTCGATGTGACCGTGGGAGAAGACGGCGGTATGGAGCCGGCCGGCCGACCACCGCCGCACCTCCTCGTGGACGATGGCGGCCACCGGGGAGCTGCCCGTGTCCACCAAGACGAGGCCGTCCTCGGTGGCGAAGGCCGAGACGTTGGCGAAAGAGGGGAGGAAGGCGACCCCGTCGCAGATCTCGACCAGCCCCCCCATGTGGCCGACCGGGTGGAAGCGGGCGGTCTCGACCTCGCCGCGCCAGAGGCGCTCGGCCAGGTCGAGGACGTCGTCGGCCATCTGCGAACCCCCATCCTCGGCCGGCGCGGGCCGGGCGGCCCCGTCCGCCGGGCGCCGGGGCTAGCTGGAGGAGGGGCCCTTCTCGTCGGAGGCCTTGACCGACGCGTCGCCCTTGTCGGCCTCGGTGGCCTGGGACTCCTTGAGGCCCTTCTCGAACTCGGTCTTGGCCGAGCCGAGGTTGCGGGCGAACTTGGGGATGGCCGCGCCCCCGAAGAGGACGATCAGCACCACCACCAGGACGATGATCCCGTCCACACCGAAGATCTCTGCCAGCATCACTGTCTCCTTGCCTGGTGGCCGGTCACGACCGCCACCCCTCAAAGGTTAGACCCAGACCTCCCCGGCCGTTACCCGGGCCACCCCTCTCTCCGGCGCGGCGCCCCCGGCCGGATGCCGGGGCGTTCAGGGCCCGGCCAGCAGGACCCCCATGAACAAGGCGGCCACCGAGCACACGCCGGCCACCGACCCCCACGCGGCCAGGCCGGCCTTGGTGGTGGCCCGCCCGTGGAGGAAGGCGGCCAGCCCGGCCAGGGCCACCACGGCGATTTTGACGCCGAGCACCACCTTCCAGGCCGACGTCTGGTCGGCCAGGTGGAAGGTGGACACGTTCCAGAAGCCCGTCACCACCACGACCGCGAAGGCGGGCCAGCTGAGGCGGGCGAACGCCCGGGCCAAGGCCTTGGGTGCCCCCGCCTCGAGGCGCCGGGCGGCCGGCACCAGCCCGGCCATGACGAACTGTCCCCCCACCCAGACCGACGCCGCCAGGACGTGCAGGCCCAGGCGGACGGTTGTGACCGCCGGGGCCAACCCCGACAGGGCGGCCGACACGCGCCCTACTTCCCTTGCCAGTTGGGGGCGCGCTTCTCGGCGAAGGCCAAGGGTCCCTCCATGGCGTCGGCCGAGGTGAAGACGACGGCCACGGCGGCGTCGTTGAGCTTCCACCCCTCCTCCTCGGGCACATCCGCGGCCTTGCGGATGAGCTCCTTGGAGTAGCGGATGGCCAAAGGGGCGTTGGCGGCGATCCGCTCGGCCAGCTCCAGGGCCTCTTCGAGCACCCGCCCGCCGGGCACCACCCGGTTGACCAGCCCGAGCTCGAGGGCCCGTGGCGCGTCGATGGGGTCGCCGGTCAGGGCCAGCTCGAGGGCGACGGCGGCCGGCAGCCGCTTGGGGAGGCGGATCAGGGCGCCCGCACCGGCGATCAACCCCCGCTTGGCCTCGGGGATCCCGATGCTGGCGTGGTCGGCCGCCACCACCAGGTCGCAGGAGAGCATGATCTCGCAGCCGCCGGCCAGGGCCGACCCGTTGAGCGCGGCGATGATCGGCTTGGGGAAGACCCTCGTGGTGATGCCGGCGAACCCGCCGGGGGCGCCCATGATCGACCCGCCCTCCCCGGCCGAGAAGGCCTTCAGGTCCATGCCGGCCGAAAACGCCTTGTCGCCGCTGCCCGTGAGCACCACGGCGGCGACACCTGGGTCCTCGGCCAGCTCGTCGAGCGCCGCGGAGAGGGCCGAGCTGACCGCCCCGTTGATGGCGTTTCGGGCCTCGGGACGGTTGATGGTGAGGACCTCCACCTTCCCCCGCCGCTCGCGCAGGACCTCGTCTGCCATGTCGATCTCCTCCCCGGTGTCGTCGTCGGCCTCGGCGCCGGCCGTCGCCCACCGCCCTCGGGTGGGCACGGGGCGGGCGACGGCGGCTGCGACGCTAGTGCGTTCGATGGCCCGTGGTGCCGGGGCGGACCGCAATCTCGGGCCGTGCCATGCTGTCGGCGTGACGACGGAATCGGGAGGGGGGCTGGTTCCCCCCGGCTTCTTGTTCGGGGTGGCCACGTCGGGGTTCCAGATCGAAGGCGGGTTCAACGGCCCCGACGAGCCGGCCAACAACTGGATCAGGTGGGAGCGCGGCGGGCGGATCGAGCCCTCGGGCATCGCCTGCGACTTCTGGCGCCGCCCCGAGCAGGCGCTCGACCGTGCGGCGTGGCTCGGCTGCAACAGCTTCCGCCTGTCGGTGGAGTGGGCGCGCCTCGAGCCCACCGAGGGCGAGTTCGACGAGGCCGCGCTCGAGCACTACGAGGAGATCCTGGCCATGTGCGTCGAACGCGGCATGGCCCCCATGGTGACCTTGCACCACTTCACGCACCCGTGGTGGCTGGGCGAGGAGTTCTGGCTGACCCCGGGCTCTCCGGACCGGTTCGGCGACTACGTGGCCCGGGTGGTTCCGCACCTGGCCAAGTACTGCCGCCACTGGGTGACGCTGAACGAGCCGAACATCGTGGCCCTCATGGGATGGGTGGCCGGCGCCTGCCCCCCGGGACGCCGCGGGGCGGCGGCCGACGCCTGGGCCGTCGCCGACAACCTCCTCACCGCGCACGTGCTGGCCTACAGGGCCATCCACGGGGTCCAGCCCGAGGCCGAGGTGACCACCAACACCAGCGCCTCCTCTCTCTACGACTACGACCGCCTCCTCACCGACCTGCTGTGCGCCCGCAGCATGGGCGTCGCCCGGGACGACCTCGACGACTGGGTGGACGAGCGGCGGGCCCTGCACGACGCGGCCTTCCCGCCCACGACCGCCGGCGAGCTGGCCCTGCGACGGCTGTTCGCCGCCGTCTCGCCGTACGGCACCACACGGTCGGTCCCGGGCCTCCTCGGGGCGGTCCGGCCACGGCTGCGTAGCCCCTCGCCCCGGCGGGTCGTCGACGTCGTCTACGACGGCCCGGACGACAGCGCCCTCGACGCCGTGGGCTTCGACTGGTACGACCCGGTGGCCAGCCACGCCATCCGCATGCCGGGCCACCGGACCTCGGGAGGAAGGCGCAGCTGGGACCCCTCCCAGGCGATGTGGGACGTCCCGTCCAACCCCGCCGGTCTGACCGCGTGGTGCCGGGACTCGCACTCCTTCAACCCCCAGGTCCCGGTGTGGGTGGTGGAGAACGGCATGGTCACGAGGGTCCACAACGGCCGGGCCTACCCGCGCCTGGACAACCTGGACCGCCCCCGCTACCTGCGTGAGCACCTGGGGGCGGTGGTCGACGCCCTGGACGAGGGGGTCCCGGTGACCGCCTACCTGCACTGGTCGCTGGTCGACAACTACGAGTGGGGCTCCTACGAGCCGCGCCTGGGGATCTTCGGGATCGACCGTGATCGCGGCTACGACGGCGTGCGCTGGATGGAGACCGACGCCGACGGCAAGGATTCGGCCTCCACCTACCGCCGGCTGATCGCCGGCCTGCGAGACGGCGACCGGTCGGTCCTCGACGGCGCCTGACGCCCGCCGGACCGGCGGGTGTCACGCAATCCTTAGCCTTCCTTCAGGAGAACGTCAGCGTCCGCTGCGCACAATCGTGGCGTGCACCCGGCGCCGGACACCCCTCTCCCCCCGCGTCCCGAGCCCTCCCGGCCCCGCCGGGCGTTCCTGTCGCCGCCACCCGGGGCCCCGTCCATGGCGGGCTGGGCCATCCTGCCGCTGCGCGCCTTCCTCGGAGTGACCTTCCTCTTCGCCGGACTGCAGAAGCTGGCCAACCCCAATTTCTTCAACCCGCAGAACCCGTCGGGCATCCAGGCCCAGCTCATCGCCTCCGAGCGCATCAGCCCGCTGCACGCGCTGCTGGGCCATCTCCTTCACCTGGCTACGCCGGTCGGGGTGCTGATCGCCCTGGGCGAGGTGGCGGTGGGCATGGGCGCCCTCCTCGGGCTGTGGACCAGACTGGCGGCCCTGGGCGGGATGGCGCTCTCCTTCGCCCTGTTCCTCACGGTGAGCCTGCACTCCTCCCCCTACTACACCGGGGCGGACATCGTTTTCCTCTTCGCCTGGACGCCGCTGGTGGTGGCCGGGGCGGGCGGGGTGCTCTCGCTCGACGCCGTGCTGGCCTCACGGGCCCACGAGGAGGTCGGCCTCGGGACACCGACCCGGGTGCCGGTCCGGTTCTCGGTGGTCCAGGGAGTGTGCGGCAACTACCACGACGGCCGGTGCCGGGCCCGTTCGGGCGAGGCGTGCTCCCCGACGGGCTGCCCGTTCCTCGAGGAGCGCCCCGGGAGAGCCGAGCGCAGGGCGGCCACCGAGGTACGTCGCCGGACGGTGGTCCTCGGGGCCGCGGCGTTCGGCGTGACGGCGGTCGCCGCGCTCTTCACGGCGGGCCTGGCCGCGGCCGTGGGCCGACTCGTGGGCGGGGCGAAGCCGCCGGCGGGCGCCGGCACGGCCACCCTCGGGCCTCCGTCGCGTTCCACCACCACCACGCAGAAGGCGCGTTCGGCCACCACACCCTCGGCCACCACACCATCGACCCCCACCACCGCCCCCGCCGTCACGGAGCCGGCCGGGACCGCCGTCGGCCCGGCGTCCGACGTGCCGGTCGGCGGGGCGGCCCGGTTCACCGACCCGGCCAGCGGCGACCCGGCTCTGGTGCTCCAGCCCGCACAGGGAACGTTCGTGGCCTTCGACGCGGTCTGCCCCCACGCCGGGTGCACGGTCGGCTACTCCTCGGCCGCCCGCCTGATCGTCTGCCCCTGCCACGGCTCCCAGTTCAACCCGACAACCGGGGCGGTGGAGGTGGGGCCGGCCCCACACGGGCTCGCCAGGATCCCCGTGACCAAGGGGAGCGACGGCCAGCTCTACGCAGACGGGTAACCGGCGCCGGCGGTCCAGGGCCCCTCAGGGAAGAGCGCGAAGCGCCCGGTCCTGGCCGACCAGGCGACGCCAGCGGTCCTCGACCTCCTGGACGAACCGGCGTCCCGAGGGGATGTGGGTGAGGACGTCGGCCTGTCCCTGGGGCCGGGCCAGCATCCACGAGTGGCCGCCGGGCACCCACTGGACCGTGGTGCGGGCGCAGTCGGCGAACTCGGCGGCGGTGGCGCCGGTGGACACCCGGTCGAAGCAGCCCCACTCGGCCAGGATCGGCATGGACTGCGCGGCCAGCCGGCGCACCTCGGGCCGCAGGTCGGTGGCCATGAGCATGCCGCCGATGGGCATGGTGCGGCCGATCGAGCGCACGTTGCGCCGGACGTCGGGAATGACCGAGCGCATGGTCGACGACATCCGCCCGATGAACAGGTCCGGGGTGTCGGCCATGATGGCGGCCATCATGTCGACGAAGGGCGCCAGGTCCGGGACGAAGGCCGCCAGGACCGAGGGCAGCAACCCGCGGCGGTCCTTCCAGGCCGGGGTGGCGACCCCGTCGCGGTAGATGACGCCCAGCGTCCGGCGGGGGTGGTCGTGGGCGTACTGCACCGCCACCGCCCCGCCCATCGAGTGGCCCAGGACGACGGCCGGGCCGGCCCCCACGTGGTCGAGCAGATGGTCGATGTGCTCGGCCAGGATCTCCATCGACACCTGGTTCCAGCCGAGGGGGTCGCTGCCCCCGAAGCCCGGGAGGCTGGGGTTGACCACCCGCCACCCCATGGCGTGGGCCAGCCGGGCGCTCTCCCGCCAGTACATGCCGCCGCCGGCGAAGTAGCCGTGGATGTTGACCGCCCAGATCGGCTCGCTGCCGGGCCCCTCGGGGCCGTGGGCCCCCTCGTTGTCCGAGACGGCGAAGCGGAACCGCCTCCCACCCACCCGCAGGGTCCCGGCGGCCATCCGGATCTCCGGCGTCCGCAGCACGTTGCGCCGGTAGTGCCGGCGCACGGCGCCGACCGTTCGGGTGCCGAGCGGCCCGCGCCCGGGCCCCGCCGCCCTCTCCGGGGTCTCGTGGCCGGTCCGCTCCGGCCTCGCTGCGGCTGACGCGACCATCGTTCGCAAACGCTAGCCCAGCGCGAGCGCCCGGCCGCGTCGGGCGGCTGGGTAAGGTCCAGCCCGAAGAGAGGCCCGGAAAGCGGGCCCGGCGATCGGAGGGAGCGATGCACACCAACGACCTGCTGGTCGACGCCTTCCAGCGCGTGCGCGACGGCGTCCACCCGGTGGTGCAGGGGCTGACCCCCGAGCAGCTGACCGCCCGCCTCAACGGCCACGCCAACTCCATCGCCTGGCTCGTCTGGCACCTGGCGCGGGTCCAGGACCACCACGTGTCCGACGCCGCCGGCACCGAGCAGGTCTGGACGGCCGGGGGCTTCGAGCGACGGTTCGGGCTGCCCTTCGAACCCGGGGCCACCGGCTACGGCCACGGCCCGAAGGACGTCGCCGCCGTGAAGGTGGCCTCCGGGGAGCTCCTCACCGACTACTTCGAGGCCGTGCACCGGGCCACGCTGCGGTTCGTCGAGAGGTTGACCGACGCCGACCTGGACCGGGTGGTCGACACCTCGTGGGACCCCCCCGTCACCCTCGGCGTGCGGCTGGTGAGCGTCATCGACGACGACCTCGAGCACGTGGGCCAGGCCGCCTTCGTCCGCGGCCTCCTGGAGCAGGCCTGAACCTCCCCGGGTAGCCTCGCCCCCCTGTGCCCGGGGCAGGCGAGGCGGCCGCGAGGCTGGCCATGAGGACCAGGCTGCTGCTGCGCGGCGTGGGGGAGCTCGGCCCCTCCACCACCGGGGCGATCGTCACGAGCAGCGCCCGCATGGCGTTCCGCCGCCGGCGCGACCGGCGGGCCGAGGGGCGGGCGGCCGTCGCCCGGGGACCGGGCCCCCTGCTCTCCGCCGAGCCGCTCGCGGCCCCCGGCGAGGAGGGGTCCGGCCCGCTCGGGGTGTGCTGCCGGTTCGCCGAGGCCGACCTCGAGGTGCGGTTCCTCGCCGACGACGTCGTCCGGCTCACCTGGGGGCCGGGGGAGCCCCCGATCCCCTGGGCCCTGGCCCAGCCGTCCGCCGACCACCGTCCCACCTCGGGGGTCGAGGTGACGGGGGGGACCCCTCCGGCCACGGTGGTGCGCGCCGCCACCCCGGAGCTCGCGGTCGAGGTTACCGGCGAGGGGTGGGTGTCGTTCCGGGGCCCCGACGACAGGCTGCTGCGCCGAGAGCTGCCGCCGCTGCGGCGCGGGGCGGCGCGCACGGCGCGCTTCGAGCTGCGCCCCGGCGAGCGGGTGGCCGGCCTGGGGGAGCAGGCGTCGCCGGTCACACTGCGGGGGACCACCCACCGGCTGTGGAACCGGGACCCCGGCGGGGCCTGGGGCCCCGGGGACGACCCCCTCTACCTGTGCGTCCCGGTGCTCCTCGGCCTCCACGCCGACGGCGACGTGCTGGCCTTCTTCGAGAACCCCCACGAGGCGACGGTTCGCGTCGACGGCGCCGCCCCGGTCGCCGCCGACGCCCGGGTTGAGCTCACCTTCTGCGGCGGCTCCGACCGCCACTACGTGGCCGCCGGGACGCTCCCACGGCTCCTCGAGCGCTACAGCTGGCTGACCGGCCGCCCGCCGCTCCCGCCCCGCTGGTCGCTCGGCTTCCACCAGTGCCGCTGGGGCTATCGCACCCAGGGCGAGGTCCGCCAGGTGGCCGACGGCTTCACCCGGGAGGGGCTGCCGCTCAGCGCCGTCCACCTCGACATCGACCACATGGACGGCTACCGGGTCTTCACCGCCGACCCGGTCCGCTTCGGGGACCTCGAGGGGCTGTGCGGGGACCTCGCGGCGCGCGGCACCCGGGTGGTGACGATCGTGGACCCTGCGGTCAAGGCCGACGACTCCTTCGAGGTCTTCCGGCAGGGTCGAGACGACGGGAGGTTCCTCCCCGACGCCGACGGTCGCCCCCTGCTGGGGGTGGTCTGGCCGGGACGGGCGGCCTTCCCCGACTTCACCGACCCGACCACCCGCGAGTGGTGGGCCGGCCTCTACAAGGGGCTGCTCGACGCCGGGGTGTCGGGGGTCTGGCACGACATGAACGAGCCCACCTCCATCGCCCTGTGGGGCGACCGGACCCTTCCCCCGGGCACGCGGCACGTCGCCGAGGGCCGAGGGGGTGACCACCGCCAGTGCCACAACGTCTACGGACTCCTGATGGACCAGGCCGGCTTCGAGGCGCAGGCCGCCGGGCGGCCGGACCGGCGCCCGTGGCTGCTGTCGCGCTCGGGCTGGGCCGGGCTCCAGCGCTGGGCCTGGTGCTGGACGGCCGACGTCGAGGCGACCTGGGAGGGACTCCGCCAGCAGGTCGCCACCGCGATCGGCCTGGGGCTCTCGGGCATCGCCTACACCGGGTCCGACACCGGCGGTTTCAACGGCGCCCCCGGCCCCGAGCTGTTCCTGCGCTGGCTGGAGCTGGCGGTCCTCATGCCGTTCTGCCGCACCCACTCGGTGACCGGGGCCCCGCCCCGCGAGCCCTGGCGGTGGCCCGAGCCCTACCGCACCGCCGTCGGCCGGCTGGTCCGCTTCCGCTACCGCCTCCTCCCCTACCTCTACACCCTGGCCCACGAGGCCAGCCGCACCGGCCACCCCTTCGTGCGCCCGTTGTGCTGGCCCGACGGTCGCGACCCGGTCCCCGCCGGGGCCGACGACCGGCTGTGGTCGTCCGACGACGCCTACCTCCTGGGTGACGCCCTCCTGGTGGCGCCGGCCACCGGGGAGGGCCGCGGCTCCCGCCCGGTGCCGCTCCCGGCCGGAGAGTGGTTCCGCTGGCGCGCGCTGCCCGCCATGGACGCGGTGGACGGGGCCTGGGCCGACACGGTGGAGCGGCTGGTGGGGACACGGACGGTCGACCTCGACACGCCGCCCGGCCAGCCGCTGGTGCTGGTGCGGGCAGGCACGGTGCTGCCCCTCGACGACGGCTGGGCCGCCGACGGTCCCGCCGACGACGGGCGGCTCGCCCCCGGCCACAGTCCCCGGCGGCCCGCCGTCCACTGCTTTGCCTCGGCCGGGGGAGCGGCGGCGGGCGGCTCCTACGACGACGCGGGCGACGGCGACGGCCCCGGCCGGGTCGACCGGTTCAACCTGGCCGCCGGCCCCTCGGGGCCGGTGCTCCGCTGGGGGCGTGACGGCGCCTACTCGGCGCCCGAACGGTTGCGGGTGGTCGTCCACGGGCTGTTCGCCACCCGGGCGATGGCCGACGGGCTCGAGGTGGAGGCGACCGTGTGGCGTGACCACCGGGGCCAGGCGACGACGTCGGTCGACTGCCGGCCCTTCGATGAGCTTCGCTTCGAGTTCTAGTGGACCATCAGGTCACGTCGCGCCGGAAGGTGGTGAAGTAGCCGATCACCGCCATGCCCACCCCCCAGGCCAGCAGGGCCAGCCCCCCCGCCCACCAGCTGAGCAGCGGTCCTTCGCCGCCGTTGCCCCGCGAGCCGTTGAGGCCGCCGGCCAGCGCGGCGGTCGAGCGGGACGGGAACCAGTTGAGGTCGGCGTGGAAGATGAGGTGCACGAGGAGCACGATGAGCGGCTCGAGCACGATGGTGAGGGCGAGGGCGAAGATCACCGCCCCCACCTGGTTGCGCAAGAGGGTCCCGATGCCCATGCCGAAGACGGCCAGCAGGGCGTAGGCACCGAGCAGTCCCGGCACCACCGGGCCGACCTGGTGGAGGAGTGTGGAGAGGATGCCGCCCTCGGCCACGAAGAGCGGGATGCCGAGCGCCGCCACCACCGCCAGGCTGATCAGCCCGAGCACCAGGCCCCAGATCGCCGAGGCGAAGGCCTTGGCCACGAGCACCTCCTCGCGGCGCGGGGTGACCAGCAGGGTCGCGGTGAGGAGCCTCTGACGGTACTCGGTGGTGATGCACAGCACGCCGAGCACCGGGGCGAGGAGCACGCCCGGGCTGTAGCCGGCCCCGACGAGCTCGCGCAGGTCGTGGACGGAGGTGGGCGCGGTGAACACGGTGTGGCCGGGGGTCGACGTGACGAAGAAGGTGGGGATGATCCCGAAGAGGCCCGTCAGCAGCACGGTGACGCCGAAGAGGATCCACAGCCCGGGCGTCGTCCGCATCTTGAACAGCTCGGCCCGCAGGGTGCGGATCACGGCGGGCCACCTCCACCCTGAGGCCCGGCCGGCGGCGGCGGCCACACCGGGGGCGGTGGCGGCACGGTCGCCGGATTGCCCGGCGGCGGCACCCACTGGCCGGGCGAGCCGGGCTGGGCGCCGTAGGGGGTGGTGAGCGAGAGAAAGAGGGCCTCGAGGTCCTGGCTCTCCTGGACGAGCTCGTAGACGACGATCCGATTGGAGGCCAACACCGGGCCGAGCTGCTCGGGCGTGGCCCCGTCGACCACCACCACGTCGGCCGCCATCCGGCGCGCCGACAGCCCCATCGGGTGGACCACCGCCAGCAGGCGGTCCGGCTCGGGGGTGCGAACCCGCATCGAGGACCTGCTCTGGGCGAAGAGCGAGGAGAGCGGGCCCTGGGCTCGCAGCACGCCCTGGGAGAGGATCACCACGTCGTCGACCGTCTGGGCCATCTCGGCCAGGAGGTGGGAGGAGACCAGTACGGTCCTCCCCTCGCGGGCCAGGTGCCGGAGGAACTCGCGCAACCAGGCGATCCCCTGGGGGTCGAGGCCGTTGGACGGCTCGTCGAGGATGAGGACGCCCGGGTCGCCCAGGAGCGCCCCGGCCAGCTCGAGCCGCTGCCGCATCCCGGTCGAGAAGCCGCCCACCCTGCGGCGGGCGTCGCCGGCCAGGCCGACGAGGTCGAGGACCTCGTCGATGCGGGAGAACTCGATGCCCGCGGCCAAAGCGATCATCTTCAGGTGGTTGCGGGCGCGGCGGGCCGGGTGGAAGCTCGTGGCCTCGAGCACGGCGCCGACCCGGCGGGTGGGCGCGGGCAGGTCGCGGTAGGCGACGCCGTCGATGGTGGCTGCACCCGAGGTCGCGTTCACGAGCCCGAGCAGCATGCGCAGGGTGGTGGTCTTGCCGGCGCCGTTGGGTCCCAGGAATCCCGTCACCCTCCCGGGGACGACGGTGAAGGAGACGTCCTGGACGGCGACCACCGGGCCGAACCTCTTGGTGAGACCACGGACCTCGATCGCCCCGCCGGCCGGTGGGTTGGCGGGGGTCACCGCGGCACCCTACCTCCGGCGGTGCCGCCGGAGGGCTACAGGTCGATGACCTGGCGGATGACCTCGCCGCGCTTCAAGGCCTGCAGGCCGTCGTTGACGCCTTCGAGCCCGAACCGCTTGGTGACCATCCCGTCGAGGTCGAGCCGGCCCGTCTTCCACAGGCGGATGAGCCGGTGGAACTCGGTGCGGACGTCGGCACCGCCGTAGTAGCTGCCGAGGAGGCGCTTCTGTGTGAAGAACAGCTCGAACCCGTTCAGCACGAGCGTGGACTCGGCCGTGCCGGCGCCCACGATGACCGTCGTCCCGCCCCGCCGGGTGGCGTCCCACGCCGCCCGGAAGGTGACGGCGGCGCCGATGCACTCGATGGCGTAGTCGAACCCGTCCCCGCCGGTGACCTCCCCGCGCACCTCGCCCAGGTCGTCGGGGTGGACGGCGTGGGTGGCGCCGAACCGCTTGGCGTCGGCGAGCTTCTCGGGGACCATGTCGACGGCCACGATCTCGGCGGCCCCGCAGACCCGGGCGCCCTGGATGGCCGAGATGCCGACCCCGCCGCAGCCGAAGACCACGACCGAGGAGCCCACCTCGACCTGGGCGGTGTTGACCGCCGCGCCCACCCCGGTGGTCACGCCGCAGCCGATGAGGGCGCCGATCTCGTAGGGCACGTCGTCGGGGATCACCACCACCCCCTGCTCGGGGAGGATGAGCTCCTCGGCCCAGGTGCCGGTGCCGGCGAAGCCGTAGATGTCCTCCGCGCCCCGCTTGAAGTGGGTGGTGGCGGCGATGGTGAAGAAGATGTCGACGCAGAGGTTGGGCTGTCCCCGCCGGCAGGCCTTGCACTTCCCGCAGGGCGGGGTCCAGGCCACGATGACGTGGTCGCCCACCTTGGTGGTGGAGACCCCGTCGCCCACGGCGACCACCTCGCCGGCCCCCTCGTGGCCGGGGACGAACGGGGCGATCTGGGGGAAGCCCCCCTGCATGCCCGAGAGGTCTGAATGGCAGAGGCCGGCGGCGTGGATCCGCACGCGCACCTCCCCGGGTCCCGGGTCGCCGATGACCAGGTCGTCGACGATCTCGACCGTCTCGTTCCCGCTAGTCGTGCAGATGGCTGCGCGCATGGCTCCTCCGTCTCGGCCGAGTCGTTCGGCCCTCCTCCTGGCATTCGACCACGGCCCGGTCCCGCCGAGCAATACGTCCTAGAGGTCCGGCGGGAGGAGGAGGCCCACGGCCACGGCCAGCTCGTCGTGGACACGACTCATGGGCGACCAGCCGCTGACCCAGCCGGCCAGGGCCGAGTACCAGACGTGGCCGATGATCCGGGCCCGCTCGGCCAGGTCGGGCGGGTGCGGCTCGCCGATGGCCCGGGTGATGACCCCCTCCATGAGGGCGGTGATCTGCTGCTGGCAGGCCACCGCCCCGGGGTCGGGGGAGGAGAGCGAGGTGAAGACCGCGCTCACCAGCCGGGGCTGGCGGCCCATGGCCCGCAGGCCCCGGTCGAGCACGTCGAGCACCCGCTCCGCGCTCTTGGTCCCGCGCGCCGGCTGCTGGGCCATCCTTGCGTCGAGCTGCTCGACCCAGTGGACCAGGGTGGCGGCCAGGAGATGGTCCTTGGAGGTGAAGTAGCGGTAGACGGTGCCCATGGCCACGTGGGCCCGGGCGGCCACGTCGCGCATCTGGACGGCTTCGTAGCCCCCTTCGAGACCGAGCTCCATAGCGGCGTCGACGACGCGTTGCCGGCGGGCTTCCTGAGCGCGAGTCAGGGCACGGGGAAGGGTGCTCTCGTGCACGGGCGTTCA
>JBKQNY010000130.1:0-21836 GCA_052145775.1 Acidimicrobiales bacterium
CACCTTGAACGTGCCCTCCTTGTTGGGTTTGCTGATTGCTCGGCAGCATCAGTTTTCCCTGCGAGGAGGGCCGCTTCGCGGATACGCGCCGGTCAGCGCACGGGGCTTACTGCAAGATCAGGGCTAGTAGGACCACCACGACGCCCATGCGCTGCCCGCCCTTTGCCGCGCAGCGCATGGGCGTCGCCGTGATCGCCAAGTGGCGTTCACGACCTGGGACCGTCTTCGACAACTTCAACACCGGGAGTTTGAAGGACGGCAAAGTGGTTTCGTGCGTGACGCCTGGAACCCGAAGTCGATCATCTATGTCACCGGAGACGGGACGACGACGATCCACAGCCTGGCCACGAGATGTGGCGCCGAGGCGGTTGCGCCCGAGGTTCACGCCTGCCAAGGTAACGGTGGTTCCATGCCTGGACACAAACGAAGACCAACAGGCTTGCTTCCCGGCATGGGCTCAGAAGCCAAAGGAGGACAACGGGCTGGGAAGGAGCGAATTCTGCCCATAGATGACGGACCCCAGGAGCTCCACGGCCGCAAGCTCGCCCCTCGATGGCGCGGTCGCCGACCTCGTCGAGCGTGGCCTTCTCGTTGCCGGCACCGCAAGTGATCTCGTTGTCCCCAATGGTTCCGCTGTCGCCCAGGTGGAGAACGACGTTCGCCCTGCTCCCGTGCTCACTCCGAGCGGCGCCCTCGTAGCCGATCAGCTGATCTGCACTGTGCGGAGCCAGCTCGAGAAGCTCTTGGAGGGGTGGTCACCTGAGCAGTTCCCCGAATTGGTGCAGCTCCTGGATGAGTTCGCCTGTGACATCGTGCCGGGCACGCCGACCCTGATCGGCACGGGATCGGCGACAGTTGAGCAATGACGACAACGGCTCCGCTCGACAGTCGGTTACGACGGAGAGTGGGAACAGCAGCGAGCAATGGTGAACTCGTTTCAGTACATACGCCCCCGCAACCATCACCGCTACTCGCAAAGGAATCCTTGGGCCGGGAATTAGAACAATGAGGATCAGAAGCAACGCGATGAGCGCCCAGGCGCACAGGTAGGTCTGCTCGTTTATTCCCCACCACAGTTGCAGCACGGCCACCCTTTCCAACGCTTGGCGGCAAATCGTAATGGGAGTCGCTCAGCGTTCACAGCCAGCGATAGGGGGCAGGGCGGCGTCCCGGCCCTTGGGTATACGTTGAGTCTGAATGGTTGATCCGAATACACAGGAGGCGCTCTGGATATGCCGAACGACAACGCCGTTGATCGCAACCTTCAAGGTATGGATGAACTCGACTTCGTGGGATGGAACAACGCCGACTGGACCGGCGTCTTCGCCCACCATCACACTGACGATGTACTGGTGGAGCAGCAAGGGCAGCCTCCGACCCACGGCATCGAGGAGCACATCGAGGCCATGAAGGCATACGTCGAACAGATTGGTGGTGTGCCGCCCCAGATCACCTCTCACCCGATCAAGTTCGGGTCCGGTGAGTGGACGTGCGTCATCGGGGAGTTCGCCAACGGTGCCCGTATGGTGACCGTAGCGAAATGGAGGGATGGCGCAATTGCTGAGGAATACATCTGGGC
Source organism: Acidimicrobiales bacterium (assembly GCA_052145775.1). Classification (GTDB taxonomy): domain Bacteria; phylum Actinomycetota; class Acidimicrobiia; order Acidimicrobiales; family RAAP-2; genus CAVYPR01. Next base: position 1,580 of record JBKQNY010000130.1, read on the forward strand.
GTAGCATCATCACCGACGGATGAGTGAGCTTGCCGAGTCCCCGGCTCCCGGCAAACCGTGCCCTGGTTTCATCGCTGAGCCTGGGCGGTGCTGGCGGATGGTGTACTCGCAACAGCTACAAGCCACGCACTGCCGTGAGAAGCCGACTTACACGGCTCTTCGCAATGAGGCGTGGGGAGGCGTTCGTCCGGTGACCTGCCCATTGGCATCCACCAATAGGGCCCCGTGACCCTCGATTCTTGCGGTTGCTGAGACCCAAGAGTTGAAAGGACACGGGGCATGGATGAACGTAGTGGTGGTGTGACCGCGCTGCTGGGGATGGCCGGGTTCGTGGTCCTCTCCCAGACCGAGGACCCGGGCGAGGTCTGGCTCCTGGTCGAGACGGACCGGGACGTGATGGGGTGTCCGACCTGCGGTGTCCGGGCCCTGGGGCACGGTCGGAGCAAGGTCCAGGTTCGGGACCTGCCGATCTCCGGGAGAGCAGTGCGCCTCGTCTGGCGGCGGCGGTGCCTGGGTGCCCCGGCGCTCGGAGCCTCCGGGGCTCGGCGGCCTAGCCCCGTTGCCTCCCGGCCCCCGCCACTTGCCGGGGTTTCCCGCCGCCCTCCGCGCCCCTTCGCCCCGTATCCGGTGGGGCCCCGGCCGGCGGCGGCGGCCGCGTGGTCCTTGGGCCCCGGCGGCTCGGTGCCCTGGGCCCGGGTGCTCTGGGGCTCGGCCGTTTCGCCCTTTGGGCCTCGGCCCGCGCGGTGGTCTTTGGGGTCGGCCGTGGCGCCTGGCCCCACTCTCCCGCATTCACCGAGAGCGGACGAAGGGATTTGCACCCGCGACCCTCACCTTGGCAAACCGATCAGACCGAAGCTGTGACCAGCCATTCTGGTGGCTGACCTGGTGATTCACCGTTCATTCACTTGCGTCGTTATGCACTGTTTTTCGACCTCTCACGGACGGAGACGGACGAAGTTCGGGTCGCCCGCGAAATGTGGACGCGGGCGATCCCGGCGTGGGAGGAGGCCAACCCCGACATCGACTACGACACGGACCTCTTCCGCCGGGAGATCCTGCCCTGGCTCGCCTCGGTGAAGCTCGCCGAAATCATGGCGGCGGCGGGTATCTCGAAGGGCTACGCCTCGAATGTCCGGGCCGGGAAGTTCACGCCGCACATGTCGACGTAGGGGGCGCTGGCCCGGTTAGTGGGGGCCAGGAGGCTATAAGGGCCGATCCCGGGCGAAGTCCTGGTGCATCCCGATAAGCCCGCCGACGATGTCCGACAGGGTGTCACCGAGGTGCCGCCGCGGGCCGGTGCCCACCTCCCGGCGGTAGGGGTCAACTTCGTAGCCGGACGCGGCGGACGATAGGGGGCAGTCTCGGCTAAACGGCCTCCGCTGGGCGCCCCCAAATTCTGATGTCGAGATTCCCTCGTTGACGATTAACCAAGGACACGCTGCGACAAGCGCATCTCAGAAGGTTTCCTGGCGACGCGAGAACACGCTCATTGCACGCACACGCCCCTGCATCATGGGGTTTGAGCGACACCAGGGAGTCGGGAACGTCTCCTTCCCATTAGCTTTTGACTGAGAGGGTGTTGTCGCCCGCAGATGAGACGACGGCCAAGTAGAGCTCTCGCTGGTCTTCACCAGGGGCATCTCTGTGTTCTGGAGTCGCGGCATAGGCCAGCATGATTTGCTGCCCTGCATGGAACACGTCAGGGCCTCCAGGTCCTTCGGCTGGCCCCGTCGACGCCAGGACCGGGTCCGGCCCAGAGGGCGCACAAGGCCCGAGCGGCGAACTGCACGTCGTTGCACCGATCGCGTAGCTCGGTGATGTCCAGTGATTTCCGCTGAAGAGGAGATAGAGGGTTCCATCGATTCTTGCCAGGGCCGGACCTTCGATGTTGCCAGCCTCCCAGGCCTGAGTCGGAGTTTGAAGCACCACCGGTTGACCGACGAGCGTCTGGTCTCCGTGCCCGAGTTCCTGTGACCAGATTTCTGACCCTTGCCCTGTCTCTCCGTCGCCCTTCCACAAGAGGTAGTCCGCGCCGCCGCCGGCATAAACCAATGCATCGATAACCCCGCCGGAGGTTGTCTGACAAAGGAACGGCGTGTTACCAGTACTGACGAACGGACCCAGCGGGGAAGGAGCCGTGGCCCGACCGATGCACTCGTGGTGAGTTGCTGGATCGTAAGCATTGAAGAAGAGTTCGTAGCCTCCGGCCGGATCCGCTTCGACCGACGGTGACCAGGTGAATCCGTTCTGAACCCAGGACGGCAGGATCGGCATCGCATCGCCAACCGCTTTCCAATGGACCAAATCGCTCGACTCGATCACCGGAAGATTCTCCTCAGCGTCGTCGTCGTTAGTGCCGTAGGCGTAGTAGGTCTTACCCACGACGAGCACTGAGGGATCCGCGAAGTATCCCGTGTACACAGGGCCATCTGCCATAGCCCCAGCGAGTAGGGAGCGATGCCCCTGAGCGCCAGCCCACGATGGCTCCAACCCAATTGCTGAGACGACAAGCAGAGCGACCAGCATGCGACGCGCGGTCGCTGGTGCCATGTGGCGACGGGTGCTCAGCACGATCTTGAATCGACGAACGCTAGCGACGCCAGTGCACATCCGCCGCCGGAGAGGCCGTGACGCTCTGCAGCGGGTCCGAGCACCTTCTCCGCCGCACCGACCGACCATGTGTGACTCGGCAAATGCCCCAACCGTTTCGTCAGCCAGCGACAGGGATTCGTGCGCCTGCCGGGAAGCCCCCACCACTCGGGATACCGCCTCCTCCCAGCAAGCTCGACGACGAGGTGCTCGAGCTGGAGGACGAAGGAACGGCCTCGGACAGATCGGCAAGGACGATCTCACTCTTGGGAGACAAACCCGACTTGATCTGGGTGTAGTCGGCTCCGACCACGCCGATCTGCACCGTCACCCGCTCCTCTTGACCTGTCTTGACAACATCGACATACGAGCCACCACCGGCCGAATGCACAGCAGAGGTCGGTACCACTTCGACGTTCTTCGCTTGGGCCAGCACCACAGTGATCTCGGCCGCCGATCCTGCACTGATTCCGTGCGTGCCTGCCGGCAACGCCACCACAAGGGGGTATGTGTAGCTTGAGCTCGACGTATCAACAGGACCTACTCGCGCGACGGTCGCTTGAAGCGTTCCTTGGGATCCAGTGACGGCGACCTCAGCCATATCGCCGACCTTGACCGTCGACGCCTGTGCGGGCGTCAACGTGGCCGTGGCCTGGAAGCTTCCCGAGTTCATGATCGTGATCACGTCTGACGTGGATCCGGCACTCACCGATTGACCAACCGAGAGATTCACCTGGGCGACAGTGCCGCTGATGGGACTGGTGAGCTGGGCGTCCGAGAGGTTCTGCTGAGCCTTGATGAGTGATGCCTTGTCAGCATCGATGGACGCTTGATCACTCGCCAACTGCTGTGCGCTGTCAGAAGCCGTCAACGTACCACTGTGTGTCGCAGAATCGCTTGCGGATGTCTTGGCGCTGCTCGGGGCGGTCTTCCCAGTCGATGACGTGCCGGCTCCCGAACTGGCGGCTGTCTGAGTGGAGCCAGATCCACTCGCGCTCGATGAGGTGGGGATCGACCCGCCCGATGTCGTGCCGCTGGAACTTGGGGCACCTGAGGCGCTGGCTGTCGATCCGGCCGAGGTCGGGGTAACCGAACCGCTCCCCGTACTGCCACCCTGTCCTGCTGCCGTAATCGAACCTGACGACGAAGAAGTGGAACTGAGGAGCTTGGCAAGTGCTGTCTCCGTTTTGGCTACTGCTGTATCGTCCTGCTGAACCTTCTTTTCAGCTGACAACTCCTGGGCCAGATCGTCGATGCACGCTGTCTTTGTCGGGCCGGTGCTCGTCGTCTTGCTACTCGATGTTGTGGAGCTCGCTTTCGGTGTAGAAGTTGTGGTTGGAGATGTCGCTGGAGCTGTTGACGAGCTCGAGCAGGCATCCTGAGCTTTCTGGAGGGCTGCAGCGGCGGCAGCACTGTCGCTGTCCGCGCTTTGTTGGGCGGACACCACGGCCTGCTGCGCTTGTGCAAGGTTCGTTGTCGTGCCACCCTGCCCGGATTGGGACTGCGCGGAGCTTGTTACGAGCGTGGTGCTCGTGGTCGTCGTAGTGGTCGCGGTGGTTGGGTGCGACGTCGAACTCGTCGATGTCGAAGCGGACGACGTGGAAGCGGACGACGTGGAAGCGGACGACCCCGTAGACGAGGTGGTTGCCGACGAACTCGACGAAGATTGGGCCGACTCGTCCTCGGACAGCCTTGCTTCGGCCGCCGACAAGGTCGTTTGGGCCGATGTGACGTCCTTCTTTAGGGATGTCGCTTTGAGCGACGCAACGGTCTGCCCGGCGGTTACCTGCTGATTCAAGGTCACGTTCACCTCGGAAACGGTGCCAGCCACCTGAAAGGCCGCTGTCGCCTGGTGCACAGGAGACGCCGTGCCCGATACCTCGAGGGTCTTGCTCACCGAAGCGGTCGTTGCCGTGCCGAGGGTGTAACCACTGACCGCGGACGCTCGGGTCGACCAAAGGCCGAGGCCCGTGGCTGCGACCACCAACAGGGCGACGATCGCGATCAGCCATTGGCGAGAGAGCCACCACCGGTGTCCTTTGTTGTCAGGCACTGCCCGACCCCCCGCCACCGAAGCCACCGAAACCGCTTGTGCAGCTGGCGCTTCCCGTCGAAGTGATCTGGACCGATGACGCCGTGACGGTACCCGTGGAGTCGTTGGAGCCCGCGGCGGTTACGCAGTCACCCACCGCGAGAGCAGTTGAGGCGGCGCCTTGGCTCTCTTTGTACGTCGTCGACGAGGAGATGGTCACCTTCACCGTCGAGGTCTTGACCGTCGGCCGCGTGCCCTTTGCGTTCTTCTTCGGAGCTGAGAGGCTGGCCGAGGAGAAGCCGGAGATCGTCAGAGATCCGGAGTTGACGGCGGTCACCTTGCCGCTCGCGAACCCGACGTTGGAGAGGCTTCGTGGACGTCCAGAACCGCCACCGGGCAAGTTTGCGCCGCTGGGTGGACCACCGGATCCGCCACCGGGAAAGCTTCCGCCACTGGGCGGCCCGCCGGACCCACCACCGGCAAGGTTTCCGCCACTGGGCGGCCCACCGGACCCACTGCCTGCGAAGCCGCCGAGCCCGCCCGAACACTGCCCCGAGGTGGGCTGGCTGACCGTCACGGTCGTGGCCTTCACCGCCTTGGACTTCTTCGAGGTGCTTCCGGTGACGGTGAGGCAGTCGCCGACGGCGACCGACGACGCGGAGACGTCCACCATCTGGCTGAAGGTCGTCGATGTCGTCCAGTTGACGGTGACCTGCCCGGACAGTTGGTTCTGGACCTCCATTGACGTCCCTGTGATGGCAGCCACGGACCCCGATGCGCCGGGGAACGAGCGGCTTGCCGACGAGCCAGACGATGTCGAGGCCGCGTCGGCAACCGTGGTCACGCCTAGAGCGAGCGCCACCGTCAGAACGGCGGCCGCGACGGGCAGCATGGAAATGGGAGGTGCTAGGCGCCTCATGGTCTTTTGTCTCCTTGGTTGTGGTGTGCCGGCACCGTGCCGGTCCTTGTAGGTGGTCATTCGCTGCGCAAGGCGTCAATCGGAGCAAGCTTGGCGGCTCTGGAAGCCGGGTAGACGCCGAACACGAGGCCGATGGCGATGGCGATGAACAGGGCGCCAATGCTGGCCGTGGCGGAGAGAGAGATCGGGTAGCCGATGACATGGGGAAGGAGCACCGTGCCGAGGACGGCCAGGAGAGCTCCTAGTGCCCCGCCGGAAAGTCCCAGCACCGATGCCTCCAGGAGGAACTGGCGGCGGATGAGCTTGGGGGCGGCGCCCAACGCCTTGCGCAGCCCGATCTCTCGGATCCGCTCGGTGACCGAAACCAGCATGATGTTCATCACGCCGATCCCTCCCACCAAGAGCGAGATGCCGGCGATCCCGCCCAACAGAATGGTGAGGGTGCGGTCTACTGAGGTGGAGGTTGAGACGAGCGATGCCTCAGACGTGATGGTGAAGTCCGCCTTCGACGATGTCGAGATGTTGTGCAGTGCGAGCAATTCAGCGTCGGCTTCCTGGTAGGCGGCCGAGAGAGTGGCCGACGAGGTGGACTGCACGAGAATGGAGCTGAGCGACGTCGAGCCAAAGAGGCGCTCAATGGCCGTGGTGATGGGCACCACCACCTGGTCGTCCTGATTCGAACCGCTCGATGTGGACGACGAACCAACCGAGTTCAAGACGCCGATCACCGTGAAAGGGACGCCGTTGATCTTGACCGACTGACCAACGGGGTCTTGCCCGCTGAAGAGCTCCGATGCCGTTGTGGATCCGAGGACCGCAACTGCCGACCCGTCGGTGACGTCCTGGTCGTCGATGAACCGACCCTGCGTTACGCTCCTGCTGCGAACGGTCTCCCAGGCTGGCGTCGTTCCGTTGACCGTGGAGGTCCAAGAAGACGAACCCGCGGTGAGTGATTCCGACGACGACGCCACCGGCGCCACGGCATGGATGTTAGGAGCTACCGTCTTCGAGTCGAGTGCCGTGGCATCCCCCTCGGTCAGCGTGGAGGCGGAGCCGAACCCCTGTTGGATGCCACTCGACGACGTGGTGCTGCCGGGCGTGACCGTGAGCAGGTTCGTGCCAAGGGCACTTATCTGAGACGCCACTTGGTTCTCCGCGCCCTGACCTAGGCCGACCGTCAAGATGACCGCCGCGATGCCGATCATGATGCCAACCATCGTGAGACCGGAGCGCAGGCGGTGGGAGCGCACCGCGTCGAGGCTGGTACGAAGGGTTTCGAGCCAGGTCATCGGACGAGCTCCTCTTCCACGGACACGAGACCGTCGCGAATGCGCACGGCGCGCTCTGCCGCCGCCGCCACCTCGGGGTCGTGGGTGATCAACACGACCGTCCTCCCGGCATCGTGCAACTCGCCCATGAGTCCCATGACGTCGTAGGCGGAGCGCGAATCGAGCGCGCCGGTGGGCTCGTCGGCCAAGATCAGGTTGGGATCGCTCACCAGCGCCCGTGCGACGGCGACCCGTTGCTGCTGGCCCCCGGAGAGCTCGCCCGGACGGTGATCCACTCGATCGCCGAGTCCGACCCGCCGAAGTGCTTCGACAGATCGCTCTCGCCGCTCGGTTCGACCGATCCCGGCATAGGTCAGGGGGACCTCGACATTGCGCCAGGCTGACATGGTCGGCAAGAGGTTGAACTGCTGGAAGACGAAGCCGATACGTCGGTTACGGATGGAGGCGAGTGCCGTCTCGTCGAGCCCGGCAACAGCTTCGCCCGCCAGTCGGTACTCGCCCGAGGTCGCCACATCGAGGCATCCGAGGATGTGCATCAGGGTCGATTTGCCCGATCCCGACGGTCCCATGATCGCCACGTACTCGCCCTCGTCGATCGTCATCGTGATCCCTCGAAGGGCGGCAACGGCCAGTGACCCGGAGCGGTAGACCTTGGTCACATTGCGTAACGAGATGACTGGCTCAACCACCGCCGCCACCTCCGGGGAACCCACCACCGGTGGGGAATCCGCCGGTGGGGAGCCCACCGGTGGGGAGCCCGCTGGAGCCGCTGGCGCCCGAACTGCCCAGGAGGCTGCGTCCACCGCTTGAGCCAGCCTTGAAGGTGACCACTTGTTCGAGCACCTTTTCGCCAGAGTGCAAACCACTGGTGATCTGCGTGTCGCCTGTCGACACCTGGCCGGTCGTGACGGTACGGGTGACGTGGTTACCTCCTGTCACTACCGTGACCTGCGCCTTGCCCCCGGAGTAGGAGATCGCCCCCGTTGGCACTTCGACCACTGTGCTGAGTTCTTTGACGGTGATCGTGAGTGTGGCCGAGGATCCGGCGTACAGTCCGCTCGGCGTGCCCGTCACCGCGACAGTGACCGGGAACGAGGCCACACTGCCCGACGATGTAGCAATTAGGCCGATCGAAGAGACGGTGCCGTAGTAGTTCGTGGAAGATCCCGATGTGGTGCTGCTCGACTTCTGGGTGCTCGAGTTGGTGGTCCGATTGCCGCCCAAGAGTGCAGCGAAGAATCCGCCGAGTTTGCTGGAGCTGCTCGAGCTCGAGAGGTTGATGGTGGCCTGATCCCCCTCTTTCACTTGACCGACCTGGGTGTCGTCCACCGTTGCCTTGACCTTGAAACTGTCGTTCGAAACCACCACGATCTGCGCCGACGTCGAGCTGGTCGTTGAAGACGAAGCGCCAATCCCAGAAGAGGTCGACGCTAAGGTCGACGTGCCGGTTGTCGACGCCGACCCGCTGCCGCTTGCGGCGCTGCCTGACCCGGTGACCTGCTGTCCGTCGGAGAGGTTCACGGAGGCCACCGTTCCAGCAATGGTCGACGTCAACGAAGCGTCGGCCAGATTGGTATTGGCCGATGTCAACAGGGACTGAGCCGAGGTGACCGATGCCTGGTCCGAGAGAATCTGGCTTGTCGACGCTCCGCTGGACTCGTCACTCGAGAGCTTGGCCTCGGCCGATGTCAGGCTGGCTTGGGCAGAATCGGCGGTCGCCTGCAGGGCCGAGGAATCCACCGTGGCCAGTACCTGGCCGGCGGTCACCGCCTGTCCCACCGACACGTCGACTGCGGTGACCTTCCCTGAAACCGCAAAGCTCAGGTCAGCCTCGCTTGCAGGTTCGATGGTGCCCGAGGCCGAAACCGTTTGCTTCATCGTGCCCGTCGTGGCCGTCACCACCTGCGTGGTGGTCGTGAGCCCGGTCCCTGTTGTCCCGCTGGTGCCGAGCCAGATCCCGATGCCCGCACCGGCAGCGAGGACGACGACTGCCGCCACGAGGATTATGCGACGCCGCCTCTTGCGGCGGGGCGGTCCCTTCGTCCCCTCGTCGAGAAGCAAGACCTCTTCGGTCACGTCGTCGAGTGGTTGCTCTTCGACGATCGCGTGCGGCTGCGTGTCTTGAAGTGGGTTGGTGATGCGGCGAACTTGCACCGTCTGGTCCTGTCTTTCGTCGTCGGAAGTGGAGCAAGGGCTACTGCGCCCAAGGCGCCGGCGTCTGCTCGTAGGAAGTTGTACGTCGTTGGCCCTTACAGCCGCCTAAGTGATGTTGTTAGGCGCGTGTTAGGTCTCTTCGCACATTCTTATGAAGGGCCGCCCAAGGCCGTCTGCCTGCTGAAACGCACCGCTTGGTCACGAAACGTGACGGCCACCAGCGACGTGTGAACAGGTGGCGTCGCAGACGGCATGACGCGACCCGGCATGCTGGATCGCGTCCGGCACCGAGACAGCCAGAGAACCCGGCAAACGAACTGAGGGACCATGCGGCTCCACCGACCACGACCACGCCAAGCGCTCACGTGGCTCCGATCCCACGCGCCGGTGCGAACTGTTCGGGCCCGGTTGACCCTTCTCTACGGGTCGCTCTTCTTGGCTTCAGGCACGGTGTTGCTGGTGATTGTCGCCCTGCTCTGGGGGAATGCCACCGACGGCACATTCCTGCTGTCGTCACCGGTCCCCACGAACATCCTCCACCTCGCAGGATTGGGTCCCCCACCGGCCGGGCTGGTGACACAACATGGCCACCTGGTGCCGGTAGTTCCTATCGGCAGGGCTGGAAGCTTTGCGGCCAAGAAAGAGCAGGTCTTCGGACAGCTCCATTCACTCGCCGTCCAGCAGCACGCTCACGACTTCCATCAACTGCTGCTCTACTCCGCCGTAGCCCTCGCCATCATGGCCATGCTTTCCATCGGCCTTGGCTGGCTGATTGCGGGGCGGGTGCTCCGCCCGTTGCGGACCATCACCGTCGCGACTCGGGACATTTCTGCGAGCAACCTGCATGCTCGCCTGGATCTGCACGGTCCCGAAGATGAGTTGAAGGAACTCGGTGACACCATCGACAACCTCCTCGAGCGACTTGAGCGCTCGTTTCAATCCCAACAACAGTTCGTTGCCAACGCCTCGCACGAGCTGCGCACCCCGCTCGCCACGATGCGCGCGTCGATCGACGTCGCCATGGCCAAACCCGAGCCGGCGCCACTCCCAACGGTCATCTTGGCCGAGCGCCTACGCCACGAGCTGGACCAAGTCGACCGACTTCTCGGGAGCTTCTTGGATCTCGCCCGCTCTGAAGCAATGCCGGCCGACCAGGTATCTATTGTCTCGCTTGACGATTTCGTGAGAAGCGCCGTTGATCGAATCGCCCCTGATGTCGCGGCACGGGACCTCTTGGTGCACGAAGATGACTGCCCCTCTGCCATCGTTACCGGCAATGAGACGCTGCTCTCGCGGATGGTGGAAAACCTGATCGAGAACGCGGTCCGCCACAACGAGCGGTCCGGTTGGATCCGCGTCCACACGGAGGTCGACGGCTCTACGGCCCGGCTCATCGTGGAGAACAGCGGACCCGTCCTCGACGACTCCTCCCTCCAGGTGCTGATGCAGCCGTTCCGTCGAATTGGGCCTGAGAGAACGGCTTCAGAGGCAGGTTTCGGCCTTGGACTCTCCATTGTGTCGTCGATCGCGCAGTCTCACGGGGGAAGCGTGCAGCTGCAACCGCTCCCTGACGGAGGTTTGCGTGCCACGGTTTCACTGCCTCTGGCCATACGGGAACCAGCTGGAGCGGTCCAGTGAGGGTGCTCGTGGTGGAAGATTCAGTCTCCTTGGCAAACGTGATCGTAGAAGGACTCCGCGACCAAGGTATAGCGGTCGACGTCGCCTTTGACGGTCAGGACGCTGTTGCAAAATTCGAGTTGAACCCCTATCAGGTAGTGGTCTTGGACCGCGACCTGCCAGGCATCCACGGTGACACGATCTGCCGAATGATTGTCGAAGGGGAGCGACCTGCGATGGTCCTCATGCTCACCGCGTCCGGGACCCCCGAAGACCGCGTCACCGGGCTAAGTATTGGCGCCGATGACTACCTTCCCAAGCCCTTCCACTTCCCCGAGCTCGTGCTGCGAATTCGAGCTCTCGCTCGCCGCCAACCTGTGGCGCAGACGCGCACCCTGCGAGCTGGCGACATCGAGCTCGATCCAAGGCGACACCTGGTCATCCGAGGCGGTCGACGGATCGAGCTCTCCGTCAAGGAGTTCGGTGTCCTCGAGGCGCTCATGAGGGCGGGGGAAGGGGTCGTCAGCGCTGAAGAGCTGCTCGATCAGGTGTGGGACGAGCACGTCGATCCGTTCACCAACACCGTGACCGTCACCATAAGCCGACTGCGCCGCAAACTGGGCGATCCCCCTCCCATAGAGACCATCCCCAATGTCGGGTATCGGGTCGCGGGCGCGGGTATCGGACACTGACGCACATGCAGTAGTCGGCTGGATCGGACTGAAGCACATCCGAAATCGTCTCTGGAATCACATTCTCCAACGACCCACGGCGGTCAAACGTGCAGCTAGATCTTCCTCTTTTCACAGCGGTGGCACAGGGTGGTGACGGCGCACTCCGATGGCGGTCCGGTGTACTGCCGACCGTGAACCCATCTGATCCCCCGCGGACGTCAACCACGGAGCTGTCATGTCTTGTGATGTGATCAACGCGTCAGGTGGCGCCTTTCAGCGGGCCCTCGTCCTCGACGACAATGCGGAGGTCGCCGAGTTGGCAGTGGCGCCACTACTGGCCGAGGGCTACACCGTCGAGGTCGCCACGTCGGGCAAGGCAGGCATCGAGGCGGCGCTGGCCCGTCAGCACGAGGTGATTGTGCTCGAGACCGACCTGCCCGACGTGACGGGAATTGACGTGGCTCGCCACCTCCGTGCCACCGGGCTGCTGACAGCCATGATCTTCTTTGCACGGGAGGAATCCTTAGAAGCACGACTGGCTGGCCTCAACGCCGGTGCCGACGACTATGTGCCGAAATCGAGCAGCACGGCCGAGTTCATGGCTCGCGTGCAAAGCGTCGTCCGGCGAGTCAGTCCCCCCGCACCGGAGAAAATTCGATTCCTTGATCTGGTTCTCGACTCGAAGACGCGCGAGGTTCGACGTGCCGGCGCCCTGCTCGATCTCAGCTCAACCCAATACGACCTGCTCCGTTACCTCATGATGACACCCCACCGTGTGATCTCCTTGGACACGCTTCGTTCCAAAGTGTGGGGACCTTCGCGGGTTGTCGACGAACCGGTGAACGACAAGGTCGTGGAGGACTGCATGAGCCACGTTCAAGCCACGCTGGCTCAACATGGGCCGCAACTAATTCGAACCGTACCGAGCCGTGGGTACGTGCTCCAAGCTCCAGATACGGCCTGACCTGGCGGGCAAACATGTCCGCGAGCTTCGGCGTACGAAGGGACTCTGCAATGCGCAGGGTCTGTGCTTGCCAGCGCAGTGTCAATTCGGAGTGCCGTCTTTCACCCCTCATTCATCATGCTCAACATGGATCGATGAAGTAACGCCCCCTACCGCGCGCTCATATCCAAGTAGGACATTGCCCCCGAGGTGGATTCGTTCGGGGCGCAGCGCGGCGCTGAGGCGGGCGGCTTCGTAGCGGTCCTGGACATTGCCGAGCAGCTTGGGGTGTGCTTCCCTGAGCCGGTCGAGTGTTTTGGTGACGTTGGGAGCGTCGACGCCGTTGTCACGGCAGTAGGCGAGGAACTGGCGGGCGGCTGCGACTCGGCTGCGCACGCTGTTGTTGGCTCGGGTTCCGCAGTCGGTCGGGGCGGTGCACCAGGCGACGATGCCAGCGGCAGTCAGCTGGTGAGGGTGGTCCCAGCCGCCCGTGCGGAACAGGTGTGAGAGGTCGGCTCGGTAGCGCTTGCGGGTGGTTGGGTTGCCGTACTCGGCCAGGTGCGCCTCGACGATGGCGGGCCAGGTGGGTCCGTCGACAGAGGCGAGAGTGCGAGGCCTAGCCGGTCGCCCCGTCGATGCACTCGCGGAGCAGATCGGCGTGGCCGTTGTGGCGTGCGTATTCCTCGATCATGTGGACCATAATCCACCGCAGCGTGACCGGCCCTCCCATGAGCTCGCGCTCGGCGACCCGGTCGAGGTCGCTGCCGGCGGCGATCTCCCGGGAGCGGTCGCAGTCCGCGGCGAAGTCGTCGAAGGCCTGCACCGCGTTCTCGGGCGTCGCACCGTTGAAGTCCCCGTCGTGGTCCTCCCTCGACGAGTAGTGGGGTCGGACGTGCTCGCCCAGGAGCATGCGGGGGAACCAATGCTGCTCGACCTCGCTCATGTGACGGACCAGGCCGAGGAGCGAGAGCGTCGATGGTGGCACCGAGCGGGTGGCCAGCTGGGCAGGGTCGAGTCCCTCGCACTTGGCCAGGAGCGTCGCCCGGTGGAACTCCAACCAGCCTTCGAGCATCTCCCGCTCCCCCGCCACCTGCATGGACGGGGGTCGGGATTCGGTGTCGGACACGGCGCCATTGTGGCCCAGCGGCCGCCCGGGTGCACCTACGAAGCGATCGGTAAGGTGGGGGGGGTCCGCACAGGGAGGTGACGTGATGGTCGAGAGCTACGACACCGCCATGGACCTGTTGGTGGAGTCCGCCGAGGTCCTCGAGGCCTCAGCCAATGCTTGCGAACTGCCCGAGGACGCCGAGCGGCTCGGATCGCTGGCCGAACGCATCAGGGCCTACCTGGCCACCAGCCGCTCGACCACCACGCTCGGCATGCCGAGGATCACCTCGGCCGCCAACGAGCTCACGGCGGCCCAGGTCATCCGCCGCACCGAGGAGTACCAGTACGGCCACGTGAAAATCGTCCCCGAGTAGGCGGGCGCCCATGAACATCGCCACGCGCTCCGACACCCTCCTGCCCGACCCCGAGCCCCGTCGGGTGCGCTACACGGTGATCTCGGTCGATGACCACCTGGTCGAGCCGCCCGACATGTTCGAGGGCCGGCTCCCGGCCCACCTGGCCGACCGGGCGCCGCGGGTGGTGGAGACCCGGCAAGGACACCAGCTGTGGGAGTTCGACGGCCAGCGCTACACCCAGGTGGGCATGAACGCGGTGGCCGGGCGGCGGCGCGAGGAGGTGACGCTCGAGCCGACCCGATTCGAGGACATGCGGCGCGGCTGCTTCGACATCGACGCCCGCATCGCCGACATGGACATCAACGGGGTCTGGGCCTCGCTCAACTTCCCCTCCCAGATCACCGGGTTCTCGGGGCGGGTCTTCTCCCAGGCCTCCGACCCCGAGCTGGGGATGGCCGTGACCCGCGCCTTCAACGACTGGGTGCACGAGGCGTGGTGGGGGCCCTACCCCGAGCGGATCATCCCCTGCGGCATCACCTACCTGACCGACCCCGAGCTGGGCGCGGCCGAAATCCGCCGCAACGCCGAACGCGGCTTCCGCTCGGTGACCCTCCCCGAGCGGCCGCACCGCATCGGCCTGCCCAGCATCTTCTCGGGCTACTGGGACCCGATCGTGGCCGCCTGCGCCGAGACCGGCACGGTCATCTCGCTCCACGTGGGCTCCTCGGGCATGCCTGACATGCCCGAGGACGGTCCGCTACTCCAGCTCGGGGCCACCCTTTTCGGCCAGATGGCACTGACCTCGTGCGCCGAGTGGGTCTGGTCGGGGCTGCCCGTCCGCTTCCCCGAGGTCCAGATCGCCATGAGCGAGGGCGGCATCGGCTGGGTGGCCATGCTGCTCGACCGCCTGGAGAACGTCGTCGACCGCTCCGGCTACGGGCGGGACTACGCGACGGCCGGTCCAAGCGGGAAGGGACTTCGGCCGGCCGACGTGCTCCGCCGCAACTTCTGGTTCTGCACCATCGACGACCCGTCGACGATCGAGACCCGCCACGCCATCGGGGTCGACCACGTGATGGTGGAGGTGGACTACCCCCACGGCGACTCCACCTGGCCCGACACCCAGGACGTGATCGAGGCGGCATGGGGCCACCTGCCGGTCGAGGACCTGCGCAAGCTCACCCATGAGAACGCCGCCAGACTCTTCCGCTGGCCCCTCCCCGACGTCTGCGTGCCTTGACCTGAAGACGGGCCGTTAGGGACGGGACCTGCCGTTGGTAATCTCGGCGACCCCGGTCCCCGGACCGACCCCGCCCGAGGAGGAGAGCCCACCGTGCAGACTGGCCCCCTCGAAGGCGTCCGGGTCCTCGACCTCACCAGGGTGCTGGCCGGGCCCTTCGCCACGCTCCTCCTGGCCGACCTGGGCGCCGAGATCTGGAAGGTCGAGCACCCCGAGCACGGCGACGAGACCCGACAGATCCAACCGACGGTCGGGGGCGAGAGCCACTACTTCGCCTCGATCAACCGCAACAAGCAGAGCGTGGCCATCGACCTGAAGGACCCGCGAGGCAAGGAGCTGGCCCTCGGCCTCGCCGCCGGGGCCGACGTGGTGGTCGAGAACTTCCGACCGGGGGTGGCCGAACGGCTCGGCCTCTCCTACGAACAGGTGCGCGCCACCAACCCCCGCCTCGTCTACTGCTCCATCTCGGCCTTCGGGCAGACCGGGCCGTGGGCGGCGCGCACCGCCTTCGACGTCTCGGTCCAGGCTCTCTCCGGCCTCATGAGCCTCACCGGGGAGCCCGGCGGCCCGCCGGTGAGGGCCGGGCTGCCCGTGGCCGACCTCACGGCCGGCCTCATGGGGGTGATGGGCATCCTGGCGGCCCTGGTCGAGCGGGAGCGGAGCGGCCTGGGCCAGTACGTCGACACCTCCATGCTCGACTCGATGATCGGCATGCTCACCTACCTGGGCGGGCGGTGGTTCATGACCGGCGAGGAGGTGGGCCGGGTGGGCACCGGCCATCCGAGCGTCGTCCCCTACGGGGCCTACCCCACCGCCGACGGCTCAATCGTGCTGGCCACCCTCTACGAGTCGTACTGGCCCGTGCTCTGCCGCACCGTCGGCCGCCCGGACCTGGCCGGGGATCCGGCGCTGGCCACGAACGACCAGCGCCTCGCCCGGCGTGCCGACGTCGACGCCGAGCTCTCGGCCGCCCTGCGAAGGCGCACCACCGCCGAGTGGGAGGAGGCCTTCGCCGCGGTCGACCTTCCCCACGCGCCCATCCTCACGGTGGGCGAGGCTCTCGGCCATCCCCAGGTCGCCGCCCGGGGCCTGGTCCACGAGGTCGACCACCCGAGGCTCGGCCGCAGCGCCGTCGTGGGCCCCACCGTCTCCCTCTCCCGCTCCTCGGCGCCGGCCCCGGTCCCGGCCCCCCTGCTGGGCCAGGACACCTCGGCCGTGCTCTCCGCGGCCCTGGGACTCCCCGGCGAGGAGATCAGCCGTCTGGCCGAGGAAGGGGTCGTGCGGACGGTCCCACCGGGCCAGCCGGGCCCGTGACCGGCGGCGTGACGAGGGACCTCGAGCATCGGCGGTGCAGTTTCCCGCACAACGTCCGATCCCTGACGGGTCAGAGGTGACGCCATGGAGGCCTTCGGGCCCGCCCGGCCACGCGCTGGAGAAGCGCCCGGGCACATCCTGCGCCAGAGATGCTGTCGTGCCGTCCGCGCCGGCGCGGGAGCCCGCCGAGTGCTCAGGCCGGGCGCCGCGCCATGATCTCGGGGCCGAATCGGAGCCCGTCATCTGACGTGACCGCCGGCGCGCAGTCGATCTCGAAGACATCGCCCCAGGTCATGCCCAGCTCCATGATCGGGAGGTAGTTGTCTGCCTCGAAGATGAGGATCACCGCCGGCGAAGAGGCCAGCCAGTACTCACCCAGGACCTTGATCCCGTCGGGGTACTTCCACTGGGCGCGCCGCATCAGCGCCCCATCGCTCTCCTCCCGCGTGACGTTCTGCCGCCAGCTCGCGCTCCAGACGTACACCATTTGAGGCTCCCCTCTGCTGTGGTTGCGATGGACCGCAAGGTAGCACCGGCCATCAGGACGCGCTCGGGACATTTGCGGTCGGCGGGCGTGGTCGGCGAGAAAGGTCACAGTGGGTGAGCGGTGGGTCGGTATGCACGTCGACGAGGGCGTTCGAATCCCCGGCTCCGACCGTGCCCGCTCGATCGGCGTGGCGTGTCACTCGCGAGTTGCTCACCCGGCTTGGGACCTCGGCTGCCGCTTCATCGTCGTGGTCGCAGGAGCCGTGGACGCGAAAGACGAGGGATGCAAAACTCGCAGTGGTTACGGGCCAAAGGAGGAACGATGATCGGTGTCTACATTGAGAGCGCGTCAATGACCGTTGAGCAGTACAAGACCATCGACGAAAGGCTGCGCAGCGCAGTCGGCGGTGCCATCGAAGGGCTCATGCTCCACAGCTGCTTTCATTCGGGGGACGGGCTCGCCATCTTCGACGTGTGGGAGAGCGAGCAGGCCTTCGAGGCGCTCGGCTCGAAGCTCATGCCGATCGTCCAGGAACTCGGGGTCGAGATGTCCCCGCCACAGTTCGTCGAGATGGTCGCCTACGAGGTCGCCTAATGGGCGACGCCCTGGCGCCGTAGCAGCGCGCCCCGAGCCGTCCATTGGCGGGTGGCTCCCTCGGCGCGGCGCCGACGAGCCCGTGGGCATGGCGGTCTGCGATGACCCATCTCGGGTCGCCCCCCGGGGACCACGGCCAGCCCGATCGGCTGCGCAGCACCCTCACCCGCAGCGGACCGGCGCGGGACGTGCGGGCCTGTCGAGACGGGTGGCTCCCCGCCGCGGTCTGCCCAACCACGATCGGCGCTACTCTCGAAGACAACGTGACGAAGGGGGATCTCGCAGTGATGGAGTCGCTGACGCATCCACGAGCGTGTGGTCCGATCCTCCCGGGACCCGATCCGGCCGGCCACGGCGCCGTCTTCACCGATGAGGAGCTCACCGCGCTGGCCCTTTCGGCCGATCCCGACCGTCCGCTCGACCCCGATGCCGTGCCGCTCGGCTTCTATCTCTCCCAGCTGCCGGGCCCGCTGCCCGAGTGGTACATGCCGGTGGCGGCGACCTCCGCCCGCTGGTGGCGGTGGCCGGTGGTCGTGCCGGTCATCGCTGCCCTCCTGCTCATCGCAGGGTTCGGGCTCTGCGCCACCTACGGCCAGCTCGTCCTGGCATGACGTCTGAGTAGGACGGCGGTACACGACATCGCTTCCGCGGCACTCCCGACCGCTGAACGTCCGGTGTCCCTCGCAGAGGCGTAAGGGGAGATCCGTCGGGTCTGAGTGGGCGAGCACGCGGAGCCGCCTCACGGCAACACGGTGCGTTCACTCGTGTCAGGAGAGCCGTTCGATCACCGTGGCATTGGCCTGGCCGCCGCCCTCGCACATGGTCTGGAACCCGTAGCGGCCACCGGTCGCCTCGAGCTGGTTCAAGAGGGTGGCGGCGATGCGCACGCCGCTCGCCCCGAGCGGGTGGCCGATGGCCACGGCCCCTCCCCGGGGGTTGTAGAGCTCGGGGTCCGCTGAGAAGGCCCGCTGCCACATGAGGGCGATGGAGGCGAACGCCTCGTTGCACTCCATGGCGTCGAAGTCGCCGATCTTCATGCCCGAGCGCTCGAGCAGCTTCTCGGTGGCCGGCACCGGTGCCGAGAGCACGATGGCGGCGTCGTCGGCGGCCACGGCGAAGTGGTCGAAGCGGGCCCGGATGGGCAGCCCCAGCCGCTCGGCCACCGAGCGCTCGGCGATGAGCATGGCGCTCGCCCCGTCGGTGGTCTGCGAGGAGTTCGCGGCGGTGATGTCCGGAGCGGTGTCGGGCTCCCAGTTCTGGGCCGGGGCGAGAGCCGCCATGGTCTCCATCGTCCCGCCCCGGCGGATGCCCTCGTCGGTCTCGAGCTTCTCACCGGTGAACGAGCCGTCCTCGGCCTTGACCGGCACCGGGATGGCCTCGCGGGCGAAGTGGCCGCTGTCCCAGGCCTCGGCCGCCCGCCGGTGGCTCTCCAGCGAGAAGGCGTCCATGTCCTCCCGGGTGATCCCCCACCGGTCGGCTAGCACCTGGGCCACGCGGAACTGGGCCCACAGACGGCCGTCAATGTGCTCGAGGAACGACGGGGGGAAGGGGCCGGTGCCGCCCCTGGCGTTCGACGCCATCTTCACCCGGCTCATGACCTCGACCCCGCAGGCCACCACCAGGTCGTAGTGGCCGGCCACCACCCCGGCCGCCCCGAAGTGCATGGCCTGCTGGGAGGAGCCGCACTGGCGGTCGACCGTGGTCGCCGGCACGTGCTGGGGCAGGCCGGCCGACACCCAGGCGTTGCGGGTGACGTTGGTGGACTGCTCCCCCACCTGGGTGACGCAGCCGCCGATCACGTCGTCGACCGTGGCCGGGTCCACGCCGGTGCGCTCGAGCAGGTTGGCGAGGGCGAAGCCCAGCAGGTCGGCCGGGTGCCAGTTGGCCAGCGCCCCGCCCCGCTTGCCGAAGGTCGTGCGCAGCACATCGACGATCACCGCTTCACGCGTCATCTCGGATCCTCTCAATTGCCGGGCGGCGGTGTGCCGCCCGTCTCGCGCCCGCGGCCCTTGTTGCGGTGCCAGCGCGGGAGCTTCTTCCATTCGACCTCGGGCCGGGCGGCCTCGACCGGCTTGGGGCCGCCCACGAACGTCGTGCGCTCGCCCCGGGCGGAGAGGACCTTCTCCACCTCGGCCAGCGCCTGGGCGGCCGGCCCCTCGAAGTCCACCGCGCCGTGCTCGAGGATAACGGCCTTTTCGGCCAGCTCGAGCGCCCGGTCGACCTGCTGCTCGACCACCAAGAGCGCGGTCCCGGCCCGGTTGATCTCGCGCAGTCCCTCGTAGACGGCGTCGACCACCACCGGGGCCAGTCCCAGGGACAGCTCGTCGGCCATGAGCAGGCGGGGCGGGACGACCAGCACCTTGGCCAGCGAGAGGAGCCGCTGCTGGCCGCCAGAGAGGGTCCCGCCGCGCTGCTTGCGCCGTTGGCCCAGGACGGGGAACGCCTCGTAGGCGTGGGCCAGGGAGTCCGACACCGCCCGCCGTCCGGCCCGCTGGCGGAAGGAGAGGACCAGGTTCTCCTCGACCGTCAGGTTGGCGAAGATCCCGCGACCCTCGGGGACGTGGCACATCCCCGCGCGGGCGATGCGGTAGGCGGAGAGGCCCGTCACGTCTCGCCCGTCGACGTGAATCGACCCCCCGGTCGACGGCAACAGGCCCGACACCACCCGTGCGATGGTCGACTTGCCCGCACCGTTCGAGCCCAACAGCGCGACGATCGCCCCCGCGGGGACGGTGAGGCTCACGCCGAACAGGGCGCGGTAGGGGCCGTAGGCGGCGGAGACGTCCAACACCTCGAGGGCCCGTGCCGTCTCGGCCCCGGGCACCGGGCCGACCGCCGCCGAGCGCGGGGACTGAGGTTCGGTCATGTCGACTTCCCGAGATAGGCGTGGCGCACCTCGGGGTCCGCCATCACCTCGTCGAACGTCCCCTCGGCGATGACCT
>JBKQNY010000131.1:0-17631 GCA_052145775.1 Acidimicrobiales bacterium
GTTGGACTCAAGTGGTGACCGCGACAACTCCTGACCAGGAGGTGTCGCATGTCCAGGGGCCGGGAGAGGTACCTGCCGTCCGAGTTCGGGGCGGCTGTCGAAGCGGTGCTCGCCGGGGCGAGCTACAAGGCGACCCAGGGAGTAACCGGCGTCCCGGCCAACACGCTGAGGAAGTACGTGGTGCGCCACGGCCTCGAGCGCCGGTCGGTGCCACAACGAGGAGCCAAGGGCGTCCCCGCCACCGTCGTGAAGCTGGCCCTCGATGCACTGGCGAACGGTGCGAGCCGGGAGCAGGCGGCGGAGTCGGCAGGGATGGCGGTATCCACCCTCCGGGCGTACCTGCGTGGCCAGGGTGGGGCGATGTCACCAACATGCACCAGCCGCGCCGGGGAACTGAGCGCGGCCGAGCGCGAGGAGATCAGGGTCGGGGTCACCGCCGGCGAGTCCGACGCGGCCATCGCTGAGCGCATCGGTCGTCACCGCTCGACCGTGTGGCGCGAGATCGCCCGAAACGGCGGGCGGGGGCACTACCGGGCGGCGAAGGCCGAGGTGCGCGCAGGGCAGTCGGCCCTTCGCCCCAAGCCCGCCTGGACCGAGGACCGCCCGTGGCTGTGGACCGAGGTCCAAGACCTCTTGCGCACCAAGAAGTGGTCGCCCGAGCAGATCGCCAAACGTCTGCGCAAAGACCACCCTGACCAGCCAGAGTGGTGGGTGTCCCACGAATCCATCTACCAGGCGATCTTCATCCAGGCCAAGGGCGAGCTGCGCAAGGAGCTGGCCGCCTGCCTGCGCTCGGGTCGGGCCCGGCCGGCCCCGGACCCGGGTGTCGTCGGGGCGTGGGCAGATCGTGGGCATGGTCAACATCTCAGAGCGCCCCGCCGAGGTCGAGGACCGGGCCGTGCCCGGCCACTGGGAGGGTGACCTGATCATCGGGGAACGGGGCGCCAGTGCGGTGGCCACGTTGGTGGAGCGCACGACGCGTCTCGGCATGCTCATCAAGGTGGACAACAAGACCGCCGAGCACGTGGCCGCGGCGGTGGCCGACAACGTCGTGCGCCTGCCCGAGCACCTGGCTCGGTCGGTCACCTGGGACCAGGGCAAGGAGATGGCCTCCCACGCCGCCTTCACGGTCGCCACCGGCATCCAGGTCTACTTCTGCGATCCCCACTCACCTTGGCAGCGCGGCACCAACGAAAACTGGAATGGCCTCGTCCGCCAGTTCCTCCCCAAGGGGACCGACCTCTCGGTCCACTCCCAAGCCGACCTCGACGAGATCGCCGCCCTGCTCAACGAGCGCCCGCGCAAGACCCTCGAGTGGGATACTCCAGCGGAGCGATTTAGCGAGCTTGTCGCGTCCATCGCTTGAATCCGCCCGGCTTTTCACCGGGTGCCCCCAACGGGATTCGAACCCGTGTTACCGCCTTGAAAGGGCAGCGTCCTGGGCCGCTAGACGATGGGGGCGGCGGGGCCTCGCCGGCCCACGGCATTCTGCCAGCTATCGGCCGCTCAGGGCCGCGCTGTCCTCGGGCGGGGCCACCTTCAACGGTCGGGGCTCGCCGCCCTTTGACCGCAGAGTCACCGACGGTTCCTCCGCGACGGGGACCGCCTCGGGGGCGTGGTAGGTGAGGGCCAGGAAGAACTGGGTGAACCCGACGACGAGGGCCGTGGCCCCGAGCACGTGAAGCTCGACCAGCCCCGCCGGCAGGTGGGTGAAGTACTGCGTGTAGCCGATCGCTGCCTGGGCCACCAGGACGACGACGAGGATCCTCGCCGCCCTCCGGACGCGCTCGGGCACGTCCATGGCGTGGAGGGCGACGGCCAGGGCGAGGGTGACGCCCACGAGGAAGACGGCCAGGGTGGAGTGAAGCTCGGCCATGTCGCGCAGCGCGACGGGGAGGCGCTTGGCGGCGACCTGGCCCTGGGCCGAGCCGGCGTGGGGCCCGGCCCCGGTGGTGGCGGTCCCCGCCGCCAGCACCAACGTGAGGAGCACGAGCGTTCCCCTGACGAGGAGGAGGATCGGCCGGGGCACCACGAGGCGCGCGGATCCCGGCGAGTAGTCCCGACCGCAGCGGTGCAGGAGCACGACGGCGTCGACCACGAGCGGCATCGATGCCATGAAGTGCAGCATCACCAGGTACGGATTGAGCTTGGTGTAGACGACGATGCCGCCCATCACGGCCTGGAGCACCACTCCGGCCACCAGGCCGAGGGAGAGCCAGACGAGGTCCCGGCGGTAGGGGCGGCGGCGGAAGGCGGCCATCACGGTGGCGGCCACCACGACGGTGAGCACCACGGTGACCAGGCGGTTGCCGAACTCCACGAGGGAGTGGAACTGGAGGGGCGGCGTCAGGTGGCCCCGGGTGCAGTCCGGCCAGTCCGAGCAGCCGAGCCCCGAGCCGGTCAGCCGCACCGCCGCCCCGGTCACCACGATCAGCGAGACCATGACGAGGGAGGCCACGCAGAGGCGCCGGAACCCGGCGGCCGAGACGGTGGGCAGGCGGGACGCCCGGCCGGTGTGGGGGGTGGGGCTGGGTCCGGACACTCCGGGCCATCGTACCGGGGCCCGCCGGAGGCCCCCGGTGGGCGTCCGGGCCGTCTGGTCCGGCGCCGGTGTGGACCGTAGGCTCTGGGCAATGGCAATCCAGGCCCCCGCGCTGCGCGGCGTCCGGGCAGGTGGGGCGCGTCTCGGCGCGTATGTGGCCCTGACTAAGCCGCGCATCATCGAGCTCCTGCTGGTCACCACCCTGCCCACCATGGTGGTGGCCGAGCGCGGCCTGCCCCCGCTGGGGTTGGTCGTGGCCACCCTGGTGGGGGGCGCCCTGGCGGCCGGGGGGGCCAACGCCATCAACATGTTCATCGACCGGGACATCGACCGCCTGATGCACCGGACCCGCCGGCGCCCGCTCGTCACCGGGGCCGTCACCCCCCGGGCGGCGCTGACCTTCGCCCTGGCGCTGGAGGTGGCCGCCTTCTTGGAGCTGTGGCTGGCCGTCAACCTGCTCTCGGCCGTTCTCGCCGTGTCGGCCACCGCCTTCTACGTCTTCGTCTACACGCTGTGGCTCAAGCGGCGCTCCTCGCAGAACATCGTGATCGGAGGGGCGGCCGGCGCCGTGCCGGTGCTGGTGGGGTGGGCGGCGGTGACCGGCTCGTTGTCGTGGACCCCGTTGGTCCTCTTCGCCATCATCTTCATCTGGACCCCGCCGCACTTCTGGGCCCTGGCCGTCCGCTACCGCGACGACTACCAGGCGGCCGACGTGCCGATGCTGCCGGTGGTGGCCTCCATGCGCCGGACCACCGGGCAGATCCTCGCCTACACGGTCGTGCTGGTGGCGGTGACCCTCCTCTTCGCGCCGGTGGCCGGCATGGGGCTCCTCTACACCTTGACCGCGGCCGTGCTGGGAGCGGTGTACATCGCCATGGCGGCGCGGCTGTGGGAACGGGCGCGCCGGGACCGGGCCTCCGGCGCCGACGCCATGAGGTTGTTCACCTACTCGATCACCTACCTCACGCTGCTCTTCGTCGTCATGGCCGTCGACGTCCTCGTCCGGTACCACTGATGCCCGGGGCGGGGCCCGGCACACCTCCCGGCGACGCCCAGAGTCCGGTGGTCGCGCTCGACCCCGACCCCCCCGCCGGCGGGGACGGGGGCGCGGGGACGGGGGGTGCGGGCGACGGCACCGGCGGCGGGCCGCCGGGGGGACCGCGACGGCCGCGCCCGGTCTTCTTCCTGATCGGGGTCGTGCTGGCCGTTGCCCTGGCCATCGGCCTGTTCACCGGGGTGGGGACCCACTCCTCCCCGGGCCGGCCCGAGGCCGGCGATCCGGTGCCGACCTTCACCGTGCCCCGCCTGGGTGGCGGGCCGGCGGTGGGGGTGCCGGCCGACGGCGGGGGCAACGGCCGGCCGGCCGTGCTCCTCTTCTTCGCCAGCTGGTGCGGGCCGTGCCAGAAGGAGATCCCGGCCCTGGCCGCCACCTACCACTCCCAGCAGGTCGCCCGGAGCCGGCTGGCCCGGGTGGCCCTCGTGGGGGTCGACGGCGACGACGGGACCGCGGCGGCACTCCGTTTCGTGCACACCTCGGGCGTGACCTTCCCGGTCGGCGTCGACCGGCGCTACACAGTCACCGAGGGGCTCTTCTACTTCACCGGCTTACCCGAGGCGGTCTTCGTGAACGGCGACGGCTCGGTCGCCGCCATCCACTACGGCGCGCTCAGCCCGGCGCAGCTGGTCCAGTGGCAGCAGCGACTCCTGACAGGTGGCTGAGCCGCCGCCCGCCCCGGCGCCGCGTCCTCACTCCCAGCGGAAGGTGAACGCGGCGGCGAGCGGTGCCGCCACGGCCCATGCGGCCAGCACCAGCCACGACCGGGTCGGCACCGGCGTCCCGGTCCCGAGGGCTGCGTGCAGGCCGTCGGAGAGCGCGGCGGCCGGGAGCGCCCGGGCGAACGCCTGGAGGGGGCCCGGGAGCTTGTCCACCGGCACCACCATCCCGCCCAGCAGGAGCAGCACCAGGTAGAGGCCGTTGCACGCCGCCAGGTTCACTTCGGCCCGCAGGACGCCGGCCATGAGCAGGCCGATGCCGCCGAAGGCGACGGTGGCCAGCAGGGCCACGGCCAGCGCCTCGCCCACGGCCGGGCCGGCGCTGCCCGTTCCCCCCGGGTGCCACCCGAGGGCGTAGCCGACCGGCACCAGCACGGCCGCCTGGACCACCTCGACCAGGAGCACCGTCGAGATCTTCGCCCCGAGGAGCCGGGGCCGGCCGAGGGGCGTCGCCCCGAGCCGCTTCAGCACCCCGTAGCCGCGCTCGAATCCGGTGGCGATCCCGAGGGAGACCATCGCCGTCGACATGATGGCCAGCGAGAGGATCCCCGGGACGAGGAACGAGACCGGCTCGGTGGTCCCGGTGGGCAGCACGTGGACCGTCGAGAAGAAGACCAGGAAGACGACCGGGATCCCGATCGTGAGGAGCAGCGTCTCCCCCCGCCGCAGCGTCATCCAGGTCTCGGCGCGAACCTGGGCCGCCAGGGGCCTCACCGCCCGGCCTCGGGGCCCTCTGTGGCCGGGCCGTCCTCGCCGTCCTCGGGCGGTTCGCCGACCGCCGCCAGGTAGGCCTCCTCGAGAGATCGGCCGGCGCGCAGGTCGGTGAGGGTGGCGTCGCGCCCGGCCAGCCAGGCGGCCAAACGCGCCGTGAGCGCCGGCGAGGCGCCGGCGGCGATCCGGTAGCGGCCCGGCGGGCCCTCGGTGACGACCGCCCCGAGCTCGGTGCCGAGGGCCGCCACGTCGAGGCCGGCCGGGGCGCCGAAGGAGACCGTGGCCCCCTCGCTCCCCTCCCCGGCGGCGAGGGCGGCCGGGGTCCCCTGGGCCACGGCCCGCCCGCGGCGGACGATCACCACCCGGTCGGCCATGCGCTCGGCCTCGGCCAGCTCGTGGGTGGTGAGCACCACGCACACCCCGCGCCGGGCCAGGCCGGCCACCACGTCGCGCACCGAGAGGCGCCCTTCGGGGTCGACGCCGGCCGTCGGCTCGTCGAGGAAGACCACCTCGGGGCGGCCGACCAGGGCGAGGGCCAGGGAGAGCCGCTGCTGCTCGCCCCCCGAGAGGTGGCGCCAGGGGGTGGCCGACACCCGGGTCAGCGACACCAGGTCGAGCAGCCCGGTCACGTCCTCGGGGTCGCCGTAGTAGGAGGCGAACAGGTCGAGCACCCTGCGGGGACCGAGCATGGGGTAGATCCCGCCGCGCTGGAGCATCACCCCCACCCGGGGCGCCAGCGCCCGGTGGTCGCTCCCCGGGTCGAGGCCGAGGACTCGCACCCGGCCCTCCGCCGCCCGGCGGTAGCCCTCGAGGGTCTCGACGGTGGACGTCTTCCCCGCACCGTTGGGACCGAGGATGGCCAGCACCTCGCCGGCCGAGGCGTGGAGCGACAACCCGTCGACCGCGGTGGTGGTGCCGTAGCGGACGACCAACCCCTCCACCTCGACCGCCGGGAGGAGCGGGCTGGTCGGGCGGGCCGGCATCGGGCTGCACGCTACCGTTGGCGCCGGAATGATCGACATCCGAGCGCTGCGCGACGACCCGGGTGCGGTGAAGACCGCCCTCTCGCGGCGGGGCATCGAGCCGGCCGAGGTCGACCGGCTGTGCGCCCTCGACGCATCGCACCGCGCCGCGCTGGCCCGGCAGGAGTCGCTGCGGGCCGAGGTGAAGGCGATCTCCCGGCAGGTGGGCGAGGCCCGCAAGGCCGGGGAGGCGTCACGCGCCGAGGAGCTGGCCGAGCAGAGCCGCCGCCTCGGGGCCGACGAGCGGACGGCCGCCGCCGAGGCCGACGACCTGGGCGAGCAGGTGCGCACGGCCCTCCTCTACCTGCCCAACCTGCCGTCGGAGGAGGCGCCCGACGGGGCGGGGCCCGAGGACAACGTGGTGGTGCGGGAGTGGTGGCCGGGCGCAGAGGACGGCGAGGCGGCCCCCGTCCCCGCCGACCACCAGCGGGTGCCCCACTGGGAGGTGGGCGAGACCCTCGGCCTGCTCGACATGGCCCGCGGCGCCCATCTGGCCGGCTCGATGTTCCCCCTCTACCGCGGGGCCGGGGCCCGGCTGCTGCGGGCGCTCACCTCGTTCGCCCTCGAACGCCACGCCGACGCCTACGAGGAGGTGCGGCCGCCCACCCTGGTCCTCACCGAGACCATGACCTCGACCGGCCACCTGCCCAAGTTCTCCGACGACGCCTACCACGTCGAGCGCGACGACCTCTGGGCCATCCCGACGGCCGAGGTGCCGCTCACCTCGATGCACCGCGACGAGATCCTCGACGAGGGCGCCCTCCCCGTGCGCCTGACGGCGGTGTCTCAGTGCTTCCGCCGGGAGGCCGGGGCGGCCGGCCGCGACACCCGGGGCCTCCTGCGGGTCCACGAGTTCGAGAAGGTCGAGCTGTTCGCCTACGCCACGGCCGAGCAGGCCCCGGCCGTCCACGCCGACATCCTGGCCCGGGCCGAGGGGCTGCTGCGGGCCCTCTCGCTCCGCTACCGCGTCCTGGACCTGTGCTGCGGGGACCTGGGAGGCTCGGCGGCGCGCACCTTCGACCTCGAGGTGTACTCCCCGGGGTGCGAACGGTGGCTGGAGGTCTCCTCGGTCAGCTGGTTCCGCGACTACCAGGCCCGTCGGGCCAACGTCCGCTACCGCCCCTCCGGCGGCGGGTCGCCGGTCCTGGTGCACACCCTCAACGGCTCGGCCCTGGCCTGGGCCCGCATCTGGGCTGCCCTCGTCGAGACCGGCCGCCAGCCCGACGGCTCGGTCCGGTTCCCCGAGTGCCTGGCGCCGTGGCTGGGATCGACGGTGGTGCCCGCCCCCTGAACCCCCGGCGGGCTCCCGTCGTCGACGGTCCGTGAGCCCGGAAGGGGATGTGGCGGGTCGCACCACATCGTCGTGCTCAGCCGGCGGTCACCTCGGCCAGGGCGTCGAGCTGCTCCTCGGTCCCGACGCTGATCAGGACGTCGCCGGCCTCGATGGCCGCCTCCGGCGACGGGTTGGTGAGGAAGCTCCCGTCGGGCCGCCGGATGGCCAGCACCAGTGCCCCCGTGCGGTCGCGCAGGTGGGCCGAGCGCAGCGAGTTGCCGGCCAGCGCCGAGTCCTCCGAGACGGGCACCTCCCCGAGGCGGAACTGGAGCGAGCCGTCGTGCATGACGACGTCGACGAAGTCCACGACGTGGGGGTGGACGACGAAGGAGGCCATGCGGTCGCCGCCCAGCTGCTGGGGATTGACCACGCGGTCCGCCCCGGCCCGGACCAGCTTGGGCTCGGAGGACTCGTTGCGGGCCCGGGCGATGATCTGCAGGTCGGGACGCATCGACCGGCAGGACACCGTCACGTAGAGGTTGTCCGAGTCGGTGTCGAGTGCGGCCACCAGGGTGCCCGCCCGGTCGATGCCGGCCCGGAGGAGGACCGCGTCGTCGGTCACGTCGCCCGCCACGGTGGGGTAGGGCACCTCGGACAGCCGTTCGGCGTCGCGGTCGACGACGACCACGTCGCGCCCGGCGCTGGCCAGGAAGCGGGCCACCTCCCGACCGACGCGGCCCCAGCCGCAGACGATGACGTGGTGGCGCATCCGGTCGACGTCGTGGGACATCCTTCGTCTCCTTACGAGTTCGCGCATATGGCCCCCGACCAGCAGCTCGAAGCCGGCCGTGAACGTGTAGAGGGCGGTGCCCACCCCCGACAGGATGAGGACGATGGTGAAGGCCTTGCCGGCTGTAGTGAGGGCGTGGGGGCTGTTGAAACCGACCGTGGTCACGGTGGAGACGGTCTGGTAGACGGCGTCGAGGAGACCGAAGCCGAGCACCAGGTAGCCGACCGTGCCGGCCACGAGCACGAAGGTCAGCGCCCCGAGGCCGACCCACACCCTGCGAAACGGGTCCCGCACCCGGGTCATTATTGCCGACGGGCCGCGTGGACCCCTGAGAGCGCGCTCAGTCGGATCCCGGGTCGAAGCGGTACCCGACGCCGCGGACCGTGGTGATGAGCTTGGGGGACGAGGGATCGACCTCGATACGCGACCGCAGCCGCTTGATGTGCACGTCGAGCGTCTTGGTGTCGCCGATGTAGTCGGTGCCCCACACCCTGTCGATGAGCACGTCGCGGGTGAGCACCCTCCCGGCGTTCTCCACCAGCAGCCGCAGCAGCTCGAACTCCTTGCGCCGCAGCCGCACCTCCTCCCCGCGCACGTAGACCCTTCGCTGGTCGAGGTCGACCCGGACATTGCCCGCCTCGAGGGATGCCTCCCCGTCGGCGCTCGAGTGCAAGCCGCCGCGACGCTCGGAGCCGGCGGCGGGGATGCGCCGCATCACGGCCCGCATGCGGGCCACCAGCTCGCGCAGGCGGTAGGGCTTGGTGACGTAATCGTCGGCCCCGACCTCGAGGGCGACCACGGTGTCGATCTCGGCCCCCTTGGCCGTCACCATGATGATGGGCACGTTCGAGCGCGCCCGGATGGCGCGGCAGACGTCGATTCCCGAGAGCTTGGGCAGCATCATGTCCAGCAGCACCATGTCGGGGCCGGTCTCGTCAAAGAGCTGGAGGGCTTCGAGGCCGTCGCGGGCCACCGTCACCTTGAACCCCTCGTGGCCCAGCCCGACGACGAGTGCGTCGACGAAGGACTCCTCGTCCTCGGCCAGCAGGACGGTGACCGGGCGACCGTCGGTGGTGACGCCGGGGGCGCCGTTGCGCGGGGTCATCGGCTCACGGCAGGTGCTCGGCGTGGACCGGCAGCACGAGGGTGAACGTCGACCCCTCGCCTTCGCGCGACTCGACGTCCACCCACCCGTGGTGATTGTTGGCCACGTGGCGGACGATGGACAGTCCGAGCCCGGTGCCCCCGGTGTCGCGGCTGCGGCCGTGGTCGACCCGGTAGAAGCGCTCGAAGATCCGCTCGAGGTCCCGGGCGGGAATGCCCACGCCGTGGTCGGCCACCGCCAGCCGGATGGTGTCGTGCGTCGGAGGGCGCGACGTCTGCTCGGCCCCGCGTCGGTCCCCGGCGTCGCCGTCCAGGGTGGGCGCCGTCGCCGTTCCGTCATACGGCACAGCCGAACCGTTGCCGTTCGGCGCGCCGTCGCCGAAGCCGGGCAGCTGCGAGTGGGTGACGGCGGTGGTCCCGGTGGCGGTGGTGGCGATCGCGCCGGACTGCCCGACCGGCACCATGGCCTCCTCGCCGTCGTCGCCTCCCGGGGGCTGCCCGCGGACCACCGTGCCCGAGACGGCCACCGTGCTGTTGTCGTAGGAGTAGGTGACGGCGTTCTCGAGCAGGGCGTGCATGGCCGAGACCAGCTGCCGTCGGTCGCCGAGCACCGCCACGGGCGGCTCGGGCTCGGCCAGGGCGATGGTGATGCCGCGCTGGTCGGCCGTGGCCCGCACCCGCTCGATGGCCTCGGCCATCACCAAGTTGACCAGCACCGGGTCCCGGGGCGGCGCCTCCTCGGACTCGATCCGGCTCAGGTCCAAGAGGTCGTCGATGATCCGGCTCACCCGGAAGGCCTCGGTGTGGATGCGGCTGGCCAGTCGCTTCGCCACCTCCACGTCGGGCTCGGAGATGAGCGTCTCGGCCAAAAGGCCGAGCGCGCCCATGGGGGTCTTCAGCTCGTGGCTCACGTTGGCCACGAAGTCGCGGCGGATCTCCTCGAGCCGGCGGCGCTCGGAGACGTCCTCGATCATGGCGATCACCCCGAGGGGCCGACGCCCGTCGTCGATCACCCGGGCCCGCACGGTGAGGGTGCGGCGGGGCGGGCCGTAGAGGTCGAGGGTGCGCTCGGCTGTCCCCTCGTGCCAGGCGTCCTCGAGCAGCTCGGTGACCGCCTGGGCGGCCAGGGCGTCCCCGTGTCGGCTGGTCATGAGGGCGTTGGCCCTGGCGTTGCGGTAGATGACGGTGCCGTTCTCGTCGCACAGGACGACACCCTGGGGGAAGGTGTCGAGCGACCGCCGCAGCCGGATGGCGTCGGCGCTGGACTCGGCCACGGCCTGGGTGGCCGCCCCCGTCACCTGCTCGAGGTAGGCCAGGGCCGTCTCGATGCCGCTGTCGTCGGGGGGCGGGTCGATGCCCAGGCGGGTCCCCAGGGCGATCAGCCGCTGGCTGAGCGCCCGCCGACCGGCCCGCCGGCCGAGCAGGGCCGCGACGGTGGCGACCACCACCAACGCCGCCCCGGCGATGGCGTACTGGGCCGCTGGAGGGAGACCGGTCGTCGAGACCAGCACCGTCGCGTCCGCCACTCCCATCACACGCCCAGCATGACAGGGCCGCGCGCCGGCGGCGAGCCGGCGGCCGACCTCCCCGCGGCGCCGTCAGCGGCGGGCCGCGATGGATCAGAAGAACATGAAAAATACTGAAAGAGCTTGAAATCCCTCTGGTCCCGCTCTAGCCTTCGGCCGGTCGAGTCCGACGGGGAGACCGCCGGCGTGATCGACCAGGAGAGGAGTCACCGATGTTCGTACCCATCGTCCCCGCGGTGGCCGCATCCGTCGGGGTGCATCTCCAGCACGCCGTGTTCGGCCTCGCCGATCCGACGGGCGGCCCGCGACCGCTACCACGGCTGGTGTCCACAACACCGGTAGGACTGCAGGAGAGTCCGGGCAACCTGCCGGGGGGAAGCGCCCTCCAGACGCTCACCAACGGGATCGGTGGATGGGCCCTCATCCTCTCGCTGGTGGGGTTGGTGGTCGGGGCGGCGGCGTGGGCGCTCGGCTCCCACTCCCAGAACTTCCAACAGTCGTACGTGGGGCGCCGCACCGTCCTCGTCTCGGGACTGGCTGCACTGCTGATCGGCGCTGCCCCGGGGATCATCAACTTCTTCTTCCACACCGGCCAGAGCGTCCGTTGACCGCCCGCCCCCGCCCGGCCCACGGACGGCCCGCGGCCGGCCCGCCTCGGAGCGCGGCGCGGTGAGCGCCGTCGTGCCGGCGGCGATCACGCCCTGCACAGGTCCGCTCTCGCCGTTGTGCCAGGCGGCCGGAGGCGTCGGATCTGGGCTGCTCGGCTCCGGGGTGGGGGGTGTGCTGGGGGCGCTCTCCTCGTGGGTCGCCGACGGCGCGGCGTGGCTCATCGGGCAGATCGGCGGGGTGCTCTCCTCGTCGACGACGATCGACCTCGGCGCAGGCTGGTTCAGCGCCCACTACCGCACGATGGTCGGGCTGGCCGCAGTGGTGCTGCTGCCGCTCCTGCTGCTCTCGGTGATCCAGGCCGTCTACCGCCAGAGCGTGGCGGGACTGGTGCGGGTGGTCGCCGTCCAGCTGCCACTGGCCCTGGTGCTGGCCGGGGCGGCGGTGGAACTGGTGCAGCTGGCCCTGTCAGCCACCGACGCCCTCAGCACCACGATCTCGTCCGGCTCGGGCACCGACGTCCAGCAGGCCTTGTCACAGGTGGCGTCGGCGCTTGCGTCCCAGGCGGCCAGTGGCCCCGCACCGGCGTTCGTGGTCCTGCTGGGCGCCCTGCTGGTCGCCTTCGGCGCCTTCATGCTCTGGGTGGAGCTGCTCGTGCGGGAGGCCGCGGTCTACGTGGCCGTGCTCTTCCTCCCCCTGGGCCTGGCCAGCCTGGTCTGGCCGGCCATCTCCCACTGGTGCCGCCGCCTCGTCGACACGCTGGTGGCCCTGATCCTTTCCAAGTTCGTCATCGTGGCCATCCTGGCCCTGGCCGCGGGGGCGATCGCCTCGGGGGGCGGCACAGGGTTCGCCCCCGTCCTGGCCGGCGGGGCGCTGCTCCTACTGGCCGCCTTCACGCCGTTCACCCTCCTGCGACTGGTGCCCGCCGTCGAGGCCGGGGCCGTCCACCAGCTGGAGGGGTCGCGCCAGCGTGTCCAGCAGGCGGCCGTCCCGGCGCCGCGCTCGGCGGCCAGCTACGCCCTGCGGCGGGCCAGGGAGTCGTCGTTCGTGACGGGTGAGCCGGGGACCGGGCGCGGCTCGGACTACGAGGCGCCAGGCACCGAGCACGGCGCCGAAGGCGGCGGCGGGCGCGGGGCCTCCGGCTCCTCCGTCGGCTCGGGCGGCGAGGGCGCCGGGTCCCCGGGGCCGACCGGCGGACCGTCCACGCCGAGTGGAGGGGGAGGAAGCGGGATCAAGATGTGGCGGGGCACGCCGCCGCCCGCCAGCACCCGCCCGGGCTCGCCCCCGGCCGGCCAGCAGGAGCCGTTCTCGCTCCCCGACCCCACGGGCCGGGGCCCGGTTCCACTGTGGGGCGGTCCGATCCCCGAGCTCGACGGCGACGCGGCCTCGGCCACCGGGAAGGGCACCCGCGAGCCCCGCTCCTTCCGCCACGACGACATGGGGCCCGTCCTCCTGGGAGATCCCGCCCACAACGGCGGCGACGTCGGGGAGGGTGGCGGCGCAGATGGGGAGGGGGGCGGCGGTGGCGGCTGAAGGGACGCGCTACCGGTTCGGACCCCTCGAGCGGCGCGGCCTGGTCGCCGGCTGGCGCGGCGGGCAGATCGCCTCGGTCGCCGGCGGGCTGGTCGTCGCCGTGCTCGTCCTTCGTTCCCGGCCGACGCCGGTGAGCGTGGTGGTGGCCCTGGTGACGGTGGTGGGCGGCATCGCCTTCGCCTGCTGGCCGGTGGGTGGGCGCACCGGCGAGGAGTGGCTCCCGACGGTGGCGCGCTGGGAGGCGGCCCGGGCGACCGGGTCGCGCCGCCACCGTTCGGCGGCGCCTGCGCACGGACACCTCGTCGGGGCCGACGGCGTGGCCAGTGAGGCACTTCCGACGGCGGCCGGTCGGCGCGGTGGACGCACGGCCAAGCAGTCCGACGGCCCGTTCGGCGACCTCGAGGTCCTGTCGGCGGGAGGCGTGTCGCGGGGTGCGTGCGGGGTCGTGGTCGACCGACGGGCCCGGACCTACACCGCCGTGCTCGCCCTGCGGGGGCACAGCTTCGCCCTGCTCGACCCGGCCGACAAGGAGCGACGGGTGGCCGGCTGGGCCGGCGTGCTGGCCTCGCTGGCCCGGCCGGGATCGGCGGTCCACCGGGTGCAGTGGCTCGCCACCACCGTGCCCGACGACGGGAAGGCGGTGCGTGAGCACCTGGCCGAGCGGGCCGAACTGGGCGAGGACGCCACCGCACGGCGGTCGTACTCGCAGCTGCTCGACGGGGCGGGGGCGAGCACCTGCCGCCACGAGGCGCACCTCGCCGTCCAGGTCTCGGCGGCCGGTCAGCGTGGCCGCGCTCTGCGGTCAGCTCTCGCCGGCGACGCCGGCGGCTGCGCCGCCGTGCTCCGCGAGGCCGACGCGCTCCGGCGCCTCCTGAGCGAGGCGGAAGCGCTGGTCGAAGGGATCCTCTCGCCCCGCCAGCTCGCCGGGCTTCTGCGCCGTGGCACCGATGCCGGAGCCCGCGCCACATGCGCCGCCGGCGGCGGCCGGGCACCGGGTGACGGCCCTGGGGACTGTAGGGCGGCGGCTCCCCGGCCGGACGGGCACGGCGGACCGTGGCCCATGGCCGTCGAGGCGGGGTGGGGGAGCCTGCGGACCGACGGGTCGTGGCACGCCACCTACTGGATCGCCGAGTGGCCGCGGGTCGACGTCGGCCCGGATTTCCTCGCGCCCCTCCTGCTGGGGACGTCGCGCCGCACGGTCTCGGTGGTGATGGAACCACTCAGCCCCCAGCTCGCCATCCGCCAGGTGGAGCAGGCCCGCACCGCCGACCTGGCCGACTCCGAGCTGCGCCGCCGGGGCGGTTTCCTCCCTACGGCCCGACGAGCACGCGAGGAGGCCCTCGTGACCCGGAGGGAGGAGGAGCTCGCCGACGGCCACGCCTCGCTGCGCTTCTCGGGGTACGTGACGGTGACCGCCTCGTCGCGCCCGCTGCTCGACGACGCCTGCGAAGAGACCGAGCAGGCGGCCGGTCAGTGTCGGCTCGAGCTGCGCCGCCTCTTCGGAGACCAGGACCGCGGGTTCGCCACCAGCCTGCCCCTCTGCCGGGGCCTCTCCTGAGCCCGGCCGCAGGTGTCGACTGTCTCCCACCTGTCGGGGCACCTCGGACCGCCGCCGCGGCCCGGCACACCCTGCCGGCTGCGGCGGGGTCGGGGCCCGGCCGCGCCCGGGTGACGTCCCGCTAACCGAGAGGGGCCTCGCGCATGCGTAAGCTGCCGACGAGCACCCGCGGCATGAGAGGGGAAAGAGATGGCGAACGAGTGGGGACCCCTCGGGCCCCTGGCAGGGGAGTGGGAGGGTAGTGAGGGAGGCCTGGACACGGCCTACTCACATTCTAGGGGCGAGGTTCTCGGCACCCCGTACCTGGAGAAGTGCACGATGAAGCCGTTCGGTCCCGTCGACAACGGGAGCCAGCACCTCTACGGCCTCGACTACAAGACGGCCATGGGGCGTGGGGACGTAGAGAACCCCTACCACACCGAGGTCGGCTACTGGCTGTGGGACCCGGCCACCGGCGAGGTCATGCGGGGGTTCGTGGTGCCGCGGGGGATCACGGTCCTGGCCGGTGGCATCACCACCGCCGAGGCCACCGAGTTCACCATGGAGGCGGCCCAGGGCGGGGCGCAGTACTCGATCGGCGAGAACACCTACCTGGCGAAGAACGCCAGCACCCTGCACTACAAGGTGACCATCACCACCGGCGACGACACCTGGTCCTACGACGAGGTCACCACGCTGCGGATGAAGGAGTTCAAGGAGCCCTTCGCCCACACCGACCACAACACCCTGCGCCGGGTCGGCTGAGACCGGAGCGGCCCTTCAACCGGCCGCCGCCACCTCGGCCCGGTGCCGGGTGGCCCAGCCCGGGCCGCGCACGACGTAGGAGAGCCGCTCCCCCCAGCTGGTCGACGAGGCCACGTCACGGGCGATCTCGGCGTACTCGTGGCCGATGATCCGTGCCGGGTCGAAGGTGTTGATGTTCTTGGTCAGGCCGTAGACGACGGGGGCGCGCTCGGGCTCGAACGTGCCGAAGAGCCGGTCCCAGAGGATCAGGATGCTGCCGTGGTTGCGGTCGAGGTACTCGGGGTTCGACCCGTGGTGTACCCGGTGGTGCGACGGGCTGTTGAGCACCGCCTCGCCGGGACCCAGCCGGTCGATCGTCTCGGTGTGGATCCAGAACTGGTAGAGGAGGTTGACGCCGCGCGCCGTCTCGACGAGCGACGGCGAGATCCCGAGCAGACAGAGGGCGCCGTAGGGGAGGAAGGTGCCCAGGGCGTCGGCCACCGGCTGGCGCAGGGCGGTGGACAGGTTGTAGTGCTCGCTCGAGTGGTGCACGACGTGGTCGGCCCACATGTAGCGGCTCTCGTGCATGAAGCGATGGTTCCAGTAGTAGATGAAATCCCACCCGACGACGGCCAGGGCCAGGGCCAGGGGGCCGCGGCCGAGGTCGGGCAGGATGCGCCGCCGCCACAGCCGGTCGACCGAGGTGTGCGACGCCCAGGCGGTGGTGACCGCCACCCCACCCAGGGCGACGGCGGCCACTCCCCCGACCGCGGCCCCCCCCGCGGCCGCGGTCGCCCTGGAGTCGGCAGGCTCCCCACCCCGAGGCCCCGAACCGTTCTGCGAGGCCGCGGCCGGCCGGCCCGGGGGGTTGTTGGCGTGGCGGGACCGGCGCACCACGACGGCGGCGGCCGTGGTGCCGACGGCGGCCGCCGCGGCCGCGGCGACCAGCACCTTGGCGTAGCGGCCCCGGCCGGGGGTGACGGGCCGGAGCAGACGCGGCACCACCAGCGGGGCCAGCAGGCTGAGGGTCCCCATCGTCAGGCTGGCCCGGGTGTCGCGCCGCTCGTAGTTGCCGGCCGTCGGACCCGACTCGGCGGCGCGGCGGCGTAGGCGCGCGCGCTCGGCGGCCATGGCCGCAAAGTAGAAGGGCACGGCGATCACCGTCAGGTCCCTGGCCGGTCGGCCCTCTGCGCTCACCGCCACATTGTGCGCCCGGACGGCCGTTACGTCGAACGTCCGCACGGGACGCGACGGGACCGGGTGCGTCTACACCCTGGTGGTGGACGAGGCCTGGGCGGTGCTGGCCACTGTCCAAGGTTCGCTGCACCACCGGTTCGGGTTCACCCGAAGTTCTCGGCCCGGCGCCGGCTGAAACCTGGCTCCTGGGCAACCATGTCGGTGCCCTGCTGCGCCGCTTCCACACCCCTGTCGCACGATCTTTTAGTGCTAACTTCGGCGCTGATCGGTGCCCAGATCCCCGGGGAGCAGGCATGGCAGACGAGGCGATGACGTTGCAGCAGGCCGCCGAAGCTCTGGGTGTGCACTACATGACCGCCTACCGCTACATCCGCACCGGTCGGCTGCCGGCCACCCGGGTCGGTGGGACGTGGCAGGTGGCCGCGGTCGACCTGGACCTGGTCCGCCCAGGCCGCCGGTCCGACCAGCCCGGCGCCTCCGGGCCCGGCGGGCCGACCCCGCCACCCATCGACACCCAGCTCGAGGCCCGCCTGCTGGCCGGCGACGAGACCGGGGCGTGGAACCTGATCGAGGCGGCGCTGGTGTCGGGACGGACCCCGGCCGGAGTGCTGCTCGACGGCATGGCTCCGGCGATGGTCGGCGTCGGTGAAAGCTGGCGGCGCGGTGAGATCACGGTGGCCGATGAGCACCGGGCCAGCGCCACCGCCATCCGGTTGGTCAGCCGGCTGGGCGCCCTCTTCACCCCCCGGGGCCGCAAGCGCGGCACCGTGGTTCTTTGCACCCCGGCCGGCGAGCACCACGGGGTCCCGGTGGCGATCGCGGCCAACCTGCTGCACTGGCGGGGCTTCGAGCTGGTGGAGCTGGGTGCCGACACTCCCGGAGAGACAGTGGGCGAGGTCTGCTCGCGCGCCCACGACCTGCTGGCCGTAGCCATCAGCTGCACCATGCCCGACCAGGACCGAGCCGTCCGGCGGACCGTGGCCGTCCTGCGCCGGACCGTCCCGGCCACGCCGGTGCTGGTCGGCGGGGCCGGCGTGGCCGACGCCGACGACGCCCGGCGCCTCGGGGCCGACCGGTTCTCCGGGCGGTCCGGCGACGAGCTGGTGGTGGCCATCGAGGACCTGGCCCTGGGGGCCACCGCGCGCGCTTAGCTTGCAGTTAAACCCTCCGGTCACCCCTGGGCGGTCTGCGCCAGGCGGATTTCGCCCGCCTTGGCCGCCACTTGGCGCATCTGAGCGATGAGCCGGCGCATCTTGCGGTCGTTGTCGATCCA
>JBKQNY010000132.1:0-2885 GCA_052145775.1 Acidimicrobiales bacterium
TGTGGCGCTCGGTGGCCTCCGCCGGGCGCCCGCGGGGGTCGATCTCATCCACCCGGCGCGGGCACACCCCCCACACGCGCCGCAGCCGCTCGGCGTCGCCGGCCACGGCGGCCACCCGCATGGCCGCCCGCGAGAGGAGCTCGCTGTAGGGCTCGACCAGCCGGGCCCGCTCGAGACCCCAGCGGGCCAGGTCGAGGTAGCCGTGGTCGGCGGCCAGCCGGGCCAGACGGCAGGCCGCGTCGACCACGGTGGCGGCGATGCGCCGCTCATGTCCCTCGGCCGCCCACCAGCCGTAGCCTGCGAGGGCCCCGGCCAGCGGCTCGCCCTCGACCAGCCCGAGCGCCGCCCGCAGCAGGGCGATCGACTCCTCCTCGTCGTCGGCGGCGTCCGCCTCGGCCACCAGCTCCTCGATCCGGGCCACGTCCGTGGTGACCAGCGGGGACAACCGGTAGTGGCCGGACTTCGAGGCCGGCGGGAGGAGCGGTTGGCCGTCGGGACCACGCCCCATCGCCCGCCGCGCCGCGCCGACCGTGTTGAAGAGCGTCTTGGAGGCCGCGTCGGCGTCGGCGGAACCCAGCACGCGGGTGCGCAGCCGGTCGCTGGTCACCGGGTCCGGCTGGTGGAGGGCCAGGTAGGCGACGACCTCGGTGGCCCGCCTGGCCCGCTTGGGGTCGAGGGGAGCGGCCAGCCCGTCGATCCGGGGCAGGGCGGTGAGGAGGCGCACCTCGGCACCGGCGCCCCCGTCCGCCCCGGACGCCTCGACCGCCTCGACCGCCTCGACCGCCTCGTCGACCCGGGCGAGCGGAAACTGCCCGGCGTCGACCGTCACCTCGACCCGGGCCGCGAGGGCACGCGGCGAGGATCTCGGCCGGGGCGGACGGTGCCCGTCGGCGTGGGGATCACCGGACGCTGCCCCGTCCGGACGCACCGGCGGCTCGACCAGCTCTGCGATCGCCGCCTGTTCCGCCGGCCGCAGGAGGCTCGGCCGCAGGGTGAGCCCCAAGGGGTGGAGGGACGCGGCCCGGGCGTCGATGACCACGGTGAGGTCGGAGGCCGGCACCGACCGCGTGGTCACCACCGCGGCCCGGTCCCGCGCGGCGGGGGAGAGGAGGTCGGGATCGCCGAAGAAGAGGAGGTGGCCCTCGGTGCCGCCCGGTCCCGAGGCCCGCTCGGCCTCGTCCGGGTCGTCGGTGACGACCAACCCCTCGGCCCAGCTCCAGCTCCTGGCGACCTCGTGCATGGCCGCGGCCATGGCCCCGGATTCGGGCCCGATGACCGGGAGGACCTGGCCGGGGGCGAGCGGCACCAGCCAGGCGCCGCGCTCGTCGTCTCCCGCCGGCACCAGCAGGGGGAGCCACGGTCCGTGGGCGGCCGACTCCTCGGCGAGGGCCGCTGTGTCGGCGGCCGGAGGCAGCAGCCAGGTCCGCTCGTCGGCGAGCGTCCACCCTTCGGGGGCCCATCCGACCGGCGCCGCCAGGTGGACCTCGACGCCCGCCGGGCCGACCAGGACCAGCCGCGCCGACGGTCGTGCGGCCGGGTCGGTTCCGGCCAGGCCGGCGCCCAGGTGGTGGTCGGCCAGCTCCAGGCGGTCGAGCACCGGCGCGCCGAGGAAGGGGGCGAGGAGCGTCCCCGCCCGGGCGGCCCGCTCGGGGACCGCCGCTGGGACCTCGCCTTCGCGGCGCGCCAGGGACGCCAGGTGACGGGCCCGGCGGGCCCGGCGGGCCAAGGCCGCGGCGGCCAGGGTGCCCAGGCCCAGCGCCGCCAGCTCGGGCAGGGGAACCGGCGACGGCCCACGGCCGCCGTGCCCCGACCCCTTCGAGGCCCGGTGGCCGGGGGCGACCGGCCGCGTGACGGCCCGGCCCGCATGCGTCGCAGCGGAGCGTTGCGCGCCGGCGGCCGGGCGGGCGCGGGTCGGCTGTGCGGACGGGGCCGGCGCCGCCGACACCGGCGGGTCGGTCGCCGCCGCCTCGGTCGCCACCCCGGGAACGGCGGAGGTGCCGGCGCCGGTGGGCCCGCCCGCCCCGAGCGTCGGCAGCGACAGCACCCAGCCGGGAAGGATGAGGCTCGGGTCGACGAACCGACTGCCGTCGGCCATGAGGCGGCCCAGATTGGCCTGGGCGATCACCGTCCAGTCGCCGCCGTCGCCGTAGCGTTGCTCGGCGATCGACCACAGGGTGTCCCCGGCCGCGACCGTGTACACCGATGCCGGCGAGTCCATCGAGGCGGCGCCGGGCGGCGGGCTGGCGGATCCCGGCGCCGAGAGGTCGACGTCAGTCCCGACCGGAGCGGACGACGTCACCGTCGAGGTGATCGCCGGCGCGCGGCGCGCCACGGCGCCGGACGAGGCCGACAGACCCCCGCCGAGCGCCACCACCGCCAGGACGGCGGCGGCGATCCGGGTGGCCAGCCATTCGGGAAGGCGGGCGTCGGCCGGCGCGGTGGCGTCGCGCCTGCGCACCAATCGGGCCACCGAGCAGAGCAGCTGCCAGCAGCAGGCCGCCCAGGCCACCCAGGCCACCACGGCCAGCAGGTCGAACAGTCCGTGGGCGCTCACCACCTCGGCGTGGCCCCACCGGTGGGGGAACGGCAACCCCACCAGGACGATGAGGACCGCCGGCACGGCGCCGAAGACCACGACCGCGGCGGCCGCCCCCCTCGCCAGTTCCCCCAACGCCCCCCGCATGGCAGCCCTGCTCCCCGTTGCTATGTCGCTGTACTGTCGATCGTCAACGAGTACGAGACGGTGGCCTCGGTCCCCACCGGCTCGGCGATGACCACGGTGCAGTCGGCGGCACCGGTGGTGGCGGCGGCTGCGCCGATGGCCACCGAGAGACCCGACGGGCCCGTCGTCTGGTCCTGGCGCCCGGGGCACGAGACCGAGAGGG
>JBKQNY010000133.1:0-9294 GCA_052145775.1 Acidimicrobiales bacterium
CCCCGCACCTCCCAGATGCCGTCGTCGGGCTGCTTCCACCCGTCCTCGAGGAACTCGATCAGCTTGGACTGGAGATCCCAGATGGCCCGGCTGTGCACCCCGTCCACCTGGCACGCCTCGTAGAGGGCCGACATGACCTCGCCGTAGACGTCAAGCTGGAACTGGCCGGAGGCCGCGTTGCCGACCCGCACCGGTGCCGACTGCTCGTAACCGGCCAGCCAGCCCACCTCCCACTCGTCGAGGCGGCGCTCGCCGCCGGCCCCGTACATGATCTGCAGCTTGGACACGTCACCCGCCGTGCAGCGCAGCAGCCAGTCGCGCCACGCCATCGCCTCGTCGTGGTATCCGCCGCGAATCAGGGACTCGAGCGTCAGGGTGGCGTCGCGCAACCAGCAGAAGCGGTAGTCCCAGTTCCGGTTGCCGCCGAGGGCCTCGGGCAGTGACGTGGTGCCGGCGGCCACGATGCCTCCGGTCGGCTCGTACGTGAGAGCCTTCAACGTGATCAGCGAGCGCAGGACGGCGTCGGAGAACTCCCCCTCGTAGGTGCAGGTCTCCGACCAGCTCCTCCAGAAGACCTCGGTGTGGACGACGGCGAACCACGGGTCCACCGGCCGCGGCGGCGCCTCGTGCGACGGGTACCAGGTGAGCAGGAACGGGAGCTGCTGGCCCTCGTCGATGGTGAACTCCGCCACCGTGCGCAGCCCCTCCCCGTGGGTGTCGGCCCGGGTCCACAGGGCCACGGCGTCGGGTCCGACAGTGGCCGTGAGCAGGTGTTCGTGGTGGGTGACCCAGGGGATGGCGTCGCCGTAGTCGAAGCGCACGCAGAGCTCCATGCGCACCGGCACCGAACCGCGTACCCCTTGCACCACCCTCACGACCTGTGGGTACTCCTCGCGGATGGGCATGCAGTCGGTGACCCGCACCGTGCCGGCGGCCGTGTCGAACTCGGTGTCGAGCACCAAGGTGCCGGGACGGTAGCTGCGGCGGGTGGCGGTGACGGTGCCATCGGGCCCGGCCGGGGCGATCCGCCAGAAACCGTTGTCGTCGGTGCCGAGCAACCGGGCGAAGCACGCGCTCGAGTCGAAGTGCGGGAGGCACAGCCAGTCGATCGAGCCGTCCGAGCCGGCCAGGGCCACGGTGTGGAGGTCGCCGATCAGGGCGTACTCCTCGATCGGCAGCGGCACGGCCGCCATTCTTGCAGTCGGTGGTGTGAAGACGCTTCAGCCTTCGGTGCAGGCCCCGGTTGTCACCGGGGCGGTGCGGAGCGACGCCTCGTCCACGCGTTTCAGCACGCCGGGGGAGGTCAGCGCGTAGCCGATCTTCGCTGTGACCGTTGAGCGGGAGAAGACGACCCCGATCACGTGGCCGTCGGCGTCGACGATGGGGCCGCCCGAGTTGCCGGGCTCCACGACGGTGTCGAGCTGGTACACCTGGCGGACCACCGAGCCCTGGTTGTAGATGTCGCGACCCGAGGCGGTGATGACGGTGGCCACACCGGCTGGCCCCACCGTGAGTGGACCGTTCTCGGGATAGCCGATGACCGCCCCCTGGGTTCCTCGGTTGACCACCCCGGGGGAGATGGCGAGGGCGGGCCCGAGGGGCGCGCTGGTCCGAAGCACGGCCAGGTCGTAGGCAGGGTCGAAGAGCACCGGGGTCGCCATGAACGTGGCGGCGCCCACCTGCACCTGGGTTGCGTCCTCACCGGCGACCACGTGGGCGTTGGTCACCACCAGTCCCGGGCCTGCCACGAACGCCGACCCCTCCTGCAGGTAGCCGCAGGCCTGCCCGAGCACCTTGACGACGGAGCGGGAGTCCGAAGCCGCCATGGCGGCAGCGGCACCCTGTGACGGCAGGGCCACCGGGCCCGCGGTTGTCGGGGCCAGTTGGGCGAAGACCGAGGGGAAGCCCGGGGTGGCCAGGAAAGACTGCACGTTGGCGAAGACTGTCGGCACCGGCGGCATGACGTTGTCGACCGCACGCAGGACGTCGGAGCCCTGTATCTGCGAACCCAGCCAACCGGTGGGAGCCTGGGCCACGACGTTGGCCATGAGCCAGGCCGAGAGCAGGACGGCTGCGCCGGCCACCACCACCCCGAGCCCCGCGTCGAGCGCGCCGAGGTGCCACCGGCGCAGCGTCCCGTTGGTCCAGTTCCCGATCACCCGGCCGCCGACACCGAAAAGGGCGGCCGACCCGAGGACGAGCGCGAGGGTGACGGAGGTCTTGAGATTGCCGGCGTGCATGGAAGCCACCAGCCCCACGGCCACGAGCGCCCCGACGGTCATGCCAAGCAGAAAGCCGCCGAAGGTGAGCACCTGCGTGATGGCTCCGAGACGGAGACCTTGGATGGCCGCCGCGATAACCACCACGATGAGCACGATGTCGAGCACGTCCATCCGGTCCGAGGGTAGACGACCGCCCCCCCGACGCCGGCTGCAGGGGGCCTTGAACGCCCCGATCTCGGGCGTGCACCCGGACGGACGCGCCCCATCACGCGTTCGTCACAATGCGACCGAGACAGGACTCCGGCCGCACCGGCGGTGCTAGAAGTGCCCCGTGCAGATCGGGGCGGTCTTCCCGCAGACCGAGATCGGGGCCGACCGAGGCGCCATCGCCGCGTTCGCGCAGGCCGCCGCCGACCTCGGCTACCGCCACCTCCTCGCCTACGACCACGTCCTGGGCGCCGACCCCGCGGTGCACGCGGGGTGGTCCGGCTTCTACGACGTCAACGACACCTTCCACGAGCCGCTGCTGCTCTTCTCCTGGCTGGCCGCCACCACCCCGCTCGAGTTCGCCACCGGCATCCTGGTCGCCCCCCAGCGCCAGACCGCCCTCCTGGCCAAGCAGGCGGCCGAGCTCGACCTCCTGTCGGGCGGCGGCCGGCTCCGCCTCGGCCTCGGGATCGGTTGGAACGAGGTCGAGTACGAGGCCCTCGGCCAGCCGTTCGAGCACCGCGGGGCCCGGCTCGAAGAGCAGATCTCCCTCCTGCGGCGGCTGTGGACCGAGCAGAGCGTCACCTTCGAGGGGCGGTTCCACACCGTGACCGGGGCCGGCATCGCGCCGCTTCCGGCAACCCGGCCCATCCCGGTGTGGCTCGGCGGGGCGGCCCCGGCCGCGTTGAGGCGGATCGGCCGGCGGGCCGACGGGTGGTTCGCCATGCTGGGGCCCGGCCACGGCCTCGAGGAGGCCCTCGAGGTGATCGCCGACGCCGCGGTCGGTGCCGGGCGCGACCCCGCCCAGATCGGCCTGGAGGGCCAGGTTCGCTGGTCGGCGCAGGATCCCGAGCGCGCCGGGCGCGACGCCGAGCGCTGGGGACTCGCCGGCGCCACCCACCTCACGCTCAACACCATGTCCTCGGGGTGCGTCACGGTGGACGACCACATCTCGGCCATGGCGGCCGCGGTGCCCCAGCTGGCCGGATCGGCCGGGTAGCCCCCGTGGACCCCCGAACCGCCGGGCCGCCGGCCGGGTGGTATCCCGACCCGGCCGGAGGCGGCGGCCTCCGCTGGTGGGACGGCGTGGGCTGGACGTCGACCACCTCGCCCGCCTCACCGGCACCGCCCGGTGGCTCCGCCACCCCCTCGGCGCCTTCGTCGGGATCTCCGGCCGGCCCGTACCCGGGGACTCCGTACGCGGGGGGCTCGTACCCGGGGTACCCGGCGGGCCCGTACCCGACGTCATCGGTCCCCGCGGCCCTCCACCCGACCGACGCCCACCTCCTCCTCAACGCCCGGGCACTGGTCGACCGCGAACAGCGCATGACCAACTGGGGGCGCTGGGCGCTGGTGGGTATGGCCGTGGCGTCGGTCGCCGCGGCGGTCGTGGCCGCCGCCAACTGGTCCCACCTTGCCGCCTTCTTCCACTGGTACCGGGTCGTGTTCGACGCCTCGCGGGCCGGGGCCACACCACCGCCCCTGCCGAACCGTGCCAGGCTGCCGCTCGTCGTCGACCTGCCGGGGTTCGCCCTGCTGGCCTCGGAGATCTTCTTCGTGGTCTGGCAGTTCCGGGCGGCCACCGCCGCCCGGGCCCTGGACATGCCCGCCCGGCGCTCCCCGCGCGCCGGGGTGATCCTGTGGTTCATCCCCGTCGCCAACCTGTGGTGCC
Source organism: Acidimicrobiales bacterium (assembly GCA_052145775.1). Taxonomy (GTDB): domain Bacteria; phylum Actinomycetota; class Acidimicrobiia; order Acidimicrobiales; family RAAP-2; genus CAVYPR01. The sequence goes on from JBKQNY010000133.1 coordinate 4,102, forward strand.
CCTACCAGGCCGTCAGGGACTGCCTCCCGTACGACCATCCCGAACGGAGCACGGTGCTGGGCTTCTGGCTGGCGCTGGTGGCCGGCGAGCTGTGCGGCGGGGCCGGCGTGGTGGTCGGCGTCTTCTCGCGGCCGGCGGGCATCGCGCTCATCGTCGTGGCGGCCGTGTTCTGGTCGGTGGCGGTCGTGGCTGGGCGGCGGGTGGTCCAGGCGTCGATCGACGTCCACCGCAGCATGGCCGGCGGTTAGCGGGCGGCCGCTCCGTCGCGCAGAAGTAGCCTCTCAAGCGATGTTCGAGTGGACCGAAGACCAGCTCGCCATCCGCGACGCTGTGCGGCGGTTCGTGGCCGAGGAGATCGCCCCGAGGGTCACCGAGCTCGAGCACGGCGACGTCCCGCCCTACGACGTCATCCGCAAGTTCTACGCGACGTTCGGTCTGGACCAGCTGGCCCGGGAGGGGTTCAAGCGGACCCTCGAGCGCAGACAGACCGGGGCCGAGGCGACCCCGCGCCGCCCGGGCGACAGCCAGGCGGCGATGACCCTCATCCCGATCGTCGAGATCTGCCACTACTGCCCGGGCATCGTCACTGCCCTCGGGGTGAGCACGGGTCTGTCGGCCGGCACGATCATGAAGCGGGGCACGCCCGCCCAGATGGAGCGGTGGGCGCTCGACCTGCTCACGATGGAAAAGGTCGGGGCCTGGGCCATCACCGAGCCGGGCTCAGGTTCCGACGCCTTCGGCGGGATGACGGCGAGCGCCCGTCGGGACGGCGACGGCTACGTGCTGAACGGCTCGAAGACCTTCATCACCAACGGCCCCCACGCCGACACGGTCGTCTTCTACGCCAAGCTGGACGACGGCGGCGATCCGCGCACGCGCCCGGTGCTCACCTTCGTCCTCGACCGCGGCATGGAGGGGTTCGAGCAGTCCAAGCCGCTGCGGAAGATGGGCCTGCACTCCTCGCCCACCGGCGAGCTCTTCCTGACCGACGTCCAGGTCGGGCGCGACCGCCTCCTCGGGGAGACCGAGGACCAGGGCGCAGGCGGGGGTCGACAGAGCGCCAAGGACAACTTCGTCACCGAGCGTGCCGGGGTGGCCGCCATGGCCCTGGGGGTGATCGAGGAGTGCCTGCGGCTCTCGGTCGACTACGCCAAGGAACGGCTCCTGTGGGAGAAGCCGATCGCCGAATTCCAGCTGATCCAGCTGAAGCTGGCCCGCATGGAGGTGGCCCGGCTCAACGTGGAGAACCTGGTGTTCCGGCACATCGAGATGTCCGAGGCCGGCCGGAGCCTCACCCTGTCCGAGGCGTCGGCCATGAAGCTCTACTCGGCCCAGGCGGCCAGCGAGGTGGCCATGGAGGCCGTGCAGCTGTTCGGTGGCAACGGCTACATGTCGGAGTTCCGGGTCGAGCAGCTGGCCCGCGACGCCAAGGTCTTCCAGATCTACGCGGGCACCGACGAGATCCAGGTCACCCACATCGCCCGAGATCTCCTGTCGCGCCAGCGGTGACCGGCCTCTTCTCCGTCGCGGAGAAGGTCACGCTGGTGACCGGCGGGTCGCGGGGCATCGGCCTCATGATCGCCGCCGGCTTCGTCGAGGCGGGGGCCAACGTCTACATCTCCTCGCGCAAGGCGGAGGTCTGCGAGCAGGTGGCCGCAGAGCTGTCGGCGGTGGGCCGGTGCACGCCGCTGCCGGCCGACCTGTCGACGGAAGAGGGCTGCCGCCTGCTGGCCGAGGAGCTCACCGGGAGGGAGGACCGCCTCGACGTCCTGGTCAACAACGCCGGGGCAACCTGGGGCGCGCCGCTGGCCCAGTTCGACGAAGCCGCGTGGGAGAGGGTGCTGGCCCTCAACGTGAAGGGGGTCTTTCACCTCACCAAATTCGTGCTCCCCCTGCTCGAGGCGGCCGGGTCGGCCGACGAGCCGGCACGGGTGATCAACATCGGCTCGATCGACGGCATCCATGTGCCCGTCCTCGAGACCTACTCCTATGCGGCGTCGAAGGCCGCGGTGCACCAGCTCACCCGGCACCTGGCCCGCCGGCTGGCCCCGTCGGTCACGGTGAACGCCATCGCACCCGGACCGTTCGAATCCAAGATGATGGCGGCCACGCTCGAGGCCATCGGCGAACAGATCGCCGCGGCCGCACCCCTCCGTCGCATCGGCCGTCCCGACGACATGGCCGGGACCGCCATCTTCCTCGCCTCGAGGGCCGGCGCCTACCTGACCGGTGCCGTCATCCCGGTCGACGGCGGGATCGCCACCGTCGGCTGACGGGCGTCAGGCGAAGACGACCGTCCGCACCCCGTTCAGCAGCACGCGGTCCTCCAGGTGCCACCTGAGGCCACGGGCGAGCACCGTGCGCTCGATGTCGCGCCCGATCCGCATGAGCTCCTCGGGCGTCTCGGTGTGGTCGATGCGCCGGGTGTCCTGCTCAACGATGGGACCCTCGTCCAGGTTGGCCGTCACGTAGTGGCAGGTGGCCCCGATCACCTTGACCCCCCGTTCGAACGCCTGGTGGTACGGGCGGGCCCCGGCGAACGAGGGCAGGAAGCTGTGGTGGATGTTGAGGATGCGACCCGGGTAGCGGGCGCAGAGCTCCGGGGGGAGGATCTGCATGTAGCGGGCCAGCACCATCACATCCCCGCCGGCCTCCTCGAACAGGCGGCCGACCTCGGTGAAGGCGGCCGCCCGACCTGCGGCGTCGCCGGTGCCGGGCACCGGGACATGGTGGAAGGGCACGCCGGCGCGCTCGACCACCGGAGCCAGCGTCCCGTGGTTGGACACGACGCAAGGGATCTCGCAGGGGAGGTCGCCGCTGCCCCAGCGGTAGAGGAGGTCGGCCAGGCAGTGGTCTTCCCGGCTGACCAGGACGACGACCCGCTTGGGGCGGTCGGTGTCGTTCAGACGCCAGTCCATGGAGAACTCCGCGGCCAGCGGCTCGAAACGCTGCGTGAACTCCTCAGGACCGAACGACAGTGAGTCGGCGATCACCTCGATGCGTAGGAAGAACCGGCCGGTGGACAGGTCGCCGTGCTGGGCTGCCTCGAGCACCCAGCCACCGTGCTCGGCGATGAAGCCGCTCACCGCGGCCACGATCCCGATCCGGTCCGGGCAGATGACGGTGAGGACCAACCTGCGCACCGCACTGTCGACGGCCCCGACCGGCGGCCGGGCGGTGTCTCCGCTTTGCATCCGTGTCCGCTCCCTGCCAAGGCCTCGGTCGGTCCGCCACCCTACCAACGGCTGTCGCCGGCCCCGGGCGGAACGAGAGAAAAGTGCCCAGCGTGCACCCTGTCTGGGCGCGCGCGCCGGGTACCCTCGGCCAACTGACCGAGGAAGGGTAGACGGCCGTGCGCAAAGCTGGCTGGGCGATCGCCGCAGTCGTCGTGGTGGTGATCGCCCTCGTGGTGGTCCAGGTGACCAGGTCGACGCCGGCCCAGACGGTGGTGGCCCACAACCCGTCACCGGTCCACGTCACGGGTACGTCGTCGCTCCCCTGGCCGACCAATGGCGGTGCCGCCGTGGCCGTCGGTCCCACCGGGGCGGTCCGTACCTCCGGTGCCGCCCAGGAGAAGCCGATCGCCAGCCTGGCCAAGATGATGACGGCCTACGTCGTGCTCACCGACCACCCCCTCCAGAGCGGGCAGCCCGGACCGTCCATCACCATCACGACAGCCGACGTGGCCACCTACAACAGCGACGTGGCGGCATCCGATTCGGTGCTGCCGGTCAGCGCCGGAGAGTCCATCACCGAGCAGCAGGCCCTCGAGGGGCTGCTGGTGGCCTCGGCCGACAACATCGCCGTGGTTCTCGCCGACTGGGACGCCGGCAGCGTGACAGCCTTCGTCGGCAAGATGAACGCGGCGGCCAAGGCGCTCGGGATGGGCCACACCCACTACACCGACCCCTCGGGCCTGCAGACAACCACCGTCTCCACCCCGAGCGACCAGCTGGCTATTGCCCGCAAGGCCATGGGCGATCCGACCTTCGCCTCCATCGTCGCCATGCAGTCCGCCACATTCCCAGTGGGCGGCACGGTCCAAAACTACGACTACGACGTGGGACACGACGGCATCATCGGGATCAAGACCGGTTCGGACTCGGCCGCCGGGGGGTGCTGGGCCTTCGCCGCCACCCGGACGGTCGCCGGAAAACCGCAGACCGTCTACGGCGTGGTGCTCGGCATCCCCGGGACGGCGACAGGGCTCATCGAGCCGGCACTGGCCGCCGGGAAGGCCCTGGCCGACGCTCTGCCCAGCACCGTGAGCACCATGACCGTCCTTCCGGCCCACACGGTCGTGGGCTACGTCACGGCACCGTGGCGCTCGAGCCCGGTCCCGATCACCACGCTCCGCCCCCTTGAGGGGCTGGTGGTCGACGGGTCGACCGTCACCTTCCAGGTCTCATTGCACCAGGCGGCGGGCACGACGGTCGCCTCGGGACAGCCCATGGGCTCGGTCACGGCCGACGGCGTGGGGGGCGTGGTGCTCTCGCCGGTCGAGGCGGCCGAGGCAGGGTCCGGGCCGACCTGGTCCTGGCGGCTGACCCGCCTCTGACCCCCAGTCGGCCGGTGTCCCGTGCTATGAAGATCGTGACGATTCCGTTACGATGAATCGGATCTGGGCCGCCGGGTACCGGTGACGCCCGACGGCGAGGGGAAAGGGGCACCAGCACATGGGAACCACCGAAAAGCTCAGAGGGGGCCTTCTGCGCAAGGCGCTGGCGGCGGGGATGGTGGCCGCCACGCTCACCATGGGGCTCACGGGCATCGTGGCCTCGTCCGCCTCGGCCTCGTCGAGTGCCAAGACAACGGTGATCTTCGCCGAGCAGGCCCAGGCTCCGCCCAACTACATCTTCCCCTTCATGAGCCTTGCGTTCTTCAGCGTCTACAACATCAGCCAGTTCCAGTACCTCATGTACCGACCCCTGTACTGGTTCGGCAAGACAAACACCCCGGACCTGAACACATCTCTCTCGGTGGCCAAGAAGCCCGTCTACTCCAAGACAAACTCTGTGGTCACAATCACACTGAAGAGCTACAAGTGGTCCAACGGTGAGACGCTGACAGCCAAGGACGTCATGTTCTGGATGAACATGCTGCACTCGGAGAAGACAAACTGGGCGGCCTACGCCCCGGGCGGCAGCAACATCCCCGACAACGTGAAGAGCATCACCATCGACAGCCCGACCA
>JBKQNY010000134.1:0-30005 GCA_052145775.1 Acidimicrobiales bacterium
CCCTGACCCTGCGCGTGCGCGAGTACGTCCAGGCGGTGAGGGTCATGGGCGGCAGCCGAAAGCGCATCGTGGGTCGGCACATCATCCCCAACTCCGTGGGCACCATCGTGGTGTTCGCCACGTTCCAGGTGGCCGACTCGATCCTGCTCCTGGCGGCCCTGGGCTTCCTCGGGTTCGGCATCCCCGCCCCGGGGACGGACTGGGGGTCGATGCTGTCCAACGGTGCCGACGCCGCCGGCAACGGCTGGTGGTGGCAGATCTACCCGGCGGGCCTGTGCATCGTGCTGGTGGTAGTGGCCTTCAACTTCGTGGGCGACTCCCTGCGCGACGCCCTCGAGGTGCGGCTCCAGCGCCGCTGACCGCACTCAGCCCGCCGCGGCGGTGCTCGTGGTGAGCGTGACCGGGGTCTGCAGCGGGAAGTGGCAGGCCGCCAGGTGGCCGCCGCCGAACTCTGTCATCGGGGGCTCCTCCAGCCGGCACACCTCCTCGGCCCGCGGGCAGCGGGTGTGGAAGCGGCACCCGGTCGGGGGGTCGATGGCCGACGGCAGCTCGCCGCGGACCTTCACCTCCTTTGGGGGCCGGACCTCGACCACCTCGGCCACCGGCACGGCGTCGAGGAGGCCCTGGGTGTAGGGGTGGGCCGGCGCCGAGTAGACCCGGACGGCCGGCCCCAGCTCCACGAGCTTCCCCAGGTACATGACGCCGATAGTGTCGGCCATGTAGCGGATGACCGCCAGGTCGTGCGAGATCATCACGAGCGAGAGCCCCCGGCGCTCCTGCAGGTCCTTCATGAGGTTGAGAATCTGCGCCTGGATCGAGACGTCGAGCGCCGAGACCGGCTCATCGGCCACGATCAGCCGTGGCTCGAGAGCGAGCGCCCGGGCCAGGCCGATGCGCTGCCGCTGGCCCCCGGAGAACTCGTGGGGGTAGCGGTCGGCCGCCGCGGGGCTGAGCCCCACCTCACCTAGGAGCGCGGTCACCCGGTCGCGCTGCTCGTCGGCGCTGCCGACCCCCTGCACCTTCAGCGGCTCGCGGACGATGGTCCCCACCCGCATGCGCGGGTCGAGCGAGGCGTAGGGGTCTTGGAACATGAGCTGCAGGTCACGGCGGCGGCGGCGGAGGTCGCCGGGCGACAGCTTGTGGATCTCGTCGCCCTCGAACCGCACCGAACCCGCATTGGGCCGCTCCAGGGCGACCATGAGCCGGCCGATGGTGGTCTTGCCGCAGCCCGACTCCCCCACCAGGCCGAAGGTCTCGCCGCGGCGGATGGTGAACGACACGTCGGAGACGGCCTTCACCGAGCCCACCGTGCGGCGCAGGATGCCGCCGCCGCTCACCGGGAACTCCTTGACCAGGTGGTCCACCTCCACGATCTTGGGGGCGTCGGCCAGCTCGGCGCGCCGGGCCACGGCGGCCTCGGCGACCTCGGGCGGCACCTCCTTCAGGACGACGGCGGCCAGCGGGTTGGTGTGGTCGACCGGGTGGAAGCAGGCGAAGCGGTGCCCGGGGCTCCCTTCGACGTCCTCGAGCGGTGGCTCCTCGGTCCGGCACCGGTCCGTGGCGTAGCGGCATCGGGGGGAGAACCGGCAGTTGGTGTGCTCTCGGGCCAGATCGGGCGGGAGCCCCGGGATGGAGAGCAGCCGCTCACCGGGATCGTGGTCGAGGCGGGGCACCGAGGCCAGCAGCGCCTCGGTGTAGGGGTGGTGCATGCGCCGGAAGAGCTCGACCGTGGGCGCCTCCTCCACGACCTTCCCGGCATACATGACCACGACCCGGTCGGTGCGGCCGGCGATCACCCCCATGTCGTGGGTGATGAGGATCACCGCCATCTTGAGGCGGTCGCGCAGGTCGTCGATGAGGTCGAGGATCTGGGCCTGGATGGTCACGTCGAGGGCGGTGGTGGGTTCGTCGGCGATGAGCAGCTTGGGGTCGCACACGAGAGCCATGGCGATCATCACCCGCTGGCGGAGCCCGCCGGACAGCTCGTGCGGGTACTGGTCCAGCCGCTCAGCCGGCCTCGGCATCTCCACCAGGCGCAGCACTTCGACGGCCCGCTCGCGGGCCTGCTGGCGGGAGACGTCCCGGTGGAGACGCAGACCTTCGGTGATCTGGCGACCGATGGTCATGGTCGGGTTGAGGGCCGTGAGCGGGTCCTGGGGGATGAGGGCGACCTCGTCACCCCGCACGCGGCGCATCTCCTTCTCGTCGAGGGGGGCGAGGTCCCGGCCCAGCAGCGTCACGCTGCCGCCGGTCACGTGCCCGTTCCCCGGCAGCAGACGCATGATGGAGAAGCCGGTGGTGGACTTCCCGCAGCCCGACTCGCCGACGATGCCGACGCACTCGCCTTCGGCGACGTTGAAGGTGACCCCGTCGACGGCCACGACCGAGCTGTCCCGAAGGTGGAATTCGGTCCGCAGGTCAACCACGTCGAGGACCGGGGCCACGGCGGTCATCCTACCCGGCCGAGATGGAATACCCCCTGGCAGGGACCCTCGGGCGACGGCTCCCCGGGCCGGTCCGGAGCCGCCCGTCCGAAGGATCCACCGAGGGGCAGGTCGCGAACGAAAGACCAGCTCCGCCGGTGGATAGCCGAGAGGCCGTAGCCGAAGAGCGCCGCCTTGTGGGTTGGCGACGGGTAGCCCTTGTTGCGCTCGAAGCAGTACGCCGGGAAGTGCTCAGCCTCGGCTCGCATGCGCCGGTCCCGCACCACCTTGGCGAGGACGGAGGCCGCAGCCACCGACGCGCAGCGGCGGTCCCCCCCGACGACCGGGACAACGGTGGCCGGCAGGTCCACGCCGGGGCGGTGCGGCCCGACCTGAGCCGGGTGTCGGTCAGCACGCCCACCCTCGGCCTCCTCCTCCCCGTCACCCTCTCCTGCGGGGTCGGCCCGCAGCAGGTCGTAGGGGCCGTCGACGATGAGGGCGTCGGGCCGCAGCTCGAGCTGGCCGAGTGCCCGCAGCGCCGCCAACCGGAGGGCCGCCCGCATGCCGACGGCGTCGCACTCTTTGTGGGTGGCGTGGCCCACCGCGCCGTCGGCGCACCAGTCCGCCACCTCTTGGTAGACGGACTCGCGGCGCTCCTCGGCCAGGAGCTTGGAGTCACGGAGCCAGACCGGCATCGAGCGGGACGTCGACCCCTGCGGCACCACCGCCACGCCGACGCTCACCGGTCCGGCCCAGGCGCCCCGACCCACCTCGTCGAGACCGGCGACCCACCGGTGGCCCGAGTCCCACAGCCTGCGTTCCTCGCCCAGGGTGGGCCGCAGCATGGCCATCGGGCGAGGCTACTCCGGGTCCCCGACGCGGGAGTACCCTCGGTCGTGCACGTCGCCGCGGCCACCAGGACGTACTCACTGCAGTCCATCGCCGTGATCTTCTTCATCGTCGTCGTCGGCTACCTTCTCATCCGCCGACGGGCCGACCGGGGCCGAAGGGACGCGGGCGCCGGAAGGCGGCCGCCCGGCACCTCCCCGCCGCCGGGGGTCGGTGCCGACCGCTGGGAGCGCCCGCCGTCCCCTCCGCCCCCCAACCGAGGCGCAGAGCCGCCCGGAGGGAAGAACGGCGACGCAGGGGAGCCGCCCCACCGGGGATGAGCCCGCTCGCGGCCAGGGCCGCGAATGGGCCGACGTCACCCCCGGGCCCGCTCCTCCATCCCCCAGGGTGCCCCGCAACCGGCCACCAGATCGAGGAACGGACCGGCCGGGAGCGCCTCGGGGCCGAGCACGCCGGCGCCCGACCAGGCCCCCGAGGCCACGAGCTCCAGCGCCAGCACCGGGTTGACCGCCGTCTGCCAGACCACCGCCTGGGATCCGAACTCGGCCATCGACCAGTCGTTGTCCACCACGTGGTGCAGGTAGACCTCACGCGGCGAACCGTCGGTGCCGGTGCCTCGGACCCACGTCCCGGCGCAGGTGAGGCCGTGCATGAGGTGGCCGATCCCGGCCGGATCGGGGAGGCAGGCGGCCACCACGTCACGCGGCGAGACCTCCACCCCGCGCACCTCGACCGTGGCCGTCGAGTCGAGACCCAGGGCGTGGAGGGTCCGCAGGACGCCGATGAACTCCTCGCCGAGTCCGTACTTGAAGGTGACCCTCCCGGCGTCGACCCAGCGCGGGACGAGCAGGACCTCCTCGTGCTCGACGTTGACGCACTCGACGGGTCCGATCCCCTCGGGGAAGACGAAGGTCTCGGGCTCGCTGAACGGCGCGGTGGTGAACCAGCCCCGACCCCTCTCCCAGACGACCGGAGGGTTCAGGCACTCCTCGATCGTCGTCCAGATCGAGAAGGTCGGGCAAAAGTCATACCCGTCGACGACCAGGTTGGCCCCGTCACGGATCCCGATCTCCTCGATGGAGGTGAAGAGCCGGTCGGCGGCGTAGCGGGCGAAGACGTCGGAAAGTCCTGGCTCCACTCCCATCCCGACGAGGGCGAGCTGGCCACGAGCCTCCCACTCGCCGGCCTGCTCGAACTGCTCGTCGCCCAGCATCACCCCCGTCTCGGCGTGAGGACGGACGGGGTGCGGCCGGGAGAGGGACATGGCCATGTCCACGTAGGTGACACCTCCGGCCAGCGCGGCCCGGAAGACGGGCATGACGAAGCGCGGATCGACCGCGTTGAGGACGGCGTCGCAACGGGTGGCGGCGATCAGTTCGGCGAGCGAGGACTCGTCGGTGGCGTCCACCCCGACCCCCGAGAACGCCTCCGATGCGGCAGAGGCCGCCCGCTCGGCCCGCGAGCGGTCGTAGTCGGCCATGACGACGGTCTCGAAGCTGCCCCGACGGGCGGCGATCCGCGCGAAGGCACTTCCCACCCCACCGGAACCGACCACCAACACCCGCACCGCCGCACTCCCTCCTGCCACGCCACCGCGGCCACCGGCTCACGGTAGCGGGGGGCGCTGCGTCGTACGTCGTGGGTTGCCGGAGGGACAACGAACAGGGGATGACCCCTGCACCGTTCCCGGTGCTACAAGGCGTCCTCCCGGTTGACGTCGAGGTTCACGAAACTCGGCGGCCCGTCGCAGAGTTCGGCGAGGCGCTGGGCGAACGCCGTCGTCTCGGGCCGGTTCGAGTTCTCCATGGCCGCCTCGAAGGAAGGGAATTCGACGATCTGCACGTAGGTGTCCGGGCGGTCCCGATCCTTCGTGCGCAACGACCTCGTCGGTGCTCTCCACCCTTCGGACGTCTTGATCCATTCGTCGACGAGGGCGTCGAACTCGTTGATCCGGCTGGTCTGGAACTCGATGAGCTGCACAAACTGCATATTGGGCCTCCTTCGGGATTGCGGTTCACCTTCCGTTGACGCATCACTCCCCGGTGGTCGGTTGACTCGGGGCCATTGCGGACTCGGGAATGCGGTCGCGCCCAGAGGTGGAGAAGGCATCCACAACGCCGTGACGAATGGCCACCCACCGTGCCATGACGACCTCCCAGAGCCTGCAACCGCTCGCAGAGGCAGGCTACGCCCGACGCCGGCCTGATGAAAGTGGGACGAGGACCGATGCGCCGCGACGCATCCGGCAGGAAGCTCCGTCCCCTTGAGGCGTCAAGCCCCCTGCTTGATGCGGCCCCTCAGGGCCAGGAGCGCCAGGGTGATGCTCACCAGCCCCAGGCCGGCCAGCGCGGCGACCCCTTCGAGCAGCGGACGTGCCTGCCAGCCGCCGAGGATCACCGACCGCTGCGCTCCCAACAGGTACGTGACGGGATTGTAGGTGGCGACGGTCGAGAACCAGGTGGTGAGGTCCTGCTTGGGGATGATGGCGTCGGTGAGGAAGGCGAACGGGAAGAACACCACGAAGGTGGCGTTCACCGCCGCCGGGCTGCCCGTCTTGAGGGCGACGGCGTAGGGGAAACCGGTGAACACCAGGCCCCACAGCGCAGCGAGGCCGACGAAGACCAGGACCCCCGCGGGACCGGCGGCGAACCGTACGCCGAAGGCGAATCCGAGGATCAGGACGGGGATGGTGAGGAGGATGATGACGACGACGTCGGCGGCCATCAGCCCGAGGAGCAGCGCCGGACGACGGACCGGGGTGAGGCACAGCCGGTCGAAGTACCCGCTCTGGATGTCGGTCACCAGCGACGGTGCCCGCGAGACGCCGGTCACGGCGAAGGCAATCGCCATGGGCAGCAGAAAGGCCTTGTAGTCGAGGCCCCCCTCACTGGCCACGTGGCCCAAGGCCCCGAGGTTGACCGTGTAGAAGAACGCCGGGATGAACACCGCTGGCAAAAAGCCGATCGGCTCGCGTCGCATCTGTCGAAGCGCCCGTGCGGCGATGGCCACGAGGTCCCGCCAGAACCCGGCGGCCCTCGGCCGGACCACGGCCCCGACCGCCGCGTCCGCGGTCACGCCGGCACCTTGATCCGGTCCCCAGTCAGCTTGAGGAAGACGTCGTCAAGGGTCGGACGCCTGAGCGTGATGGAGCGGACCTCGAGATGGCCGTCGCCCAGGGCGACCGCCACCGGACCCAACAGCGCCGGGCCGTCCGCGACCCGGACCGTGAGCTCGTCGCCGTCCCGCGCCACGGAGTGCACCCCCGTCAAGGACGCCAGTCGGGCCAGGCAGTCGGGATCGTCGCCGGCGATCTCGGCCACCAGGACGTCGTCGGCCAGGCGGTGCTTGAGCTCCTGCGGCGTGCCCTCGGCCACCAACCGGCCGCGGTGGATGATGCCGACCCGCTCGGCCAGCACGTCGGCCTCCTCCAGGTACTGGGTGGTGAGGAAGATCGTCATCCCCAGTTCCCGGTTGAGACGGGCCACCTCCTCCCATACCGTGGTGCGGCTGGCCGGATCGAGTCCGGTCGTCGGCTCGTCGAGGAAGAGGACCTCCGGCTGGTGGACGAGCGCCATCGCCAGGTCCAGCCGGCGTTTCATCCCGCCCGAGTACCCGCCGACCCGCCGGTCGATCGCCCGGCCGATGTCCACCATGTCCAGGACGTCGTCCACCCGTTGGTCGATCTGCTTCGAGGAAAGGCCGAACAGCCTCCCCTGGAGGCGGAGGTGCTCCCTCCCGGTCTGCAGGGCGTCGAGGGCCGCCTCCTGGAGGGCGACCCCGATGCGGACCCTCACTGTCTGGGGGCGGTCGACCACGTCGTAGCCGGCCACGGTTGCCTCGCCCCCGCTGGGCTTGAGCAGCGTGCAGAGCATGCGGACCACCGTCGATTTCCCGGCCCCGTTCGGACCGAGGAAGCCGTAGATCTCACCCCGCCCGACGTCCAGGTCGACCCCGTCCACGGCGGTGAACGAGCCGAAGGAACGTCGCAGGCTCCGGGCCTGGATGCCGGGAGCGGAACGGTTCGAGCCGCCAAGCGCTCCCTCGATGTTCATACTCAACAGTATGCAAGATACCGAAAGGTATGGCAAACTTCCGGACATGGAACCCCTGACCCAGGAGCGGCGCAGGCGGCAGACCCGTGAGCACCTGCTGGCCGCCGCGGCCGAGGTGTTCGCCCACCGCGGCTACCACGAAGCGACGCTGGAGGAGATCGCCGCTGCGGCCGGGTTCACCAAGGGAGCCGTCTACTCGAACTTCGCCAGCAAAGAGGATCTCTTCCTGACCCTCACCGAGGTGCACGTGGACGAGATGCTGTCCCGGGTCCGCACGATGATCGATTCCTCAGATGTTCCGGCAGGCGACCGCCTCGAGGAGTTCGCGCGGCTGGCGGCGGAGAACTTCGAGCGCGAGAAGTCGTCGAGCGCGCTCTACATGGAGTTCTGGCTGTATGCGTCCCGCCACCCCAAGGCCCGGGAGCGGCTCGCGGCGATCGACCGCGCGCAGTCGGCAGCCATCGAGAGCATGGTCAAGGACGATCAGAAGCGACGCGGAGCAGGCGCCACCCTCCAAGCCGACGTGATGGCGAAGCTCGTCGTGGCGCTCTTCCACGGCATCGGGGTCGTGGGGATGATCGATCCCGACGCCGTCGATACCGCCTTCTTCGAGGCCGCCGTGCAGATGGTCGACAGGGGCCTGTCGGAAGACTGACCCGCTCGGTCAGGCAAACGGTCCCGGCCTGACCGGCCAGTTCGGCACCGCCCACCGTCAGGTCACCGCTGGCGGCCGCCCTGAGCCGGCGAACCTCCTCGGGATCGAAGGTGCGCTCGATCCGGGTCCTTTCCGACGGCGCGGCATCGAGGGAGCGGGAGAAGACAACCTTCTCCGCTCGGCGCCAGATCTCGCCGAATTCGCGCACGCACGGGGGCACGGTCTCATCGTCCGGAGCGGTCTCCCAGTACAGCATCGCCTTGTACATGCGGCGCCCGAGGAGGTGGGTTCCGACGGGCCGCTCGAGGTCGTTGACGAAGCTGTAAACCTCTTCGTCGGGTGCTGCCCACTCGAAGCGTCCCTGGTCGTTCTCGACGTACACGTCGAGCGACGCGATGGCGGAAGAGAACAGGTGCCCCATGAAGACCGATCAACTCACGTTCGCACGCGATAGTCGATGAACGTCGCGAACGGTGACTGGCGGACGCCCAGATGCTCCAACTCGACTGTCTCGGCGAACCCGTCGAAGAGCCTCTTTCCGCCGCCCAGGATGACGGGAGCGATGATGATGGACAGCTCATCGATCAGGTGACCGGACAAGGCCTGGCGGATGATCTGGGCCCCACCCATCACGTGCACCTGCTTGTCCCCGGCGGCGGCCCTCGCCCGCTCGACCGCCTCGTCGAGGCCTCCGATGAAGGTGAACTCGTCGCCCGGCGGTTGCTCCTCGGGCCGGTGCGTGACCACGAACACCGGAATTCCCCAGGGGTTCTTGTCTCCCCAATGCCCCGCCGCCTCGTAGGTGCCTCGCCCGGTCACCACTGCTCCGTTGGCGGCGAGCACCTCCTCCAGCCATTCCTGGTCAACGCCGTCGGCGTGGCCCCGCGAAGGCGAGTCGTAGGTCCAGGGCCCGCCGAACACCCAGTAGTGCAGCCGTTCACCGCCCACCCCGAGACCCTGCCCCGGTCGGTCCTCCGGCCCCGTGATGTAGCCATCGACGGAGATCGTGATTCCGGCGGCCACCTTGCTCATCGGCTCTCCTCCTTGACGGTCCCGCCAGCTCGGTTGCGCCGGACAGCCCGGCCGAAGCTGATCTCATCGTGCCGTCCGGTCACTCGCGGGATCAAGCGTCCAGCCTGGGCCCTGCACTGCCTGTCGAAGCCCGACTTGGCTACGGTGCACCCGTGACCTCCCGCCCACCGGCACGCCAGGTGGAGGGCGCGAGCCGCTCGCCCCTGCATGCCCCCATGTGGGATCGCAGACCCTTGTGGACCGCTGGCCCAGGTGTCGCCATCCTGACGGTCCTGACCCTGACCCTCGCCTCCATCGTCGTTCCGGGCGCCGTCGCCGCTGCAAGCGGGCCTGGAGCAGCGGGCGCAACCGTGAGCACGGCCCACGCGCCGGCAAGGGGCGCGCATCCCAAGACACGAACGATGCTGGGGTCGTACGGAGTTACCTCTTCCGCCATCATCGCCGAGAACAAGCGGGCCGGATCGACGAACTGGAAGCTCTCAGCCACGCCGGCGGGTGGGTCGATCGCCGGTTTCGCCGACACCACCTATGCGAGCATCGGCCAGACCGTCACGCTCTACGTGACCACTACAGCACCGCGCTTCCACATCGTCGCCTACCGGATGGGCTACTACCAGGGGAAGGGGGCTCGTCAGATCTGGCAATCAGCAGAGGTCCCCGGTGTCGTCCAACCGCCCTGTCCCGTCACCCCGCAGATCAACATGGTCAGCTGTGGCAACTGGTCGCCGTCACTCTCGGTGAAGGTCACGTCGGCATTCGTCCAAGGCGACTATCTCCTCAAGCTCGTCGGCACCGGGAACCAGCAGAGCTACGTCCTGCTCACCATCTGGGATCCCCGCAACACGGCTGCCTATCTGCTCATGGCGCGCAGCATGACCGAGGAGGGATGGAACACGTATGGCGGGTACTCCTACTACCAGGGCGAAGGTCCTTGCACGCTCGGACAGGCGGGCACCTATCCGCCGTGCAACCGAGCTCGGGTGGTTTCGTTCGACCGGCCGATGCTCACAGGACAAGGGGCATCGGACTTCCTTGGCAGCGAGTATCCCCTCGTGCGCTTCATGGAGCAGCACGGCCTGGACGCGGCCTACTGCTCCGATGTCACGGTCGACGCGCACCCCACAGTCCTCTTGCACCACCGTGCACTCCTCTCGCTTGACCACGACGAAACGTGGACGTACGCGCAGCGAGCGGCCGCGCAGCGCGCACTAGACCGCGGGGTGAACCTCGTGTTCTTCGGAGCTGCAGCCCTCGTCCGCCATGCACGCCTGCAGCCCTCCCCCTTAGGCCCGGACAGGGAGCTGGTGGACTACCGAGATTCCTCGGAGGACCCGCTCGACACGAGCGGTGGTGCGAACACAGTCACCGGGAACACCTTTGCCACACCTCCGACCAGCGATCCGGTCACATCGCTGGTCGGCAGCGAGTACAGCGGGTACGTGCTTCCAGCTGTGGCCTCGTTGCCGTTCGTCGTCTATGCCGTGACATCCTGGATCTTCAAGGGGACCGGCCTCAAAGCAGGAGCTTCGGTGCCCGGTGTCATCCGGTCGGACATCAACCACGTGAATCCCACAGCAGCGCCGAGCGATCTCGAGGTGCTGGGCCACTCACCGATTCCACTTGCGGATGCGTATTCAAATCAAGGCCAGTGGAACGGCGATACCTACTCGGACATGACCTACTACACGCGACCGACAGGTGGCGGAGGGGTGTTTGACAGCGGCACGGTCAACTGGCTGTACGCGCTGAACCCCTGTGCGTCGACCGGTGGAAGCTGCACAGGTCTTGCCGTGGGTTTGATCACGGCCAACCTGCTCCGTGCCGTCGGTGGCGGTCCGGCGGGAAAGAGCCATCCGTCCGTCCCCAACGCCAAGACCGTTGTGCCCCCCGGCTCGTGATCGGCTCTTGGCCGCGGTGGGTGCGGACAGCGAACGCGCAGACCCGCGGACGGCAGCACCGTCACGCCGTGAGCACCGGCTGAAGGATTCAATTCGAGGTCGAGGCCAGATACGGGCCCGAGGAATCAATGCCCAGGCGGGCGACCGCCGTCGAGCGCGGGGACCCGCCGTTGACAGAACGCGATGGGTTGTAGACCAACCAATCGGCCGATCCGGCGACAGAGACCGACTCTTCACCCGGACCCTGTCCCTGCCGATTGCTGGCGAGGAGGGGCCGTGCCGACTTGTTGGTGCACGGACCCTCGGGGCCGGCGCAGGCGGCGTCGCCGATGGCGTAGTCGGGGGTGGAGAAGCCCGCGCCGCCCGAGTAGAAGAGCCAGTATCGGCCTCGTGCGAGCACCAGATCGGGCGCTTCGACCAGACCGTGCTGCCAGGCAAGGCTCGGACCGTAGATGTCCGACGGCCGTCCGACGAGCACCGTCCCTGTCGGGCGGAGGCGCTGCGACCAGATCTGTGACAAGCCGTCGTCGGGGCGAGAGTTCTTGTCGGACTTCCAGATCATGTAGGCCACCCCGTCGGGGGCCGTGAACACCCGAGGGTCGATCGAGCCGCCACTGGCCCCCTGGCAGATGAACGGCTGGGCGGCGGCCAGGTACGGCCCCGACGGCGAGCTCGAGATGGCGTCACCAATGCAATGCATCGCTGGGCTGGTCCCGGCCACCCCGGCCGAGAAGTAGAGGATCCACGCGTCGTCGAAATGATGGGCTTCGGGGGCCCACGTGGCCCCGGCGGCGGCCCAGTCCGGTAGGACCGGCAGGGCGTCAGTGATCGGTCCCCAAGGTCTTTCTCCCACCTTGGTCTGGACCGGGACGTTGAGGTTGGGCAGCGGCTCGGTCCAGAAGAAGGCGTAGGAGCCGGCGCCCGTCGACACGAGCAACGGATCTCCCCGGTCGATCCACGGAGTGGGGAAGACCACGCCGGGCTCCGCCAAATGCGCGCCCCGCACCGGCGGCGGCGTCGTGAGGGCGGACGCGGACTCGGTGGGGCGCAGCTCAGCAGCGTTCGAGAGCGGCGATGCCTGTCCCACAATCAGGCCGACGACAAAGGTTGCGGCAAGCACCGCCGGAGCCAGCGGTGGCCCAAATCGCGACCATTTCGCCTGCGGGTGATTGGACCGCACGGACATGCAACAGGAGAACGGGTCTCGAGCGGTCTTCTTGCGCAGCGGCGTCCGCTGCTCCTCTCCCGTGCCGGCACCGCCGGCCATGTGGGGCCGCCAGAGGTGGCCGCAGGGCCGGTCCCAGGGTGCCGCCACCTTCAAAATCGGAAAACTCCCTGCTCACGCAGGGAGTTCATCCAGCGCGCTCGGAGGGATTCGAACCCCCAACCTTCTGATCCGTAGTCAGATGCTCTAATCCGTTGAGCTACGAGCGCAGGTACTGGCCGTCGAGCCACCCAATCTACCGCTGCCGGGAGACTTCCCGCCCCGGCCTGGCCGTCTCGTCACCAACCCCGGACCCCCTCCCGGCATTCCCTTGTCTAGGGTTCCCGGCAGGCTCACCGGTTCACAGGCGGGTGCGACCGAGAGGAGAGGCCAGTGGGCAATCGGAGCAGGGGAAGAGCGCTGTTGGCCGGGCTGCTGGCCGTGGGCGCCGTGGGCGCATCGCTGCCGGCCCTCGTCGGTGCGCCCGCGGCGGCCAGCGATGCAGCCGTTCCGGCTACCACTGCAGCTGCGCCGTTCAGCGGCCACGGCTCGATCGACGAGGCCTATGTCCTGGATGCCACGCCCGGGGAACGGCTGCTTCTGGTCAACCACGCCGGGCAGGAGGTCGGGAGCGGGACGGCGGACCGACTGGGCAGCCTCATCTTCCGCACAATCACGCCCGGAACCGGCTACGACGTTCGCGCCGTCCACGGCACCACCGTCTACGGGACCATGCCCTTCGAGGTGCTCAGCACCAAGAGCACGCCGGCGGCGAGCTTCTATGCCGACCAGCACCTGCACGCAGGCTTGAACTACATCACCATGCGCGACGGCGTGAAGCTTGCCGCCACCGTGCGGCTCCCACCGGGCAAGACCCTGACAGACGGGCCGTTCCCGACGGTGATCGAGGACTCGTGGTATCCCATCGCCGGACCGGACAGTCTGATCACATCGATCCTCCACCCGAACACACCCAAGATCACAAAGACACTTCTGCCGACAACGGCCACGGCCGTCGGTTCGATCATTGCCCCGTTGGTCGGCTTCGCCACGGTCAGCCTGCAAATGCGGGGCACGGGGTGCTCGGGCGGTGCCTTCGACCTGTTCGGTCTGCCAAGCACCTACGACGGCTACGACGCCGTGCAGATCGTAGGCAGCCAGCCCTGGGTACGACACCACAAGGTCGGCCTGGTGGGGATCTCGTTCTCGGGCATCTCCCAGCTCTTCATCGCCGGCACCGACCCGCCGGACCTGGCGGCCGCCCTCCCTCTGTCGGTCACCAACGACCTCTATACAACCGGGTTCCCCGGCGGGATCTTCAACGACGGCTTCGCCGCCAGCTGGATCGCCGAGCGGGTGGCGGCGGCCAAACCGGCGCCGACAGGCGGGGAGAAGTATGCCCAGGCGCTCATCAAGCAGGGCACACAGCAGTGCCTGGCCAACCAGAAGCTCCGCCTCCAGACCCAGAATGTCGAGACCCTGCTGAAGGAGAGCAACTACCGCACCCCCGCCCTCTACGACCAGCGCTCGCCCGAAGCCTGGGCTCAGCACATCAAGGTGCCGGTCTACATCGCCGGTGCTCTCGAGGACGAGCAGACCGGGCCGCAGTGGCCGGCCATCATCTCCGCGCTGAGCCACGACCCCCAGGTGTACGCCACCGTGATCAATGGCACCCACGCCGACTCGCTCGGACCGGCGATCCTCAGCCGCTGGCTCGAGTTCATGGATATCTATGTGGCCGGTGAGGTCCCCAAGGCGACACCGACCGTGACCGCGTTGTCCGGCAGCCTCTACCAACTCCTAGCCAGCGCCCCGTCCGAGCCGTTCCCGGCCATCCGGTTCACGACAGCGCCGAGCCTGGCCGCCGCCAAGGCGGACTTCGAGAAGCAGACGCCCCGGGTCAGGGTGCTCTTCGACAACGGTGGCGGCTCTGCTGGCCCAGGTGCGCTCCAACCCGAGTGGGAGGCCGACTTCACGACCTGGCCGCCGCCCAAGGCCGTCGCCACCACCTTCGACCTCGGCCCGGGCGGGACCCTTTCTTCGAGCAAGCCCGCCAGCGACAGCACCGTGTCGTTCAAGCCCAACCCGACAGCCCGTCCGGCCGTCGACCTGGCCTCGACACAGAACGTCTGGGCGCCGCTCCCCCCCTACAACTGGACCCCGATCACCGGCACCAACGGGGTCGGATTCATCTCGCCCGTGTTGAAGACAAACGTGGTGGTGGTCGGTCCGGCCAGCCTGAACTTGGTCCTCAAGTCGACGGCCGCCGACACCGACCTCCAGGCCACGGTCTCCGAGGTGCTCCCCGATGGCAAGGAGATGTACGTGACGTCGGGCTTTTTGCGGGCCGATGACCGGGCACTCGACGCGGCCAATTCGACCACCACCCACCCGGTCCCCACCTTCCTGGCGTCGACAGCGAGCCCGCTGCCCAAGGACAAGTTCACCCTGGTGCGGGTCCCGATCGACCCGATCGGCTTCGCCTTCCGGGCGGGGTCGCGCATCCGCATCACGGTCGAAGCCCCCGGCGGCACACGTCCTGAATGGGCGTTCGACACCCTGCACACCGGTGGCGACGTCACCGACACCGTCCAGCTGGGCGGGTCCCAGCCGTCGACCGTGGTGCTCTCGGTCGTGCCCGGCATCACCCCGCCCGACCCCCAGCCGGCCTGCCCGTCGCTGCGGGGCGAGCCCTGCCGCACCTACGTCCCGGCCGGCAACGGCGGGTAGCCGGCACCCCGGCCCTCAGTTACCCTGGGGTGAGCTACCGGAACGAGGCGGGGAGGGTGGCCATGGCTGCGACGATCATCGACGCCGATCAGCACCTGTTCGAGACGAGGACGACCTGGTCCGACCATATCGACCCCGGGCGACGCGAGGACGCCCTCTCGATCGCCGACGACGACCACGGCTGGCCATGGATCACGTGGCGCGGTGAGCAGCTCTGCCCGGTCGAGGTCCAGCACCCCGGCCGCCCCGAGGAGGTGGGCGACAACCGGTTGCGCATGGAACGCGGCGAATCGGCCCCGGCCAGCTACGAGGAGCTGCTGCCTCCCGGCTACGCCTCACCCACGGCCCGGCTGGCCGAACTCGACCGGTTCGGCCTCGGTGCGGCCGTCCTCTTCCCCAACTTCGGCCTCATGTGGGAGCAGAAGCTGTCATCGGACCCCGCGGCGCTGGCGGCCAACCTCACCGCCTACAACCGCTGGGCGGCCACCGCCACCGAGGACGGCAAGGGCCGCCTCCACGCCGTGGGGCACCTCAACCTGGCCGACACCGACTGGGCGGTCGAGGAGATCGGGCGCCTGGCGAAATCCGGCATCCGGCTGGCCATGGTGGCGCCGGCGCCGGTCAACGGGAGGTCGCTCTCCCAGCCGGCCCTGGACCCGGTGTGGGCCGCCTTCTGCGAGCACGGCGTCGCCCCCGTCTTCCACGTGGCCAGCTTCGAGAGCCCGCTCCATCCCGCCTGGTACGACGGGGACCCCGCGCCCGACGACCGCCTGCTCGACTCGGTCTTCTTGTGGGCGGCCCCGGCGGTGGCCCTGGCGAACCTCATCCTGAACGGCACCCTCGAGCGTTTCCCCGACCTGCGCATCGGGGTGGTCGAGCTTACCGCCGGCTGGGTGCCCACCTTCCTCCTCCACATCGACGGGGCTTCGGACTTCTACGCCCTGCGACACGGCGCCCCCTACCGCCAGCTCGGGCTGCGCCCCTCGGAGTACTTCCTGCGCCAGGTACGCGTGGCCGCCCTCCCCTACGAGCAGCCCGGGCGGCTGGTCGAGCAGGTGGGGGAGGACATGTTCATGTTCGGGAGCGACTGGCCCCACGCCGAAGGGGTGGCCGACCCGGTGGCCGCCGCCACCCGGGGTGCGGGGCGCCTCGAGGGCCGGGCGTTCGACCAGCTGATGGGCGGCAACGCCGCCTGGCTGCTCGGCCTCTGACCCGGGAGCCGCCTCAGACGCCGAGGTGGCCGGTCTCCCAGAGCTTGATGCCGCCGAGGATGCCGGCCGTGTTGTCCACCACGGTGGTCTTTTGGCTCAGGTGGCCGAGGTCGTCGCGCCGCACCCGGCGGGCGTTGCCGCCCCCCATGTAGAGGCGGTCATAGAAGAAGAGGCCGTCGAGGAGGGCGGCTGCCTTCTGGACCCGGCGGTTCCACCGCTGGTCGCCGATCTCCTTGCGCGTGCGCTCGCCCAGCTGCTCGTTGTAGGTCTCGCCCTTGCGGAAGGGCTGGTGGGCGATCTCGAGGTGGG
This sequence comes from Acidimicrobiales bacterium, assembly GCA_052145775.1. Lineage (GTDB taxonomy): Bacteria > Actinomycetota > Acidimicrobiia > Acidimicrobiales > RAAP-2 > CAVYPR01. The sequence goes on from JBKQNY010000134.1 coordinate 16,364, forward strand.
GCAGGAGGGCGCCGTCGAGGAAGATGGCCGTGCCGAACCCGGTGCCCAGGGTGACCACCAGCTCCAGGCCCTTCCCCGACATCACGGCCAGCCCCTGGACGTCGGCGTCATTCGCCACCCGGGCCCGCTTGCCGATCGCCGCGGCCAGCGCGCCGGCCAGGTCGAAGCAGTCCCAGGCCGATTCCAGCTTCGGGTCGACGTGGGTGCCCGGTCCCGATTCGGTCACGAAGTGGGGGGCGCTCATGATCAGCCCCTTGCGCACCATCCCCGGGAAGCCGGCCGACACCCGGTCGGCCTCGGGGAGCGTCCCGGCCAGCTTGGTCAGCGCCGGCACCAGCCCGTTGTGGCCGTCGGGGGGCATGGGGTAGGTGGTGGCCACCTTGACGCGCTCGGCCACCATGGCCCCCGTTGCGTCGAGGACCGAGGCCTTGAGGCCGGTGCCCCCGATGTCGAAGGACAGGGTGTAGGGGCGCTGGTGGTCCGTCCCCTCCGTCGTCGGCATCCCCTCGGCCATCGCCCGGCACTGTAACGCCCGCGCCGCGGGCGCACGGCTCGGCGGCGGCGGTCAGGCGCGGGCGAGGCGGACCGGCAGGGCGGCCAGGCCGCGCAGCACCACGTTCTTCCGGTAGGCCACCCGGTCGGTGGCCAGCTCGATCGTGCCGGCCCGCCGCACCAGCTCGCCCAGCGCCACCTGGGCCTCCAGGCGGGCCAGCGGCGCGCCGAGGCAGTGGTGCAGGCCGAACCCGAAGCCGAGGTGCCGGTTGTCGGCCCGGCCCAGGTCGAGGCCGTCGGGATCGTTGAAGGCCTCGGGATCGCGGTTGGCCGATCCGAGCAGGACGACCACGAACTCGCCCCGGGCCAGGTGCACATCGCCGACCGTCATGTCGCCGGTGAGGGTCCGACCGGTGAACTGCACCGGCGAGACGTAGCGCAGTAGCTCCTCGGTGCCGCTGCGGGCGAGCCCCGGGTCGGCACGGAGCCGTTCGAGCTGGTCGGGGTGGTCGAGCAGGGCCAGCACGCCCCCAGAGATGAGGTTGACGGTGGTCTCGTGGCCGGCCACCAGGAGCAGGATCGCCGTCGACAGCAGCTCCCCCTCCGACAGCGAGTCCCCGGCCTCCTCGGCCAGGGCCAGCTGGCTGAGGAGGTCCGGACCGGGACGGGCTCGCCGCCCAGCCAGGAGGGCGAAGAAGTAGTCGGCGAACGCCGCCACGGCGTCGAAGCGGGCGCGCTGGACCTCCTCGGTCAGGAGGAAGTCGGGGTCGAGCCCGCGGGCCAGCACGGCCGACCACGCACCGAAGCGCTCCTGGTCCTCGGCCGGGACGCCGAGCATGTCGCAGATGATGCGGACCGGGAGCGGGTGGGCGAAGTCGGCCACCGCATCCATCTCCCCGCGGGCGAGGGCCGCGTCCAGCAGCTCGGCCACGATCGACTCGGTGCGGGTCCGCAGCCCCTCGACCATCCGGGGCGTGAAGGCCTTGGACACCAACGCGCGCAGCCGGGTGTGGTCCGGCGGGTCCCGGAAGAGGAACGGCCGGTTGTCGTGCTCGGCCTCGGCCAGCGCGTTCCGGCGGGCCCTGGTGGTGGCGAACCCCTCGGGGGCCGACGCCGGGTCGACGTTGGTGCCGTCGGAGGACGCCCGGCGGTCTCGCAGCACGGCCAGGCAGTCGGCGTGCCGGGTCAGCACCCAGAACCCCCTCGGGCTCCGGTGCACCGGGGCCACCCGCCGCAGCTCCTCGTAGAGGGGCCAGGGGTCACTCACCACCCGGGGGTCGCCTGGGTCGTAGGCGGTCACGACGCCCGAGCGTACCGGCGCAACCTCCGCCGGCCCTGGGGCATGCTCTGGGCGTGCCCAACCTCTGGGACCGCCCTGCCCACGCCGCCGGCTACCTCGCCCGGGCCCACGGCGTCCCCCACCGCACCGAGGGCGAGGGCGTGCTCGTGGCCGACCTCTCGGGGTGCCTGCCGGGCCGGCTGCTCGACCTGGGCTGCGGCGACGGGCGGCTGACCGAGCTCCTGCTCGCCGCCTACCCCGGCTCGGCCGCGGTGTGCGTGGACTTCTCCGAGACGATGCTGGCGGCCGCGGCCGGCCAGCTCGGCGGTGCCGCCGAGGTGGTCCGCCACGACCTCACCCGGCCGCTGCCGTCGGGCGGTCCGGCCGGCGGGCGGTTCGACGCGGTGGTGTCGTGCTTCGCCCTCCACCACCTCCCCGACGCCCGCAAGCGATCCCTCCTGGCCGAGGTGGCGGGCCAGCTCTCCCCCGGCGGGGTGGTGGCCAACCTCGACATCGTGGCCAGCCCCACCCCCGCCCTTCACACCCGCTGGCGCCAGGAGATGGGGACGGACGACGACCCATCCGACCAGCTCTGCGACCTGGCCACCCAGCTGGTCTGGCTGGGCGAGGCCGGACTCGACGACGTCGACTGCATCTGGAAGTGGCGGAGCCTCGCCCTCATGCGGGGCCGGCGGACCTGACCCGCGCCCCGCGCCGGCGGCCCGACCCGCCCCGTTCGGCCAGGCGCGGGTCGTCGAACCACGGCCGGAGCGCGAGGCGCGCCGGCGGGAGGGAGCCGTAGACGAGGACCCCGGTCGACGGCGCCAGGCGGCGGAGGGCCTCGGGCGCCAGCAGCGGCCGGCGGACGGGCGAGGTCGTCACCGTCCGCGCGCCGCCGGGATTCTTGGTGACCGAGGGCACCAGCAGCTCCTCCTCGCCCACCAGGTGGCTGGCGTGGTCGAGGGTGCGGGGGTCCGAGGTCCCCGAGAGGAAGATCTTGGCCCGGTGGTTGTTCACGACGGTGGCCCCGCGCTCGCCGTAGCGGGCGGTGATCTGGGAGAGGTCCTGCCACACCGTGACCAGCTGGACGCCGTGGCCGGCGCAGGTGGCGGCCAGACCGTCCAGCTCGGCCAGGGGCGCGATGTTGGCGGCCTCGTCGAGCACCACCAGAAGCGGTGGGTCGAGGGGACCCCCGGCCCGCCCCGACCGCTCGAACGCAGCCTCGAGGACCTGTTTGACCAGCGCGCAGAACACGGCCCGCAGCCGTCGCTGGTCGTGAGCCGGGGCGCAGAGGTAGAGGGTGTTCGAGCCGAGCAGGAGGGCGGCCGGGTCGACGTCCCCTGGGTCGACGCATCCGGCGTCGACGTCGGGAGGGGCGACGCCCCCGGGGCCGGCGGCGCGATGCGCGGAGGGACCGTCGGCGGATTGCGCGGCCGGCGTGCCGTAGGGCGGGGTGTCCGCCGGGTCCACGGCTCGGGGCCGGGATTCCCCCGCGGCGAACGGCTCGAGCACCGTCTCGGCGGTGGTGTAGACCGAGCTGCGCTGTCGGTCGTCGCGCTGCCAGGTGGCCCGCGCCGCCTGCAGGGCCTCGGGGACGCCGGTGGCCTCGAGGATCCCGGCCACCTCGGCCACCTCCTGGGTGTCGACCCACCGGACCACGTCGCCCATGTCGAGCCCGGCGTGGGCCGCGGCGAACAGGAGCGGGGCCAGCAGCTTGGCCGCGGTGGCGTACCAGAACTCGCCGTCGGCCGTGGTGCCCGGCCCGCGCGTCACCTCGGTGAGATCCGACGCCACCCGGCGCGCCCCGGACCACGTCGCGCACACGGGGAGCGGGCTCCACCGACTGGCCGGCAACCCGGTCGCACCTCCGGGATCGAAGCACCACACCCGCCCGCAGGTCCGCCGCCAGCCCAGGGTGTCGCGCACCAGGTCGGTCTTGACGCTGGCCGCCAGCGCTGGGCCCTCCCACCCGAGGATGGCCGGCACGGCCAGGGCCGTCGTCTTCCCGCTCTGGGTGGGTCCCACCACGGCCACCGACTGGGCCGGCTCGCCGGCCAGGACCGTCCTCCCCGGCCTGGCACCACGGGTGGCCAGAGTGCCCAGCACGAGCCGGCCTGGTGGTGCGCCCCGCCCCCCCCGGGGGGCGGGCTGCCGGCGGGCTGCCCCTCCCGCCGAGCCGGGATCCGGGGGTCCCGGCCTCGCCGGCGATGCTGCGCCGCGCCGGGTCCGCCCGCCGGCGCGCCGGGGCGGAGGCCGGTGCCACGAGGCGGCCGCGGCCACCGCGGCCCCGGCCAGCGCGAGGCCTGCCCAGGCGGGGTGGGGCAGCGTCATCCGACCATGGCCCGGTCGGTGTCGACGAGGGACCGCTCCATCGGCCCCAACAGGTGCTGGACGAGGAACGCCCGCCGCCCCACCTTCCACAGGGCCACTCCGCGGCGCAGGCGCGGGAGGAGCTCGGCCTCGGTCGAGGACAGCGAGAGCAGTTCGCGCGCCCCGGCCACCTCGCCCGGCGGCTGGGCGTAAACGACGCGGGTCTCCGAGTCCGACAGCAGGCCGCGGGCCAGCCCCACCTGCTCGGAGCCGGCTGCCCCCACTGCCTGGAGGTCCGACAGCCGGTGGAGGACGGCCACGTTGGCGACCCCGTAGGCGCGAGAGAACTTCCACGATGCCTGCAACCAGCGGGCGACACCAAGATTCGCCAACACGGCCCAGCTTTCGTCCACCACCACAAGGGTGTGGACACTGCCGTCCCGTTTGCCGGAGGCCTGACGGGCCAGCGTCGCCTGCAACCAGGCGGTGGCGCACGCCATCAGTACCCCGAGGGCGGCCGAGTTGTACAGCGCCGAGAGGTCGAGCACCACTAGGGGGCCCGAGAGGTCCAAGCCTGGCGTGGTAGGACCGTCGAACATCCCACGCAGGTCCCCGTGGACCAGACGTCGCAGCTCGAGGGCGACGTCCCGGCCGTCCTCGAGCAAGGTCGCACGGTCGGTGCGTATGGCGCCGGCCGCCGCCGACGTCGGCTCCAGCATCGCCTCGACCACGGCCGGAAGGGTGGGCACCCGGCCCGGCCCTCCGACACTCGCCAATGCCAGGTCGACTGCCACACGCTCTCTGGGGAGGAGCCCTCGTCCGAGGCAAGCCGCGGCCAACGACGCCAGCAGCTCGACCTGCCGGCCGTCCGCACCATCCCTGGTACCGCTGTCGGTGGTCGCGCCGGGACCTGGATCGAGCGGGTTCAGCCGGACCGCGCCGCCCGGACGCAGGGCGATCGGGACCGTCCCCCAAGCGGCCGCCAGCGCGCCGTATTCGCCCTTGGGGTCGACCACCCACGCACGGCGGCCGAAGACGGCCTGGCGCCAGAGGTACGTCTTGACGAAGGCGCTCTTGCCCCTCCCGATCTGGCCGAAGACAATCATGTTCGGGTTGGAGACCACTCCCTGGGTGTAGAGCTCGAAAGGGTCGTAGACGAAGGAGCCACCCAATAGGTCGTGGCCGATCAGGACGCCTCGGTGGCCGAGCCCTGACTCGGCAACGAGCGGGTAGGCGGCCCCGAGGTTGCGGGTGGTCACCTGGTGGGCGGGGACCCGCGGGCCGGTCCTCGGCCCACCGGCGAGGGGGAACGCCATCAGGGCCACCGTCCCCTCCACGTGTTATGTGCGCAGGCGCAAGTTGAGGTGGTCACCATCGACCCGGAACGGTCCGGGACGCTGGCGGCTACGCGCCCTCGTTCTGCCACATCAGCGCGGCACGTGCGGCAGCGACGCCAATCCGGCGAACCTTCCAAATGACACCACTTCAGGGGACTTGAACGATGCTCGGCAACCCGGGCTGGCGACTACAGGTGTCGATTCCGGCGAGTGCTCTGGCGTGATTCACCTTCCGCTGGGGCCCCGACGAGCGGCTCGGAAACTTCTTGCGAGGGTACGTCGCTTGGTCCAGAGACGCCCAGCGCCTGAAAAAATGGGACATCCGCGTCGAGATGCATCCGAGCCCCGACCTGAAGCGGCGCCGGGGCGATCAGAATCGGAAGCGAGGTGAGCCGGGTAGTCCGTGCCCTAACACCTGAGGAGAAGAGCCGGCCGGTCCGGCGGTGACGCTCAGAGCCCAGCACGATTGCATCGACGCCGCGCTCGTGAGCCGTCTCGGCGATGCGGCGAGCCACGTGGCGGTAAGAGGCCACCTGGACCGAGGCGCTGGCCCGCACACCGACCGCCTGGAGCCCGAGCACGGCGTCGCCGACCAGGGCCAGTGACTCCTCCTTGGTCAGCAGAGTCAACCCGCGTCCGGACACTTGGAGCTCATTGACGCACAGGACGTGGACCGAGGCCGAGCACCGCTGGGCCAACGCGGTGGCGAAGATGACGGCCACCTCGCTGCCCGGGGAGTCGTCGATTGCCAGGAGGAGCTTGTCGAACATTGCCGGTTCCGATGTCTTGAGGGTCTAGAAGTTTGTTTCGGAAATGTTAACGCAGCCTGGGTTGAACCGGGCGGAAAACCAGCCTCGCCCAAAATCCTAGAGTTGGGCACTGCCGGAACCCGCCGGATCGCCGAGTCGTGAAAGGAGACCGAGGCCCGGCCCGCCCACGGGCGGTCCCGAGCCTGCTGCTGCGAATGCCGAACTGCCTGGTCATCCAGCACGTCGAGCCGGAGGCGGCCTTCGCCATCGAGACGGCCCTCACGGCCCGCGGGGTGACGGTCGACACGCGGAGGGTCTTCGCCGGCGACGCCGTCCCGGCAACGGCCGCGGGGTTCGACGGGCTGGTAGTGATGGGCGGCCCCATGTCGGCCGCGTCCGACCACGGCTTCCCGACCCGATCGGCCGAGCTGTCACTGCTGTCCGACGCCGTGCGGGCCGAGATCCCAACCTTCGGGGTCTGCCTGGGTGCCCAACTGCTGGCCGCCGCGGGTGGCGGCGCGGTGCTGCCCGGCGAAGGCGGGCCGGAGATCGGCTGGGGCCCGGTGGCCCTGGCCTCCTGCCGCGACGGCGACCGACTATTCAGCGATCTGCCAGACGAGCTCACCGTTCTGCACTGGCACGGTGAGACCTTCAAGATTCCGCCAGGCGGCGTGCGTATTGCCGGCAATCGGCGCTACACCAACCAGGCCTTCCGCCTGGGCGGCACCGCCTGGGGCGTGCAGTTCCACTTAGAGGTCAACTCCGAGGCGGTGGGCGAGTTCCTCGCCGCCTTCGGCGCGGACGCCGACGCTGTCCCGGGGGGTCCTGAGCTCATCGAGAAGTCCACCCCGGGCGCCGTCGAGGAGCTGCGACCGGCTCGCGATCTGGTCCTCGGCCGCTTCGCCGCCCTTGTGGGGGGCAGGACCGCCGGCCCGCTCCCCAGCTGACCCCGCACCCTCTTTTGGCGCCGGCCATGTCGCCGGAGTGTCCCTACCGGTGCGGCGCGTCACGCCCTGGGTCGCCGGCGTTTCACCGCTGTTTCCAACTTGTGAACTGTGACAAAAGGTCTTGCCTCTAAGGCAAGTAGATCGCACAATCCAGGCATGGGAGTCGATGCCGCGCTCACCTCGATCGCCGAGAATCTCCACGAGCGTCGCATCCGGGCCGGGCTGACCCTCGACCAGCTGGCCCAGCGGACCGACCTCTCCACCGCTCACCTGTCGCGGATCGAGTCCGGCGACCGCCAGCCCTCGGTTGCAGCGCTGATCTCGCTGGCCCGGGCGCTCAGAGTCCCCGTTGGGGTTCTCCTGGGCGAGGGTAAGGAGGGCCCGGCAATCGCCGTCTACTCGAACGGCGAGCCGACCCATGAGGCGTCCGGGCTCACCGTGGCCAACTGCGGGGGTTTCCCGGGCTCGTCCACTATCGAGGCCCTCCGAATCACCATCGAGCCCGATCGCGTCCCCCCTGCCCCGTCGCGCCACCGCGGCGAGGAGTGGATCTATGTGCTCTCGGGCTGCCTGCGCCTGGAGTTCGACGGCGACGTCCGCACGCTTGAGTCCGGGAGCGCGGTCCACTTCGACGCCGAGCGGCCGCACCGCCTGGGGGCCGTCGGGCTCACTACCGAGGTTCTAGTGGTGGCGGCCGACGCGCCCGTCGAGAGCACCACCCGCGTCTTCACGTCAGAAATCACCGTCCACTAAGGAGGAACCCACATGGCAACCGACATGACCGTGATGACCGAACTCGAAGCCACCGGCGAGAAATTCTCGGTGGACCAGCTGCTCGACGTCCGGGCCCGCACCCGCAAGGCTGTCCACCTCATCGCCGCCCAGGTGAAACCGGGCATGGCCGAGGACGAAGCCAAAGAGGTGGCCCGGGAGACCCTACGGGGTCTGGGCATGCGGCGGGGCTGGCACCACATCATCGTGCGCTGCGGGCCCAACACCACCAAGGACTTCATGGCCCGTTCGGAGCCCGGGGTGGTGCTCGGGACAGACGACATCTTCTTCATCGACATCGGCCCGATCTACGAGGACACCGAAGGTGACGCCGGCGACACCTTCGTGCTCGGCTCGAACCCCGAACATCTTCGGGCCCAGCGCGAGGTGCGGATGATCTGGAACCAGGTGCGCGACCGGTGGTTCACCGAGGGAACAACCGGCGAGCAGCTCTACGACTACGCCACCGCCGCCGCCGAGAGCTACGGCTGGAAGCTCAATCTCGACCTCTCAGGGCACCGGCTGAGCGATTTCCCCCACTCGGCTCACTACGACGGGCCGCTGGCCGAGGTGGCCTTCCGCCCGAACCCCAACCTGTGGGTGCTCGAGATCGCCATCGTCCACCCCGACGGCACGTTCGGGGCCTTCTATGAGGATCTCCTGCTGGAGGACCAGTCCTTCCCGGAGTGACCGGGCCCTCGGGGGGGTCGCTCGCACAAACGCAACGCCATATCCATCGTGACCATGTGAAACCCCAAAAGAGGAGCAGTGACACCATGACGACGACGACTGACTCCGAGAAGGAGCTCTCCACCAAGAAGCTGCCGGGTCTGCGGGCCAACGCCCTGGGCTTACCAGCCTTGTTCGCCCAGTCCATGGCGGTGATATCGCCGACCATGACGGCGGTGCTGATCATCCCACTGGCCTTCGCCAGTGCCGGCCAGGGCACCTGGATGGCCTACGCCTTCGGGACGCTGATGCTCCTGTTCGTGGTCTTCTGCCTCAACCAGTTCGCCCGCCGTTCGGCCTCAGCCGGCTCGATGTATGCCTATACCGCCCGGGGGCTCGGCCCCTCCGTGGGGGTCTTCTCGGGGTGGACGCTCATCTGGGCCTACCTGTTCATCGCCGTGGCCGGGCTCTGCGGCTTCGCCGTCTTTTGCCAACAGCTGATCACGGCATTGGGGTTCCACGTCACTGTCCACCCGATCGTCTTCTTCGCCGTCAGCGCCTTCTTGTGCTGGTTCGTCGCCTACAAGGACATCCGGGTGTCTTCCCTGTTGACTTTGGCCCTCGAGTTCCTTTCCGTCACCTGCATCCTGGCCCTGGCCTTCGTGGTCTTGTTCAAGCACGGCTTCTCTGTAGACACCACCCAGGTGAAGCTCTCGGGGGTCAACGTCAGGGGCATGGGGCTGGCCATCGTGGCTTGCATCTTCAGCCTGGTCGGGTTTGAGAGCGCCACCGCCCTGGGCGGTGAGGCCAAGAACCCCAGGCGCAACGTCCCAAAGGCGGTGATCGCCAGCCTCATCTGCACGGGCCTGTTCATGGTGTTCATGGCCTACGTGGAGGTGGCCGGCACCAAGGGGTACCACACCCCGTTCACACAGATCGGCGCCCCCCTCAACGTCCTCGCCAACCTCTACGGGGTGCCAGCCTTCAAGATCCCCATCTCCATCGGGGCCATGGTCAGCTTCTTCTCGCTGTCGCTGTCGTGCCTCAACGCCGGGGCCCGCATCATCTACCCGATGGCTCGGCACGGGATCTTCACCGGGCACCTCGGCCGGGCCCACGCCAGCAACCGGACCCCGCACATCGCAGTGACCGTCTACATCGCCATCGTGTTCGCCATCCCCGTGCTGCTGTCGATCTTCTCGAACCCGTTGACCATCTTCGGCGACGCCGGAACCCTGGCCGCCTTTGGCTTCCTCCTGGCCTACTTCCTGATCACCATCGCCGCCCCGGCGTACCTCAAGAAGCTGGGAGAGCTGCGGCGCCGGCATGTGGTGATGGCGGTCGCCGCCTGCCTCTGCCTGATGGTGCCGACCATCGGGAGCTTCTACCCGATGCCGCCCTACCCGGTGGTGCTCTTCCCGTACATCTACCTGGCCTGGATGCTGGTCGGGGCGGGGTGGCTCTACCTGGTCAACCGGCGTAACCCGGGGACCAACGCCTCCATCGAGGCCGACCTGGACCGGGCCATCGACCCCCTCGAGGAACACGTGGTGGAGCTGCCCGAGGTGACTCCTGTCCCGGTGATGGCCTACACCATCGACATCTGACCGCATCGCCCGGGCCCCCCGTCCGATCGGCCCTGGGGCCCGGGCGATGCCGAGGGCTATCAGTCCCGCCGCGGCGTCGAGGTCGCGTTCGGCCGCCGGCGGCTTGGAGATGCAGGCGCCGCAGAGTTCGCCGTTGACGATCTTCTTGAAGTCATGGGGGTCAACCCTTAGCCAACAGATGGCCACTCACCGAATGATGTTGGAGTAGCGGCTTCGTTCCAGGTCACAAGGTCAGGCAGCGGCCATGAGCACCAGGTACGGTCGAGCCGGACGGGATTTCGGACGTCCGCTAGTGGCTTGGGGACCGCTGGCGGAGACATGGGTTTACCGAACGCCCAGATTCGCCAACACGGCCCAGCTTTCGTCCACCACCACCAGGGTGTGGACACCGCCGTCCCGATTGCCGGAGGCCTGGCGGGCCAGCGTCGCCTGCAGCGAGGCGGTGGCGCAGGCCATCAGCACCCAGAGGCGGCCGAGTTGTACAGCGCCGAGAGGTCGAGCACCACCAGGGGCCCGAGAGATCCAAACCTGGCGTGGTAGGACCGTCGAACATGCCGCGGAGGTCGCCGTGGACCAGGCGTCGTAGTTCCAGGGCGACATCGCGACCGTCCTCGAGGAGGGTGGCACGGTCGGTGCGGACGGCCCCGGCGGACTCAGGCGTCGGTTCCACCATCGTCTCGACCACGGCCGGCAACGTCGGCACCTGACCCGATCCCCCCACACTGGCCAGCGCCAGGTCGACCGCCACGCGCTCACGCGGGAGCAACCCCCTCCCCAGGCAGGCCGCGGCCAGCGACGCCAGCAGCTCCACCTGCCGGCCCTCCGCCCGGTCCGGCGAGTCGCCAGCGCCCGGTGCGGCACCGGGTCGCAGGGCGATCGGGGCCGTCCCCCATGCGTCGGCCAGGACGCCGTACTCGCCCTTGGGATCGACCACCCACGCCCGGCGGCCGAAGACCGCCTGGCGCCAGAGGTAGGTCTTGACGAAGGCGCTCCTGCCCCGGCCGATCTGGCCGATCTGGCCGAAGACGATCATGTTTGGGTTTGAGACCACCCCCTGGGCGTAGAGCTCAAAGGGGTCGTAGACGAAGGAGCCGCCCAGCAGGTCGTGGCCGACCAGGACCCCGCGGTGACCGAGCCCCGACTCGGCGACGAGGGGGTAGGCGGCTCCGAGATTGCGGGTGGTCAGCTGGTGGGCGGGAACCCGGGGTCCCGTGCGCGGCCCGCCGGACAGTGGGAACGCCATCGGCGTCACCGAGCCCTGCACGCGTCGTGTGGGCAGGGGTTCGGAAAGGCGGTCGCCATCCATCCTGAACGGTCCGGGCCACCGGCACCGACGCGCCCTCATCTGCCCCCTGCCTCAATGCGGCACTTGTGGCAGCAACCTCAACCCTTAGCCTCCAGGAACCCCAGGGCGGTTCATGCCGATGGTACCGACTGATAGTGCCACTACCTTGGGACCTCCGTCCCTGGACAGGACTCGTTGATCCTCCCATAGTGGTTGAGGGCGGATTCTCCGTTCAAGCTTGGAGTGGCATGTCATGGGTGGGTCGAGCGGGTGGAAGGGCATGCACACACCGACGGTTCCCGAGCGTCGGGCACATCGCAGCATCGCATTCTGGCGGGCGTTAAGCACCGGGATCGGCGCACTGGCGGTGATCCTTGTAACCACTTTGGGAATGGTGCTCACTGCCGGTGCCGCCCCTCCCGCAGCCGCACCGTTGGCCGCGGTTCCTCGTGCTCCCGGAATGGGCATAGTCAGGGCAAGTTCCCAGTTCGCCTGCGGGGTCAAGACGACAGGGCGTGTGGCGTGCTGGGGAGTTACAACTACAGGTGACATCAAGGCCCCCGCGAGCACTTTCATCACGGTGAGTTCTGGTTGGGACAGTTTCGCCTGCGGGATCAAGACGACAGCGCACGTGATCTGCTGGGGGCACACAAACACAGGGGACGCCACGGCCCCTTCGGGCACGTTCACCCAGGTGGCCAGTGGCGGATCTTTCGCCTGTGGAATCAAGACGACAGGACATATGGCCTGCTGGGGGTCAACATTCACAGGCTCTGGGGACGCCAGGGCCCCTTCGGGCACGTTCACCCAGATCAGCGCTGGCAGCCTGTTCTCCTGCGGGGTCGAGACGACAGGACACGTGGTGTGCTGGGGGTACACATACCGGGGGAGTGCCTCTGCTCCGGCCGGCACCTTCATCCAGGTGAGCGCCGGCAACTTCTACGCCTGCGGGGTCGAGACGACAGGACACGTGGTGTGCTGGGGACCCAACCAAAACGGGGACACCTCTGCGCCCTCGGGCACCTTCACCCAGGTGAGCACCGGCAACTTCCTGGCCTGCGCGATCAAGACGACAGGGCAGGCGGTGTGCTGGGGTTACACACAAACAGGGGATGCGAAGGCGCCGTCGGGAACCTTCACCCAAGTGAGCGCTGGCAACCTCCTCGCCTGTGGGATCAAGACGACAGGTCAAGTGACCTGTTGGGGTCCCACACTCACAGGGGATACGAAAGCACCGTATGCGATATTCGGCCATCCCCAGGTGAGCGCCCGCGACGCATTCGCCTGCGGCATCGAGACGACAGGCCACGCCAAGTGCTGGGGCGTCACAATCACAACACAGACGAAGCCACCCGCGGGGGACAGCTTCACCCAGCTGACCACGGGTTACTGGCACTTCGGCTGCGGTGTCGAGACGACAGGGCATGCCGCATGCTGGGGCGCCTCGACCGATGGCGAGACCTCGCCGCCCTCAGGTGACACGTTCAGGCAGCTCAGCGCCGGCGGCTACCACTACGTATGCGGTGTCGAGACCACAGGCCACGCAGCTTGCTGGGGGCCCACAACATCGGGGGACGCGAACCCACCCGCAGGAGACACCTTCATCCAGGTGAGCGCTGGCACAATTTTCGCCTGCGGCATCAAGACGACAGGTCATGGAGAGTGCTGGGGGTACACAACATCGGGAGATGCGAACCCACCCGCAGAAGACACCTTCACCCAGGTGAGCGCGAGCCCGTTCAGATTTGCCTGCGGTGTCGAGACGACAGGTCATGGAGTGTGCTGGGGGGCTGCAACAAGTTCGGTGACTGCACCGACACCCTCTTTGACCTTCACCCAGGTGAGCGCCGGCACATCGTTCGCCTGCGGGGTGAAGACCACAGGGCACGCCACGTGCTGGGGACGCACAACCGGTGTTCTCGCGAGCACGCCGTCGACAACGACCTTCACCCAGGTGAGCGCCGGCACATCGTTCGCCTGCGGGGTGAAGACCACAGGGCGGGCAGCGTGTTGGGGGTCGACAGCTACAGGGAACACTAAAGCGTCGGATCTCGTTACCCCGCTCCCGGTCGCCGTCACCACAGTCAAGGGCTCCCAGACCTATGGGTCGTCCACACCGGCGTTCAGCTACACCCTCACACCCAGCGGGGCCACCGTCACCGGGACCCTCAGCTGCACCAAGGTGACCTCGGGCAC
>JBKQNY010000135.1:0-5345 GCA_052145775.1 Acidimicrobiales bacterium
TCACCTTGGAAGTGCCCTTCTTGTTCGGGTTGCTGTGGCTTCGACACCAACAGTTTCCCCTACTCGAAGGGCTTTTCCGCGGACGCGGGTCGGTCAGTTCGTGCGGCCTCGTGAATGGTCCGGGCTAACAGGTCAGGATCGTCAACACCTGGTCCCCGTAAGTGCGCTCTTCGGACATAGGCGGACAATGCCGCGAACAGAAGTCGGATTAGAAGAAGCGTAAGTCCGTACACAACAGCGGCCATGCGTTGCCAGGCCGTTGTCTTTTCAATTGCCTCAGCGACGAGTCTCGTTGGAAACGGCAGGAACGCGACCACCAGCAGGAAGAGCAAATTGAGTCGAAGAAAGATTCGATCAACGCGATCGAGACCGTCCGTGAGGCCGTGATGGGCGATCCAAGCCCCGCCGATCGTGAGGAAGCTGACGACATAGGCAACATAGGACGGCCACCCACGCAAAAACTGGTCGGTTGGTGAACCGGGCGGACGGATAGCGACATCCAGCACGAGCAACGTGATGGCTATGGCCAGAACGCCGTCGCTGAACGCCTCCATCCTGCCCTTTCCCAGAGTGACAGTGGATTTGGGTGTTGTCTCCTCGTCAGCCACGGTTGCCCTCCCGTTGGCGACGGTAGCAACCCCGTCCGCAGCGTGCCGAAGCCCGGTCGGTGTCCGGGTGCCCCACTGCTCCGGGCGGAAGTTCGGCCAACCTGCCCCAGAACGCCTGGGACCGGGTCAGAGCAGTAGTGGAAATGACGAGCGGCACCTTTGCGCTAGGAGAGCCCCTTGCCTCCGACCGGATAGAGTCGAACGCTCCTGGGAGCTTCGGCCACAAGCGAGGGCATGTCCTTTGCCCATTCGGCGATTACAGGGCTACTGCGAGCTTCCTCCCACTCGGTTTCACTCGACCACACTTCGGTGAGATACACGACATCGTCATCCACTGCAGACTTGCAAACGATCATCAACTCGCATGCGGGATTCTCCCGTTGAATCTCCACCGATTCGATGAACTTGCTGGCAAGCCGATCTGCGTTGCCGCGGGTCGCAACGAGTTTCGTGTGCTGCGCAAACCGCTCCACCGCCGTCCCCTTTCTTCGACTGGATGACGCTCGAACAGTTTGTCAGGAGAGTGATCCGGGGGTAATCCCGAGCGTCGGGAGTGGGACACCCCAGCGAACCCACCGCCCACCTCGAAGGTGCCCGTGAGAGTGACCATTTGCAACCGCCTCTAAGAAGCCGTAGACCGGCTCGCTGTGGCGCAACTCGTGACCCTGGTGGAAGGAGCCGAGGAGCTGGAGCGCGGTCCAGCCGGCCCCGCCCACGAACTCGCCCGCCGGCAGGGTCCCGGGGCCTACTTCCTAGGGGTGAGTACCCGAAAAGCCACGAGATAAAGGCCGACGTTGATGACCAGCGACAGGACGAGCAACCGTTCGGAACCGGATCCATGAGCAGGCGCTGGTGCAGCAGCTGGTCAAGGATTTCGAGGCGGCGGACCCGGACAGCTTGGTGTTCGACACCCTCTTCCAGATGCTGCGCCTCGCGGCACGCACCCACATGGAGCAGGGGGTGAGCACCTTGTTCCCCCTGCTGGAGCGCTACGCCGACCGCTTCGACCGCTCGAGGATGGGGAGCAGCTACCGCACGGCCAAGGCCGTCGCGCCGACCCACCCGCATCCATCCGCCCCGCACTCCCCCGGCCAGCACCGTGACGAGTCGGGTGATGGCCGCCATCGAGCGGTTTCGGGACTCGCTGGCCCGGACACGGTAGGTGCCGAGCGAAGCCTCACGATCTCCATCGTCCTCGGCGGGGAGGTCCGTCAACGGGGTCGGGGCTCGAGGCGGGCCCGAACCGGGAACCCAGATCGCCCATTCTGGCGCCGATCTGGGACGTCCTTCCAGGTCACGACGCCCAACGCCGGAGAAGGACACGACCAAGTTCTCCTTCGGTGACCCCGTAGACAACCCCTAGGGGGCACCAGTTACACTCGTCGTAAACGCGACGTGGCGTACTAATTCTGGCTGCAGGCATCGGACCTCTAGATTCTTCGGACCGCTACGTCGATAGCTCAGCAGCCGTTGCGGGGTGGGGTTGGAGGCGCCTAGGGCGTGCGGGGGAGGATGCGAGATCGCCGGCTGGGCGGGTTCGGGGGACGTGACGCGTCGACCCGGCGGCGACGCCGTGCTCTACTCGGGTTGGCGACGCTGGTTGTCGGGGCGATGGCGCTGAGCGCTTGCACAGCATCGCCGCGCTCGGCCACCGGATCTTCGGTGTCGATCGTCGGAGCACCGAGTCTGCGGGCCGAGGCGACGAGCGTCGCGGGGACGCTGTCGGGACCCCGCTCGGTGGGGTCCGAAAAGTCAGAGTCCGGGACGACAAACTCCGGGTCAAGCACCCCGAGGGCGCCGCGGACAGCCCACACCTACGCCACCTTCGGTGGCGTCGACCAGAGCCTGGGCTTGGATATCCCGGGGGTGCCGACCACCACCACGGTGACCACCGCGACAATGGTGGTCCACCGCAACAGCCTCGTGACGCTGGTGGCCATCGTCACATCCCCGATCCCTCTGACAGGGACGGTCAGCTTCTCCGACAACGGCGTCCCCATCCCCGGCTGCCAGGACGTCCCGTTGTCGGCGACACCGCCGTACGTGGCCGACTGCACAGTGATCTTCAGCACAGCCGGCTCTCAGCTGATCGTCGCCACGTACTCGGGCTCCGTCATCGCCATGGCGTCCGTGTCGCTTCCGCTCACACTCGTCGTGGTCGCCCCCACAATCCCGCGCGGCTACTGGCTGGTGGCGACCGACGGCGGCGTGTTCACCTTCGGAGAAGCCCAGTTCTGGGGCTCGATGGGGAACCGACCGATCAACAAGCCGGTGGTCGGGATGGCGGTCACCCCCGACAGCAGGGGCTACTGGCTGGTGGCGTCCGACGGCGGGGTGTTCGCCTTCGGGGACGCCCAGTTCTACGGCTCGATGGGGAACACACCGCTCAACGAGCCCATCGTCGGGATCGCGGCCACGGCCAACGGCGGGGGGTACTGGCTCGTGGCCTCCGACGGCGGCATGTTCGCCTTCGGGAACGCAAAATTCTACGGTTCGATGGGGGGCAAGCACCTCGATCAGCCCATCACCAGCATGGCACCCACCCCCGACGGCAAGGGCTACTGGCTGGTGGCCACCGACGGCGGGGTGTTCGCCTTCGGGGACGCCCAGTTCTACGGCTCGATGGGGGGCCTGCACATCAACAAGCCCGTGGTGGGGATGGCACCGACACCGAACGGCGACGGGTACTGGCTCGACGCCTCCGACGGCGGGGTGTTCACCTTCGGGGCCGGCCAATTCTGGGGCTCGATGGGCGGCACGCCGCTCCGACAACCCATGGTGGGTATGGCCCCCACCCCCACCAGCGGTGGGTACTGGCTCGACGCCTCCGACGGCGGGGTGTTCACCTTCGGGGACGCCGCCTTCTACGGCTCGATGGGGGGCCGGTGGCTCAACAAGCCCATGGTGGGCATGGCCACCATGCGGACAGGCTTCCCCACATTCAAGAGGTGACGGCTCCCGTCGCGCCGCTCCGCAGGCGGGCCACCGGGAGAGGGCTGCCGTGGCAAGGTCAGCCCCGGTCGACCAACAACGCCGGAGCGGCCGTGCCCTTGTAGGCCGGGCGCACCGGAGCATGCGGCCATCACGCAGCCCGGGGTTGCCACCTGGCCCCGAGCCGTGGACATTGTCCTGCACTTATCATGAGGCCCAGGGGCCGCGTGCTCGTGTACCGGCCGTGGCGGGGTCCGCATCACCAGGCTTGGAGGTGGCTCACATGGTCAGCATGCCGAGTGTCGTGTCGGCGGAGGAATGGCAGAAGGAACGTGACGACCTGCTCCTTGCGGAGAAGGAAGCCACCCGCCGTCTCGACGCCATTGCCGCCCAACGGCGCCGCCTCCCGATGGTCCACTTCGACAACGAGAAGTACCTCTTCGCAACCACCGAGGGACCGAAGCGGTTGTCGGACTTCTTTGAGGGCCGCCAGCAGCTGGCCGTCTACCAGTTCATGGACAACGGCCCGGACGCCTTCTGCCCAGGCTGCACCCACTTCACCTCCAACGTGGCCGCCCTGACGACGCTGGCCGACGAGGGGCTCAGCTGGCGGACCGTGTCGAACATGCCGCTGGCCCAGATGGAGTGCTACTGGGCCCGCCAGGGCTGGGTCGTGCCGTTCGGGTCCTCGCATGGCACCTCGTTCGCCGAAGACTGCGGGGCGAACCAGGGTTTCATGCTCAACCTCTTCTTCTCCGACGGCGAGCAGGTGTATCGCACCTACGCCACCAACGGCCGGGGCGTTGACCGGCTGCTGTTCGTCAACAACATGCTCGACCTCGCTCCCTACGGCCGTCAGGAGGAGTGGGAGGACTCGCCCCCCGGCTGGCCCCAGCACCCCACGTACGGCTGACGTAGGGAGGTCGCGGCAGCCCGTGACCCGCACGGTGCCGTGGTCGCTTGGCGTCACCCATGGGTGCAGAGAACCAAGGTCTCTTCGCCAGGCGCCCTGAAGGGCGCCGCGGCCGTCCAGCCGCTCGAGGTCACTCCCCTCGGGCGTCGAACGTCGGCACCAGGGTGCGGGCCGCCCGTGCCTCGTCCACCCGGCTGACGGGGGTGGTCCGGGGGGCGGCGGCGGCCGCGGCCGGCCCGTCGGGGGACGAGGCCTCCACGGCGATGCGCTCCAGGGCGTCGGCCAGGGCGGCCAGGGTCTGGGGGCTCTCGGTCTCGGTGGGCTCGACCATGAGCGCCTCTTCGACGATGAGGGGGAAGTAGACCGTGGGGGCGTGGAACCCGAGCTCCAAGAGCCGCTTCCCCACATCGAGCGCCTTGGTGCCGTACCGCTTGCGCAGGGTGGCCGCCGAGAACACCACCTCGTGCATGCAGGGCCGGTCGAAGGGGACGTCGTAGGCGCCCGAGAGGCGGCGCCTGATCCAGTTGGCGTTGAGGACGGCCCGCTCGGCCACCCGCCGCAGGCCGTCCCCTCCGTGCACCTCCATGTAGGCCAGGGCCCGGGCCAGCACGAGGGCGTTGCCGTGCCAGCCGTGCACTCGCCCGATGGAGTGCGGCGGGGTCATGGTGCCGTAGCGGTTCTCCAGGCGCACCGGACGCGGACCGGGCAGGAACTCGACCAGCCGGGGCGAGACGGCGACGGGTCCGGCCCCCGGTCCCCCGCCCCCGTGGGGCGTGGCGAAGGTCTTGTGCAGGTTCATGTGCACGATGTCGAACCCCATGTCGCCCGGCCGCACGACGCCGAGGATGGCGTTGAGGACGGCCCGCTCGGCCACCCGACGCAGGCCGTCTCCT
>JBKQNY010000136.1:0-56962 GCA_052145775.1 Acidimicrobiales bacterium
CCGGGCGGCCGGAGACCCGGGCGGCCACCGCCCCCCACCGCCCCGCCCGCCACGGCCCTGGTTCGGGTACCGACGGCCAGAAGGCTGCGCGACCGAGGATCGAGAGCAGGGCGGGGAAGAACGTGAGCTCGATCAACAGGACGACCAGGATCCCAAGGGCCAGTCCCGGGCCGACACCCCGATACAGGCCGAAGCTGGCCAGCAGGAGGCTCAGGAGAGCGGCGATGACGGTGGCCGCCGAGAAGGTGATGGACTCGCCGACCCGGCCGACCGCCGCTTCGATGGCCGCGTCGGGGGCCAGACCCCGACGCAGATTCTCGCGGTAGCGAAAGATCAGGAACAGGCTGTAGTCAGTGCCGGCTCCGAGCACCAGGGCGGTGAGCAGCAGTTGGAGCAGCGAGGAGATCTCCACGCCAAGTCGGGCCGACTCGGCGATGACGGGCCCGGCCAGGGCGAGAGCCAGCCCGGCCGGGGCCAGCGCGGCCAGGGGTGCCAGGGCCGAGCGGAAGGCCACCGCCAGCAGCACCAGGATGAGGATGGCCGAGACCAGTTCGACGTGGTTGGCCGTCTTCTCCCCGGCGCGCTGCTGGTCGACCAGCTCGGGAAGCGGCCCGGTGAGGTGGATCGACAGACCCGCCGGCAGGTCGGTGAAGTCGGCGCGAATGGCGGCCACGGCCGCCGCCCCCGCCCTCCCCGCTCCCGCGGCGATCGAGGAGAACTCGACAACGGCGGTCCGGGCCTGACCGCCGGGTGACACCGCCGCGTCGCGGACGGTCGCCACGTCGGGGGCACGGCGGGCCGCCGCCTCGACGCGGTCGATGGCCGCCTGGTCAGCTGCCGTGAGCGCCCCGCCGGCACGGACGGCGACGATGGTCCCGGTCTGCTGGTCGGCCGTCAGGAAGGGTGCGGCGAGGGTCTGCGCCCGCACGCTGGGGGAGCTCGCCGGCAGAAAGGCGGCGTTGTCGTTCTTGATGACGCCGCCCAAGGATGGCAGAAAGGCCACCGCCGCCACGGTGAGCAGCAACCAGGCGACGACCACCGCCCAGCGGAACCGGATGCAGTACCGCCCGACGCCGGAGAACAGGGCGGTGGCCCGCGTCCGGTGGCCGGGCCCGCCCGGCCCGGCGGTCCCGCCGGTGGCCGGCGCGCGGTCCACGGCTCAGGCCGGCACGGTGGCCAGTTCGGCCATACCGACGGCGAAGGGCACCTCGGCCGCGAAATCCAGCATCGCCTCAGCCCGGTCTGCCGAGGCCGTCACGTGGCGGACGTCGCCGAGCCGCCATTCGCCGGTGACCACCGGCGCAAGGTCCTGCCGGCCCATGGCTTCGGCCAGGGCAGTGGCCAGTTCCAGGATCGTGCGGGGCCGGCCCGAGGCGATGTTGAAGGCGCCGGACACCGAGCGGTCGGCCACCAGGGCGGCCACGTTGGCCCGGGCGACGTCGCGCACGTGGATGAAGTCGCGGCGCTGGCCGCCGTCCTCGAAGACCCGCGGCGCTTCGCCACGTCGCAGGGCGGCCACGAAGAGGCTGGCCACACCGGCGTAAGGGGTGTCGACCGGGCACCGTGGACCGTAGACGTTGTGGTATCGCAGCCTGATGACCGGCACGTCGCGCTCGCGTCCGAAGACCGTGCACAGGTGCTCTTGGTGGAGCTTGGTGGCGGCGTAGGCGTTGCGCGGGTCGACGGGCGCGTCTTCGTCCACCGACTCTGGGACCAGGTCGTCACCGCAGCGCGGGCAGTCAGGCTCGAAATTGCCGGCGCGCAGCCGCTCAGCCGTGCGTGGGCGGGCGGCAACCGGGCCGCAGCGCGGGCAGCGGTAGGCGCCCTCGCCGTAGACCACCATGCTGGAGGCCAGCACCAGCCGGCCACCAAAGCCGACAGCGTCGAGGGCCGCCAACAGCACCGCGGTCCCGGTGTCGTTGTCGGCCACGTAGTCGGTGACGTCGGCGAAGCGGACACCCAGTCCCACCCGCGCCGCCTGGTGGCTGACGGCGTCGACGCCCGGCAGCACCAGCGGCCAGACGTCGGGGTCCCGGACGTCGGCCAGCACGTAGGTGGCCGACCGGTTGGGGAACTCGGGTGGGCGCCGGTCCACCACGACGACGGCGTGGCCATCGGCGACCAGCGCGTCGACGAGGTGGGACCCGATAAATCCCGACCCCCCCGTCACCAGCACCTTCACGGCCGATGGCATCCCCGCTGGAGCCCCGCACGAGCTGGCACCCGGCGAGGGTAGCCAACCCCGGGTGGGCCTGGTGGGCGCGGCTGGCGAAGTTAGCGATTCGTAAGCGCTCGGGGGGTCGTTGCCGGCTCGCCCCTCGGTACCGTTCGGGGCGATGCCCGAGGTGATCCTGCCGGTCCTGGACGAGGTTGCCGCCCTTCCCTGGGTGCTCGGCCGCATGCCGGCCGGCTTCACCCCCATCGTGGTCGACAACGGGTCGACCGACGGCTCGGGCGAAGTGGCTCGGGCGTTCGGCGCCCGGGTGGTCAGGGAAGAGGTCCGGGGCTTCGGGTCCACCTGCTGGGCCGGGCTGCAGTCGGCGACCGGGGATGTCGTGTGCTTCATGGACGCCGACGGTTCGATCGACCCTCGGGACCTGCCTGTCGTGGCCGGCCCGGTGGCCGACGGCCGGATCGACCTGATGTTGGGTGCCCGCCACGCAGGGTACGGCGCTTGGCCCCTCCACGCCCGCCTCGCCAACCGGCTGCTCATGGTCGAGGTGCGCAGGCGCACCGGGCTGGGACTGCGCGACCTCGGGCCGCTGCGGGCCGCCCACCGCGCGGCGCTGCTCGACCTCGGGTTGGCGGACCGGCGGTCGGGCTGGCCGCTCGAGATGGTGTTGAAGGCCCACCGGGCCGGGTGGCGGATCGACGAGGTGCCGGTACCCTACCGGCCGCGCACCGGACGATCCAAAGTGACCGGCACGGTGCGCGGCACCGTGCAGGCCGTCGGCGACATGTCGGCGCTGCTTCGGTGACCGTGCCCGGGTGGCAGGTGGCGGTCATCGCCAAGGAGCCGGTCCCCGGCGCCGTCAAGACCCGACTGTGCCCGCCGCTGGACCCGTCCCAGGCGGCCGCCTTGGCCCTGGCCGCCCTGCTCGACACCCTCGAGGCAGTGGCCGCCAGCCCGGCCCGCCGCGCCGTCGTGGTTCTCGAAGGGCAACCCGGCGACTGGCTGCCCGCGGGCGTTGAGGTCATATCGCAGTGCGGCGGGGAGTTCGGGACCCGCCTTCAGGGAGCCGTCGACGACACCGTCGCAGGCTGGGAGGCACCGGTGCTGGTGGTCGGCATGGACACCCCGCAGCTGACCGCGGCCCACCTCGAGCGGGCGGCGCGGGCCCTGGGTAGCGCCGACGCGGTGCTCGGCCCGGCTGATGACGGCGGCTACTGGGTCATCGGGATCCGAAAGGCGAGGCCCGGCTTGTTCGACGGGGTACCAATGAGCAGCGCCGACACCGCGGCGGCCCAGCTCGCCCGGCTGTCCGAGCTCGGCCTCAGCTGCGCGCTGGCCGACGGGCTGCGCGATGTCGACCGCTTCGATGACGCACTTGCCGTCGCGGCCGACGCGCCCTGCACCCACTTCGCCGCCGCCCTGGCGTCCACCGGGCACCCGGTGGCATCGGTCGGCCCGGCGACGGGGACCGGCCGTGTCTGAGACCCTGGTCGCTCCCACTCGGCTGCGCGTCGAAGACGGGCGGGTCCTCGCGCTCGACGTGCGGCGCTGGATGGCGGCCACCGACCCGGTGGACGAGAAGCTGCTCGACCGGGCCCGGGGTCCGGTACTTGACGTGGGCTGCGGCCCCGGCCGCCATGTCCGGGCCCTGCACACTCGCGGCGTCATCGCCCTCGGCCTCGACATCTCCCCCACCGCGGTGGCCATGGCCCGCCGGCGCGGCGCCCCGGTGATGCGCCGCTCGGTCTTCGAGGCCCTGCCCGGCCACGGGCGGTGGCGGACGGTCCTCCTGCTCGACGGCAGCGTGGGCATCGGCGGCGACCCGGTGGCCCTGCTGCGCCGGGTACGCGAGATCCTGCACCCCCGGGGCCGGGTGCTGGTCGAGGTGGAGCCGTCCCACGTCCCCACCGAGTCGATGGTGGTCCGCATCGAGACCCATCTGCGCGAGAGCCCGTGGTTCCCCTGGGCCCGGGTGTCGGTCGAGGGGGTCGACGATCTGGCCGTCGAATCGGGGCTGGTACCCACCGAGACCTGGGAGGACGGCGGTCGGTGGTTCAGTGTCCTCGACCGGGCGGGGTAGCGGGGTACGTCGTCACTACCGGCACCGACCCGCCCAGCTTGACGGCCGCCGGCGCCCGGACGAAGAGGAAGGCCGGGCGCACCGCCCAGTCGGTCGGCGGGAAGAAGCACTGAAAGCACCCGAACACCCGCCCGCCCCGCACCCAGCCGCTCCCGGGCCGTGTCATCCCGAGCATCTGCTCCTCGCCGAAATTGTCGAGGTAGACGGCGGTCACCTTCGGTGTGGCCATCACCTGGCGGATGCTGGCCAGCAGGAGGCTGCGGGCGCGGCTGGGGCCGGCCCGCAGCACGTCGTGGACCGCCTCGCCCTGGGCGAACGACGGCTTCCCGGCCATCGTCTCGTACCACGGGTGGTCCAGCACCAGGACCTCGCCGGGGGTCGATGCCAACTGGTGGATCAGTTGCCGGCCGGCCACCGGGTTGGCCGGCTTGGGGATGAGGTGAGCCGGGTGGTCCACCCGGACCCCCACCTGGAGGGCCACCACCAGGGCCAGGGCCCCGCCGACCAGAGCGGGCGGCCCGAGCTCGCTTCGTCGTAGGGCGTCGTAGCCCAAGGCGGCCAGCAGGGCCACCCCGGTGTAGAGGGGGATGAGGGTGTCACGGCCCCCTCCCGAGTGGATCCGCGAGACGAAGGCCGAGCCGGCCATGCCGGCGACGACCACCCCCCAGTAGGCCCAGTCGGTGGAGGTTCGGCGCCGCCACAGACCGACCGCAAGACCGCCGAGGCCGAGGCACACGGCGAAGCCGACCGGGCGCAGCAGATCCTCGGCCACGAAGCGGTGCAGGTGTGCGGGGTCGGACCCCTGGTGCACCAGCTCGCCGTAGATCGACCACAGGTACCACCCGCCGGTGGTCGCGTTGAGCACCAGGGTCGACACTGCCACCGTCGCCACCACGGTGGCCGAGGCGATCAGTCCGACCCGGCGGCGGGTGACCACCAGGAAGACCAGCACCGGGGCGGCAGCCAGCAGCCCGCTCTGCTTGGTGAAGAAGGCGGCGAAGAACAGCAGTCCGCAGGCCAGCGCCCCCGGCCAGCGCTCGGCCCGACGGCCGACAGCCACCGCTGCGAGCAGGAGGCAAAGGAAGAGGGCATCGACCCGGCCGATGTTGAGCCAGGCACCGCCCACCTCGTAGGTGGCGGCGAAGAGGCCGGCGGCCAGCATCCCGGCCACGGCGTCCCCAGTCTCCCGGCGCACCATGACGAAGAGCAACGCGAAGCACCCGAGCGAAGCCGCCAGGGACACCAGGCGCAGCGGCAGGAAACCGATGCCGGTCACGTGGGCCAGCGTCCCGCTGACCCAGTAGTAGAGCGGGGTGTAGGCGTAGGGGACGTAGTGCAGCGACGGCGCGACGTAGATGCTCTGTCCGTGGAAGACCCGGGCCGCCACCTCCACCGAGCCGCCCTCCATCCACTCAAGCTCGTAGGGGTAGCCCAGCTGGCGCAGCGCAACCCACAGGTAGACAACCAGCGGGACGGCGGCGGCCGCGGCCACCACGCCGCGGGCCACCAACTCGGCACGGCTGCGGCGGGTGGGGAAGGTCTCGCCGTCGCCGCCGATCAGTTGGCCTGCGGGCGCTTCCGTGACCATGACCAGACGGCCAGCAGGGCGCAGACGAACCAGATGGCGCCGAGCACCATCAGCAGGCTGTGCGCGTAGTCGAAGGGCAGGCGGCTGAAGCCCGCCGCTGCAGACTTCCCCCAGCTCCCGACCAGGGGGTAGGCATACAGCGCCACCACCGCAGAGGCGATCAGTCCGACGTCGAGTGGGGCCACCAGCCACCCCGGAATGAAGCGCCTGACGACGAAGGCCGCCACGACCAGGGCCGGCGCCACGAGGGCGTCATTCACGATGTTGAGACCGATGAGCAGCTTCCAGACCTGCGGCGGGTTTGCCCGCTGGGCGATCATGCCGTGGATGGCGAAGATGATGACCGCCCACCCGAGGGCGAGGAAGACCCAGAAGAGCGGCCCGTGTTCGCCGGACACAGCGCCGCCGCTCGCCGTCGGCGGGCCGCCGGGCGCCCCTTCAGTAGGCTCGTCGCTCGGCCCGACTCGTGTGAGCACGACGACCGGGGCCGGCAGAATGCTCGCTGCGGGGTCCGGGGCGTCGGGACTCACAGCACCACCACGTTGGTGATCCACTTGGTCTGCAAGACTCCCGGACGGTCCGGGGCAATGAGCCGCACCGGGTAGCCGTGGTCGAGGTCGAGCGGTGCGCCGTTGCACTCGAGGGCCAGCAGGGTGTCGGGATCGGCAGCGTGTTCACTGTCGACCACCGAACTTGCGTAGAGGCGGTGCTGGGATTCAAGGGACTCGACCCGGACCGAGGCCCCAGCAGGAGCGCCGACCACCCCGAGCAGGTGAGGGAGCGAGACGCCCCGCCACATGGCCGCCGCGCTCCACCCCTCGACGCACGTGATGGGTAGCCCCGCCGCCCGCTGGGGCATGGTCTGGAGGTCGGCCAAGCTGAAGGCCCGGGGACTGCGGCAGTTGCCCTTCACGACGAGGCGGTAGTTGGGGTCGACGGCCGAGGAGGTGACGCCGGCCTGCTTCGCCGATTGGTTCACGGGCAAGTGCTGTGGGCCGATGACGGGGTTGCGGGGGGCCAGCACCGAAAGGCGCATGAGCGGCGCCACCGTCTCGCCGGCCACCGAGAGCACCAGCACCCCGGCCGTTGCGAAGATGGCGCCAAGGAATCCCCGACGGGTCAATCCCGACTGCTCGTCGGCGCCGTCGAACAGTGCGGCGCCCTGCCCATCCCCCGAGAGGGCAGGTCCAGGCACCTCTCGCGTGGTGCGCCGCGAACGCGGTGTCGGCCCCGGCCCACGAGCGATCGACGAGGTGGCGGTCGACGCCTTCGCCGCGATGTGGATCACCAGGGCGCCTACGACCAACCAGGCCGCCCAGAAGTGGGCGGTCGGGAAAAAGAACGGCATGGGCGAGTACCAGTAATCGATGTTGGCCACGCCGGTGAAGAGCAGGAACAGCGAGCCACCGACCAGCGGGATGAGGCTCAGGCGCTCGAGCGCATGGGCCACGCCGGCCACCGGTGGCCAGCTGAAGAGTTTGGGCCACACCGACCACAGCTTCGCCAGCAGCAGCGGGATGGTGGCGATCCCGGTGATCACATGCACGCCCTCGTTGACCCTGTACAAGTTGATCGGGTGCACCGGCAGGTGGAACCATCCCGGTGGGTGCTGTGCCAGGTAATCGACCAGCCCGGTGGCGAAACACAAGGTGAAGGCGATGCCCAAGGCCACCCCCAGCACCGAGGCCACCCACTCATCGTGCAGCGGGCTGTCGAACCGGTCGCCGATCTTCGTGGTGGCCTGTTCCGCCTTGGCCACGAGGGGCTCGGTGCTCCGGATGACCCGGGTCCGCAGGCCGGCGCGTTCTGCACTCGAGGTCCCGCCGGCGGCCGCGGACTCCGGGCTCCCCGGTTCCCGGTCAGACTCGGTGGGGCCGGACGACGCGGACACGAGTCGACGGTAGCCCCGGACGGTCGTCGACGAACGGTCAGCTCCTTACAATTGGAGAAAATCGGTCACGCGGCGGCACCATCGGTAGGGTTGTCCGGTGTCCCCCGCCGCCAAGATCGTGACGGTGTCGGACTCGGTGGCGGCCGGCACCGCCGCCGACCGGTCGGGCCCGGTGCTGGCCGACGTGCTGGCCGGGGCGGGGTTCACGGTGGTGGACCGAATGACCGTGCCCGACGGCGAGCATGCGGTGGCCGACGCCCTGCGCCGAGCGGCGGACGGCTTCGCCGGGCTGGTGGTGACCAGCGGCGGTACCGGGTTCGGGCCCCGTGACCAGACCCCGGAGGGCACGGCTGCCGTGGTGGAGCGCCAGGCCCCCGGCCTGGCCGAGGCCATGCGGGCAGCCTCGCCGCTCGGCCGCCTCGGCCGGGGCATCGCCGGATCGGTGGGCGCCTGCCTCATCTGTAACGTGCCCGGCTCGCCCGCCGGAGCCGCCGAGTCGATCGGCGCCGTCCTCGACGTGCTCCCCCATGCCCTCGAACTCCTGGCCGGCCGGAATCCCCACCCCCAGGATCCGCCCGGTTCACCCGCCTGAGAACGGTGGCAGCACCCCCACTTCGTCGTGGTCATCCACTGGGCACAGGCGGTCCGCCGGCTCGCCATTGACCCACACCTGACATGCCGGCAGGAGCGCGGTGAACCCGGAGCCGTAGCGCGCCGCCGCCGAGTCGAGCACCTCGCCGACCGTATCCCCGGGCACCTGGTCGCCGGCCACCCTGGCCGCCTCCCGGGCGGGGCCGAACAGCCGCAGCCGGGCCATCACCCGCCGATCATCGACATCGAGCGTGCGGGGGCGAGGAAGCCCGGATCGTTGATCCCGTGCCCAGGGCGCTTCCCCCACACCGCCCGTCGGATCATGGCAGCCAGCTCATCGTCGGTCCCACCCTTTCGCAGCAGGTCGCGGGCCGACAGCTCATCGTCGCTGAACAGACAGTTGCGCAGTGCCCCATCGGCGGTGAGACGGAGGCGGTCGCACGTGCCGCAGAAGGGGCGGGTCACGCTGGCCACAATGCCGATCTCGCCGGTCCCGTCGGTGTATCGGTAGCGGGTCGCCGGAGCAGCATCGTCGGGGTCGATCACCGCCTCGAGCGGCCAGCAGCGGTCGATGCGGGCCACGATCTCGTCGCCCGGCACGACCCGGTCCCGATCCCACGCACCCTCGGCGTCGAGCGGCATGAACTCGATGTAACGCACCGTCCGACCGGTCTGCCGACCGAAGCGGGCGAACCCTTCGACCTCGTCATCGTTGACACCGGTCACCGGCACCATGTTCACCTTCAGCGGGCCAAGCCCGGCGGCCTCGGCGTCGGCCATGGCGGCGAGGACCACCGACAGCGTGCCACGCCGGCGTATGGCCGCGAAGCGCCCGGGATCGAGGCTGTCGCAGCTGATGTTGACCCGGTTGAGCCCGGCGGCGGCGAGCGAGGCAGCCAGCGGCCCCAGCCGGACGGCGTTGGTGGTCATGGTGAGCTCCTCGAAGCCGATGGCCCGCAGCCCGGCCACCACCTCCACCACATCGCGCCGCAGCAGCGGCTCACCTCCGGTGAGACGCACGCGGTCGATGCCGAGTCCGCGGGCCACCGTCGCGGTGCGCAGGATCTCGTCGGTGCGCAGGTGCTGTGCCCCCGGCAGGAACCGCATACCGGACTCGGGCATGCAGTAGACGCATCGGAGGTTGCACCGGTCGGTGAGCGAGATGCGCAGGTCGCGATGGACCCGCCCGAAGGTGTCGACCAGCGGGCCGGTGGCCGGGGCCGCCGGCCCCCCCGGAGCGGGTGTGGTCCCGGCCCGACGCTCACCGAGCTGCACCGGCTGCGGGGCGCTCACTGGACGCCGCCCCATGGGCCGACAGGTCCGCTCCCCGCCAGGCCCTCGGGGTCGAGCAGCATGACCTCCACGGTGCCACCGGCCTCGATGCCCGAGCCGTCGGGCACCACGGCCAGGGCGTTGGCCATGGCCAGCGCATGCAGGACGTGGGACTGCTGAACACCGGTGGGCCGCACGTGGAGGCGACCATCCTCGGCAAACTCCGCTCGGACGCGGAAGTAGTGAACCTTGCCGTCGGCCGTCCGGGTGAGGGCCTCGTCGGCCACGGCTCGGGCCGCCGGACGGTCCAGGGCGGTGTGTCCGGCCATCTGGCGCAGCGCCGGGCGGACCAGCAGCTCGAAGCTCACCAGGGCCGAGACCGGGTTGCCCGGGACGCCGAAGGTCGGGACCCGCCCGCCCAGCAGCCCGAAGGCGAACGGCTTGGCCGGGCGGATGGCCACCTGCATCCAGTGCGAGGTGCCAGCGCACCGCTCGGCCAGGACCGCAGTCACCAAATCGGCGTCACCGACACTCACCCCACCCGACACCACCACGGCGTCGCACCGGGCCGCCCCCGCCTCCAAAGCTTCGCCGATGGCCGTCTCTTCGTCGGGGACCGAGCCGAGGTCGACCGGCACGAAGCGAGACTGGGCCAGGGCTGCCAGCAGCGCCGGACGGTTGCCGTCGCGGATCCTGCCGGGCACGAGGGGAGCCGGAGGGTCGAGGAGCTCGTCGCCGGTCGAGAGAACGCCGACCACCGGTCGGCGGTATACGAGCGCCTTTCGGTACCCCTGACCAGCCAACACGCCGGCGTGGGCCGGGCCGAGCACCGTGCCCGCCTCGAGGAGCACCTGTCCCACGGCCACGTCGTCGCCGGTGCGCCGCACGTAGGCACCGGGCTCCACCAGTCCGAGGATGCGCACCGTCCCGTTGTTCGCCCCCGGTGACGTCGACTCCTGCATGCACACCGCGTCGGCGCCCACTGGCATCGGCGCACCGGTCATGATCCGCACGGCCTGACCCGGGCCCATCGAGATGGGAGCCTCGCCGGCCCGGGTGCTCCCCACCACACGTAGGTCGACCGTTCCCGGCCCGGTGTCGGCGGCCTGCACGGCATAACCGTCCATGCCCGAGTTGGCGAACCCGGGGATCGGGGCCTCGGCCTGCACCGTGGACGCGGCCACGCAGCCGACGGCTGTCGGCAAAAGCACCTCGACCGCCTCCAGGACCGCACACATCCCGAACACCTGTCGGCGGGCCTCGCCCAGGGCGATCACAGCCCGGAAGGCCCCAGCCGGCATCCGGTCGCCCAGGACTCACCGCCGTCCCAGGTCTCGAGCTTCCAGATCGGGACCGTGGCCTTGAGCGTGTCGATGCAGAACGACGCGGCCGCGAACGCGGACGGACGATGGGGGGCGGATACCGCCACCACCACCGCGGTCTCGCCGACCGCGAGCGCGCCGACCCGGTGCACCATGACGAGCCGCCCGATTGTCGGCCATCGACGTCGGGCCTCGACCCCCACCTCGGCCAGTTTCGGCACGACATACTCGTCGTACGCCTCGTAGACCAGCCCCACGACCCCAGGCCGTCCCGGCGAGTGGTCGCGCACCGTGCCACAGAAGGTGACCACGGCGCCGCACCCAGGAGACGCGGCCCACCCGAAGGCCTCGCCCGGCTCCAGCGTCTCCGCGGTGACGGCGATCCAGTCGACGTCGGAGTCCCCTGGGGCCCCCGGTAGGCCAGGTGCGGTCACCGGCGACAACCCAGCCCGGCCAAGCACTTGGTGCGCACCATCGGCTCTGCAGTGTACGGGGCGGGGGTGCGGGCGGCCGAGGCGGAGACGCCGTCGAGCCGACGTGTAAGGAAGTCGTAATGGGGTCCGACCGCCGCTGACATGCCCACCTGCCTACGGTTGAATCCGTGGCCATTGCTCCCCTCCAGTTTTCCGGACGCGGGCGGTACGCTGCTGCGGTGCCGAATGTCCTGGTCGTGGACGACGACGACGTTATTCGCGACGTCGTGGTGCGGTACCTTGAGCGCGACGGCTTCACCACCGAGCAGATGGCCGACGGCGCCTCTGCCCGGGGGGCCATTGAACGCCGTCCTCCTGACCTGGTGGTCCTCGACGTGATGCTTCCCGGTGTCGACGGGTTAGAGCTCTGCCGATGGATTCGCTCCCGGAGCGATGTGCCCGTCATCTTGCTCACTGCTCGGGGCGAGGAGTCCGACCGCATCCTCGGACTCGAGCTCGGGGCCGACGATTACGTGGTCAAGCCCTTCTCGCCGCGCGAGTTGGCGGTCCGGGTGACCGCCGTCCTGCGCCGCACCCACCGGACTGGAGAAGACGGCGACCGGTCAGCAGCGCCCACGGTGCTGCCGGCGGCCGGCGCACCCGGCAGCACCCTGCTAGAGGTCGGTGGCTTCCAGATCGACCTGGCTACCCGGGAGGCAATCCGCGATGGCACCGTGGTGCCTCTCACCGCCACTGAGTTCGATCTTCTTTGGTGCCTGGCTAGCCACCCGCGAGTCGTCTTCTCCCGGGCTCAGCTGCTGGCCCACGTCTGGGGCTACGAGGCGGCCCTCGACGCCGGGACCAGCACGGTCACCGTCCATGTGCGTCGGCTGCGCGAAAAGATTGAGGACGACCCTTCGGCTCCCCGCCTGATCGAGACGGTCTGGGGCGTCGGCTACCGGTTCGCGCCATGAGCGCCAGCACGCTGCTGGTGGTGGGCATCATCCTTCTGGCCGGAATCGTCTCCACCGTGGTCCTGCGTTCCTTGCCGTCGGTCCGCCTGCAACTTGCTGGTCTGGCCCTGGTGGCGGTCGCCCTGCCGCTTGGCGCGGTGCTGCTGTCGGGGATGGTGATGTTCCATATGGGTGCTGGGCTCGAAGTCCTGGCGGTGGCCCTGGCGGCGTGCGCAGTCGGCATCGGGGGTGCACTGGTGGTGGCTCGCTCCATCACGTCGCGCCTCGAACGGGTCAGCGCCGCTTCGGGGCGCCTTGCGGCCGGTGACCTGGGCGAGCGAGCACCCGAGGGAGGGCCGAGCGAAATCGCCGAGTTGGCCGCCTCGTTCAACGCCATGGCCGACCACCTCGAGGAGATCTTCGACGCCCGCAGTCAGCTGGTCGCCTGGGCCAGCCACGACTTGCGGGCCCCGGTCACCTCGCTGCAGGCAATGCTCGAGGCGATCGAAGACGGGGTGGTCGAACCGGGTCACTACCTCGAAGCCCTCCAGGGTCAGGTGCGGTTGCTCGGCGCGCTGGTGGAGGACCTCTTCGAGCTGGCCAATATCGGCGGTGGCACCTCCCTTGAGTTGACCTCAGTCGACCTCGGTCGGCTGGCGGCGGCCTGCGCCCAGCGGTTCGAGCCCGAGGCACAGGCTCGGGGCATCACCCTGCGCTGCGTGCTGCGCACCGAGGCCGCTAAGGGCTACTGCGCGCCGGAGAAGGTCGAACGGGTTCTGACCAACCTGGTCACCAACTCGCTGCGCTACACCCCGGCCGGCGGGCAGGTCACCGTTTCGGTCACCGGTGCCGCCGGCGTGACGTTCATCTCAGTGGAAGACACCGGGATCGGCATCGACCCACAGTCGACGGAGCGAGTGTTTGAGCCCTTTTTCCGCGCCGACCCGGCACGCACGCGTTC
Source organism: Acidimicrobiales bacterium (assembly GCA_052145775.1). GTDB lineage: Bacteria > Actinomycetota > Acidimicrobiia > Acidimicrobiales > RAAP-2 > CAVYPR01. The sequence continues at coordinate 13,245 of JBKQNY010000136.1, forward strand.
GAACAAGGGCGCCGGGCTCGGTCTGGCCATCGCCCGGGGCCTAATCGAGGCCCAGGGCGGCCGCATTTGGGCCGAGCCGCCAGCCACGGGCGGTACTCGGATCTGCTTCGTCCTGCCATCCGAGGCGGACCTGGAAGGAGAGGTACTTCGGAGTCATTCCATCCCCTCGCCTTCGGTCGCCAAGAAGCTGAGCCAGACCAGCTTCGCCACCGAAGTCGATCGCTCGTCGCGGACACTCAACTCCAGAAGCCAAATCCAACGAGCGCAAGATCGCCATTGATTGTTGACTCGATCACAATGCGACGAGGGATCCCTCGCCCTTTGTGTGACAGACGAGGATCTCCCCCCGTCGGCGCTGGCGCCGCTCCCTCAACAACGCCCCGCCTCCACCTTCTCCCTCTGACCTCAGCTCGTCCAGCTGCAGTGCCCAACACCCGATTTACTGCTAGCTATACGGGCTCTGCGGAAACGAGCGGGTGCGGCACGTCCGCTACCAGCGCACTCGCAAAAGTGCCTGCCCCACCCCAGGCACTTCGGTGCCGCTGAAGCGTCACCGGCGCGATCGGTTATTGGGGCAATCGGCCCGGCTGGGCCCCCGGGACCTAGTGTTGGTTGATGCCCAGCACGAGCCGGGACAAGGCCCACCAGCGAGCCGCCTTTCCGAAGGACCACGACCTCACGGTGTCCGACGGGACCCGGATTGCCTACACGATTCGTGGTGAGGGTCCGGGCATACCGGTCGTTTTCGTGAACGGCTGGACGTGCACCGACGGGTACTGGACCACGATCGGACCTGCCGTCGTCGCCGCCGGACATCGGGCGATCTTCTTGGACATGAGGGGCCACGGGGAGTCCGGGCTGCCGCGCCGGCCGGGAATCGCAGGGCGCGATCTCCGAGCCGAAGACGTTGCGCCCGAGCGGCTTGCGGCCGACATCGTGGAGGTGCTTGGCGACGCCGGCGTGGAGCGCGCCGTGCTCGTGGGCCACTCCATGGGGGTGCAGGCCATCGTGGAGACGTGTCGGGTAGCGCCCGAGCGGGTCGCCGGCCTCGTCCCGATTGCCGGCGCGTTCGAGAACCCGGTCAGAACCTTGGCCGAGAAGCCCCTCCTCGATCGGCTCTACCCCCTTGGGGAGGTGATCTTTGCGTTCGTCCCCCTTGAGGGGCTTCGTCCGATGCTTCGACGTATCGCGCATCCAGGCTTGGGACGACGTGTCATTCAGGTCACCGGTATCGGTGGACCGAACGTGAAGGAGGAGGACATCGCCGCGCACTTGGCGCACATCGGCGAAGTCAACTTCTCCGTCCTGTTCAAGATGATGAGTGGGCTCCGCCGACACCACACCGCGGAGTTTCTGCCCGAGATCGCCGTCCCCACCCTGGTCCTTGCCGGTCGGCTCGACTGGTTCACTCCGCCGAGCGTGGAGCAACGGATGGCGGATCTGATCCCCGACAGCGAGCTCGTCTGGTTCAGCGACGCCGGTCACCTGCTGCCGATCGAGGCGCCCTACGAGGTCGCCGGAACCATCGTCGACTTCCTGGCGCGGCGCGTGGACAATGCCCCCTCGGGAGCGCCGTCCAGCGACGGGCCGATCAGGTGAGGAGATATTTCAATAACGCGACGCGGTGGAGGGGAAAGGTCGCCCAGTTCGCCGGGGGGTGGGCATTTCCCCGCGTCGGCACTTGCGGGACACCCTGTCCGAGATTGTCGGCGACTTATCGGGATACCCCAGGACTCGGGAAGTATTGGTCAGGCTTCTAGTTTGTCGGGTCTGGCACAGCCGCCCCGCCCGTAAGCCAAGTCTCAATGTTTGCTATATCGGCTTTCCATTCGCGGGCGACTTTTGGATGCTGACCCTTTGAGGCCGCGAGCGCGTCCCACGCCTCGCTCGGCCTGCCTGCAGCGCCCAAGACCACTGGGACGTCAAGGATGTCGTGCACCGCGGTGTGCGTAGCTGATATGGCTTCAAGCAGAGCGTCAACTCCAGCGAAGGGCGATGCCCAATCTACGGCTACTTCAAGCAAGGGGGTTACAAGCTCTTCCACGGCTTGGGCAACCTCGCCGAGTTCTCGGAGTGGGACTGGCGAGCACTCTTTCCGGATCTCATCGACATTGATTAGCAGTTCCGTATGTGAGGCACCGATGAGGCTCGGCCACACGCGGTATGAGCGCTGATACGAAACTCCCACGATGGCATCGATCTGAATGGTTTGCGGCCCGCCAAACCATACGAACACTGCCGTCGCGGCAAACTGATCATTCAAGGAACACCGAAACGAGCCGGCAACACCGTCCTCGACGCCCGTATCGGCAAGGGGGTCAGGCGACCAGCCCTCCACCACCATACGTTCGAGCAGCCGAGCCTTCAGCGCATTATGAAGAGCCTCTAGTTGCCTACGATCGCGATCACGGTCCCGCAACTGGGCCACCTTCGGCATCGGGTCCAGGCTCACCCTTGGATTTTTCCATCGCCGCCAGAGTATGGCGGTGGACGGCCACAGAGAGCGTTGATCCGCAGTCGTTGAATAGGTCTCAGCAAATTCGGCAGTGGGGCTGACGAATGGTGTCGCCTACCGCCGGGTCCCGCCGCAGACACGGTCGTGGCGGCGGGCCCTGTGTGCCGGGATAGGAACGGTCCACTCGGTCCGGTCCTACTAGCGATTGAGGATGAAGCGGCGCATTGCAGTGGCGAAACCGTCGTGGCCGTTGCTGTCGGTGACCCGGCGGGCTGCGCGCTTCACCTGCGGATCGGCGTTGCCCATGGCGATGCTGAGGCCGGAATGAGCGAACATGAGAACGTCATTCGCCATATCGCCGATGGTGGCAATCTCGTCCGTTGAAAGTTCGTACTTCTTGGCGAGGTACAAGGCCACCCAGCCCTTGTTGGCCAGGGGATGCGTGAAGTCGAGGTAGTACGGCTGCGACGTCGCCACAGTCACGTGGTCTCCGAACGCTTCGATCGCTGCCGCCCAGGCGCCGTTGACCATGTCGCGGTCGTCGCTCACCCCCACGATCTTTGCGACGCCGTCGGTGAGGCCGTCGAGGCTTTTCATGACCTTTGGATCGAACTTTACGGTCCAGGATTCCCGTGCCACGTGCGGTCCATGGGAATCCGGGACGTACCAATCGGCACCGCGATAGATCCAGACGTCGAGGCCGCGAGACGTGAGTAGGGCGCTGATGGGCGCAACGAGGTTCTCGGGCACGACCTGCTGCTCAATCACATTCATCGCAGAGTCGACGAGTAACCCTCCGTTGAAGGCGGAAATCGGGGTCTCGATGCTGAGCGGTCCGACAAGCATGGACATCCCGCGCGGGGGACGACCGCTGGTGATGGCGAAGAGAATGCCTTCCTCTCCGAGCCGGTGCACGGCGTCGATTGCCTCGTCCGTAAGGACTTTGTCGGGAGTCACCAACGTGCCATCCACGTCGGCCAGCACCAAACGAATTGGGACGGAAGGCACCTGCGCTACCTTACGAGAAGTGCCCAACGGCGTTTCATCTCCCCATTATTAGACCGCAGTGCCCGTATCGGCTTAGTCGGAATTCGTCCCCTACCGCGCGGGGCACCTTGGATGCCCACCTGCTCCATCTCGCCGGTTCGTGGGTGCACTCCTAGCTCACTCAGGCCCCTGTTTGCATCCACAGCCGCCTGCCCCCGCTCATTTCGAAGCGCCGCCGAGCGAGCGCTCCCTGGCTATGCAGGGCGACTCAGCTGGCTGAGGGTCCGGTGCCCTAGCGCAGACCTCGAGATCTTCTTGGTTAATGGTCTTCGGGAGTCAGGATAAGTCCAGGCTGCCCTTCACGACCTCGCATGATGAAACAGAGGATATTGGCCTCGTACGCCTTCGCTCATGATTTTCATCTCGGCGTCTCGTGCTTCTCTACCCGAGGGAAACAGCCTGAAGCGGTAGCTCAAACGGGTGCGGATGTAGGAGCAGACCAGATCGTCGATGGCCAGGTCGCCGGAAGCCGCGTCCTGTATTTGTTGGCTGGACATCGTCGGCAGCACCAGACGGTCAAACACGTAGACACAGAACTGGTCACCACTGCGCCTACCTGACGCGTGAGCGTCCAAGCGCCCCGCGAGCCCCCGCGATTTCGGGACGGGCTTCCCTGCCTTCGTGGCGGCCATAGCCGGTCCTCTTCCCGACATGCCCACGTACAGGAGCTGCTTCCCGTCCCAGACCGTGTAGACCCCCACGCTCCCTTCAGGAACGGCCGGATTTGGCCAGTCAGCGAACCGGCACGCTGGGCTCCAATCCTTCATGTACGGCGACTTCAGCCAGGCCCCCTGTGACGCCCCCCGATGCTTCTTTGGAGGCGTTACCGACTGAGCCATGGACGAGGACACCTGACCGCCCTGTGCCGCGGCCCTGCGGAGCTTGCGGGCGCTCGGCTTCCCAACCACGGCTCAGAGAGTCCGGTCGCCCGGGGCAGCTCCGAAGGTCATTCGAGACTCCGATTCCTCCGTTTGCATGGATGCGTTCCTATCCGAGGAAACCTCAGCAGGGGAATGTTCCTGATGGTCAATAAGAATTCGATCCAGAGAATTCGCCTTTTCCCAGTTCAAGTCTCGGGGACTCATGCCGACACGCTAGAAAGCCGTGGCGAGACGTGCAATGGTCACCCGGCAACAGATGATGACGTTCCCACTCCTTGCGTTGGTGACCCGTTTTCACCAGGGCGAGGGGCGCTCTAGCCTCAGGGCGCACTGATTGGCGGAGCGTTCACGGAACGACCCGTACACCGACCGCAAGCCGAGGAGGCGAGTCATGCGCGAGAACGCGTTGCGGAAGATCTGGCAGCAGGGCGGGGTCGCTCTCGGGGGGTGGTTAACCGTCCCGAGCGCCATGTCCGCGGAGATCTTTGCAAACTGTGGATTCGACTGGGTTTGCGTCGATATGCAGCACGGGCTCATCGATGAAGCGGACATGATCCACATGCTCCAAGGCATCTCGTCAACGGACACCGTGCCGCTTGTGCGGGTCCCCCGAAACGATGCGGGCATCATCGGAAAGTCCCTCGACGCCGGCGCGTGGGGTGTCATTGTGCCGATGGTGTGCTCCCGCGCGGAAGCGCAAGCGGCAGTGTCCGCATGCCGTTACGCGCCCGACGGCATACGCAGCTATGGTCCGCTGCGGGCGAACTACTACGCAGGATTCGACTACTACGAGCGCGCAAACCGTGAAGTGCTGTGCATTGTCATGGTCGAGACCCGCGGAGCGGTCGCCGACGTCGAGGAGATCGTTTCTGTGCAAGGCGTGGACGCCGTCTACATCGGCCCGGCAGACCTGAGCGTGACCCTCGGCCTCCCACCGGGCCCGGACAACTCCGACCCGGTCTTCTCCGACGCCCTCGATCAAGTGCTCGATGCGTGCCGCCGCCACAACGTCGTGCCTGGCATCGCCGGGAACGCTTCGACCGCTGGCAAACGCCTCGCGCAAGGATTCCAATTGGTCGAAGTGGCATCCGATGCCGGGATCCTGGCGCACGGAGCGGGTGCTGCCCTGGCGCAAGTGCGACCCGACGCGGGTGCGGCCACCAAGTCTGCCTATCTGTGATGGCTACTGCATCTGCAAACCCACGTGGACCTGGGGCCACCGGGAGGCCCAAGGCGTTAATCGGGTTCTCGCTTCGCCCGGAGTTGGTCGACCAGCTCGCCGAGTGCGACCTCACCCTGATCCCCGGCGGTTGGTCCGACAAGGCGTTCAGCGATGCGCTCCGCACAGCTGAGGGTGTGCTCGTCAATTCCCATGTCCCGATGGATGCAGCGGCGATCGGATCGGCGCCTCACCTGCGCGTCATCAGTACCATGAGCGTCGGGACCGACCACATCGATCTTTCCGCGGCGCGAGCGCACGCGATCGCGGTCACCATCACGCCTGTCCTGAGCGATGCCGTCGCCGACTTAACGATCGCTCTCATGACGATGCTGGCGCGCCGGCTACCCGAGACGATGCGTGCCGTGACCGACGGCCAATGGGGAGGAGTCCCTCTAGGCGTCGATCTGGCAGCAAAGCAACTCTTCATCGTCGGATTCGGGCGCATCGGACGGGCCGTCGCGACGCGGGCACTAGCCGCCAAAATGCAGGTGAGCGCCTTCGATACCCGGCCGGGATCGTTTGACTTCGACGGTGTCGAGCGCGTAGGCAATCTTGAGCTCGGGCTCCAAGCCGCGGACTTCGTCTCGCTCCACGTCGACCTGAACAAGGCAACGCGGCACCTCATCGGCCGCGACCAGATCGACACGATGAAATCCACTGCGTTCTTGATCAACACTTCGCGCGGAGCAGTTGTGGATCAACAGGCACTCATCAGCGCGCTCGTTAGCGGAAAGATTGCCGGCGCCGGCCTGGACGTCCTTGAGGAGGAACCACCGCGATCCGACGAACCCCTCCTAGGCGCTTCCAACGTGATCATCGTGCCTCACATCGGGTCCGCAACCGTCGAGACGAGAGCCTCCATGGCACAATGCGCCGTGGACAACCTTCTGGCAGGCCTGCGCGGGGACACCCTGCACTCCGAGGTGACGGGAGCGTAAGGCTCGCACTCGAGCACTCAGGCTGCATCCCCTTCGGCGAGATCCTCCAGGATCGAGCGAAGTTGGCGACCCATCTCGCGCGCGTTTCCCGCGAGCTCTCCCACCGCCTCCCCTTCGGTGTCAAGCGCGTCGCCCGGTCGGTAGAACGACACATGCATCCCTCGGCCCCCGCGGATGGCGAAGACGACCCACGGTTCCCCCACGCGCCCCGAGTCGCGCGTCGCGACGACCCGTGCTGGCGAACTGTCCACCGCCACGTTCCACGCGTGGGTGGCAGCCGCGCGAGCAACCCGCGGGAGATCTTCAGGTGACGCGAAGGCCACGGACAAGACCGTTGGAGAGCACCGACCCATCGTAGGTGGAACCTGTACCGCCACACTCGACTGTCAGCCTCACAGGAGTTTTGTCAATCCCCACAGCACGACAAAAACAGGTCCTGGGCCGGCACCTGGGCGTCCGGACTTACGGCCGCATTGGTCGGACAGGAGTCCCGTTCACCGACTGCCTTCTGCTCGTAGGACTTTCGAGAGATCCCGGGAACGCCAGTTACTCGCTTCGGACGGTCGGCCCAACCCATCAGCTCGCCAGGGTGAGAACGCACTGGTGGTCACTGACCAAAGGTGCCGGCGAGAGCCCACTCAAGGGGAGCCGGAAACCATCGGGGGCTTTTCCCTCACGCGATCGAACCCCTCGGATCCACCGCTGCGATCACCGAGCCCGGCGTGGCACCGATCGAGACACAGGCTTTCGACACCTCCCCTCTCGGTCACTCGGTACCCCTCGATGCGGGACGGGAGCTCCGCGCGCTGGGTGTCGGCGACGCCTGAATACTGACCCTCTATCGACGGGTGGATTCGAGTGGTCGTCAGAGGGGGTCAAAATTCAGCCGTCGTTGACACTGGGGGCCTTGCTGAACGTCGAGGGCGATCCAGGGTGCCCAAGAAAGGGACTACCGGCCCTGCCCGCGTCGTGCCCGAAGGTGTTGAATGGAAATTGGAATGCTGTGCATTGGGCTCAGCAGAGAGGAGGTGCATGATGGCTATAGCAACGAAAGAAGCGGGCACAGGCGCCACTCAGATCATCGAGTCGGTTCAGGAACTCGAGACCAAGGTGCTGGGATCGCTCCGGCGGTTCGCCGACACGGTCGACGGATCGTTTCCCTCCTTGGGCACCGGTCAGCCAAGGACCAAGTTGATCGACGCCGCCTTCACGGTGACCGAGCAGTTGGTTGGCGCGGCGAACTCGCTGGCCGAGCACTTAGTGGTCATCACGGGCGAGCACGGTCCTGCGGCAAGGAAGCCCGAAGCTCCGCAGCGGGAGCGGGCGTCGAGGACCACGAGCTGAACGTCGGCGTGCGGCGAGCCTAAGGGGTTCGTTGCACGCGCCGCAACGCTCGGCACTGGGGAAGCGTCGAGCCGCGTGCCGTCGGAACAATGCCTTCGCCGGCGCAGGTTTTGGAGCTTGCGTCGGCGTCGGAAGCCAGCGGTGAGGCGCGGGCCAAACCCGACGAGGCTTCACGCACGGACGAGTCGTCGAGAAGGAGGAGGTCTTGGACGGGTACGTGGGGGGTGAGCGTTTCGCGGTGGATGGTAGCGGCGTCAAACCCTCGGCCGCTCAACGTCACCGGGATGCGGAAATCGCGGATGTGAGCGCACCGCACCGGGCGGGCCGGAAGGTCCCTGACGCAACCGACGCTCTGTGACACGGGTTCGTCGATGTCGAGCGGGCCGGACGGGAACGGCCCCGGCACGTTGGGTACGGTCATCGAGGGTGTCAGGCGCAGTCCCTCGGCTCGTGGGTCCGGCCTTCGCGCTCGCTATCGTGGCACGGGAGCCGAGAGCCGGCCACCTGGGGCGGAACAGAGCGTGACAATGAGACGGTTGGTCGACCCCATCGAGCACAGATTTGTTCTCAAATGGTGAGCGAGCTCCCGGGGCTCCTGGCCCACCGGAACGGGGACGACGTGGCGGTCGCCGTGCGCGACCTGGAGGCGGGAAGCACCAGCGTGGCCTTCCTCGACACCGCCAGTACGACCCTTGCTCCGGTGTCCGAGTCGATCCCCCTCGGGCACAAGGTGGCCCTACGCGACCTGGCGGCCGGCGCCGAGGTGATCGAGTACGGGGTGCCGATCGGGGTGCTCACCCAGCCGGTGTCGGCTGGATCACTGGTGCACGTCCACAACCTGAGGAGCGCGCGGTGGTCGGCGAGGGACTGACCGGGTACCGCCGCCCAGACGGTGCGGTGGGAATCCGCAATCACGTCATCGTCCTGCCGGTGGACGACCTTTCCAACGCGGCCGCCCAAGGCGTGGCCCGGCTGGTCCCGGGCGTCCTGGCCCTGCCCCACGCCTACGGCCGTCTGCAGTTCGGCCCGGACCTCGACCTCACTTTCAAGACGCTGATTGGCACCGGAGCAAACCCAAACGTAGCGGCGGTGCTCGTGGTGGGCATCGAGCCGACCTGGACCGATCGCGTGGCCGACGGAATTGCCGAGCACGAGAAGCCCGTCGTCCGCATGTCGCTCGAGCGCCACGGGGACCTAGCGGTGGTGGCCGAGGGCGCGCGAGCGGCAGCCCGGCTGCTCCAGGACGCCAGCGAGCTGCACCGTGAGCCCGTCGATCGGGCCGAGCTCGTGCTCTCGATCAAGTGCGGGGAGTCGGACACCACGAGCGGGCTGGGCGCCAACCCCACCACGGCGGAGGTGGTCGACCGGCACGTCGCCGCCGGGGGAACCGTGATCTTCGGAGAGACCACCGAGATGACCGGGGGAGAGCATCTCGTCGCGGCGCGCTGCGTCGACGACACGGTGCGGGCGAAGTTCGAGGGATTTTTCCGGGGCTACGCCGAACTGCTGGAGCAGACCGGCGCCGACCTCCTCGGCTCGCAGCCCACCCAGGGCAACATCCGCGGCGGGCTCTCGACCATCGAGGAAAAGGCAATGGGCAACATCGCCAAGACCGGGACGGTCCCCGTGGTCGACGCCCTCGGCCCGGCGGAGCGGCCAAGCCGTAAGGGGCTGAACTTCATGGACACTTCCTCGGCCGCGGCCGAGTGCGTGACGCTCATGGCCGCTGGCGGCGCCGTCGTGCACCTCTTCCCGACCGGGCAGGGCAACGTCATCGGCCACCCAGTGGAACCGGTGATCAAGCTGACCGCCAACCCGATCACCGCCTCCTCGATGGCCGAGCACATCGACCTCGACGTCTCGGGTTTGCTGCGCCTCGAGTACGACCTGGTCGAAGCGGGGAACCGCCTCATTGAAATGGTGGACCGCACCGTGAACGGGCGGCTCAGCGCGGCGGAGGCCATCGGCCACCGAGAGTTCGTGCTGACGAAGCTGTACCGGAGCGCCTGATGGCGCTGCCGACGCGGTGCCTCGGTTCGACGGGCATGGAACTCACCGTGGTGGGGCTCGGATCCTGGGCCATTGGTGGCCCCGAGTGGTCGTACGGATATGGAGCGCAGGACGACCGGGATTCGGTAGCGGCGATCCACCACGCCGTCGCCTCGGGCGTCAACTGGATCGACACCGCCGCCGCCTACGGCGTGGGGCACTCCGAGGAGGTCGTTGCCTCGGCGCTGGCCGGGATTCCCGAGGCGGAGCGGCCATACGTGTTCACCAAGTGTGGGGTGCTCGTGGACCCGGACGACCCGTTCGGCAAACCTCGTCGGGCGGCGGCCCCCGACAGCATCCGCCGCGAACTCGAGGCGTCGCTACGGCGGTTGCGGATCGAGCGAATCGACCTCTACCAGGTCCACTGGCCGCCCGACGACGGCACTGCCCTCGAGGACTACTGGTCGACCATGCTCGACCTGCGCCAGGAGGGCAAGGTCCGGGCTGTTGGACTGTCGAATCACCGGCTGGACCAGCTCGAGGCGGCTTCAGCCCTCGGGCACGTCGACTCGCTGCAGCCGCCCTTCTCGGCCATTCGCCGCGAGTCGGCGGTGGAGCTGGCCTGGTGTGCCGGGCACGGTACCGGCGCCATCGTCTACGCCCCCATGCAGTCGGGACTCTTGACCGGTGCCTTCAGTACCGAGCGGGTGGCCACCCTGCGTGGCGACTGGCGCAGCAGGGATCCGGAGTTCTTCGGTGAGCGTCTCGCCCGCAACCTGGCCGTGGCCGACGCCATGAGGGCGATCGCGGAGCGCCGGGGTACGACCGTCCCCGCCGTGGCCGTGGCCTGGACGCTCGGCTGGCCCGGCGTCACCGGCGCCATTGTGGGGGCGCGCCGGCCCGAGCAGGTGGACGGCTGGCTGCCGGCCGCGCGGCTGGTTCTCACCGACGACGAGTACAAGGAGATCACCCGGGCCATCGAGGTCACGGGGGCGGGAGGGGGTCCCAGCCAGCCGCCCCGTTCGACGTGAGGGCGGCGCGTTTCGAGGGCGGCGGCGTGGTGTCCTTCGAGGACCGCCCGGAGCCCGTGGCCAGGCCCGGGGAGGCCGTCGTCGAAGTCGAGTACTGCGCGTTCTGCGGTTCGGACAAGCGGCTCCTCCGCCACGGATCGGGCTTCGTACCCGGGCACGAGGTCGTGGGCCGGGTAGCGGCATTGGGCAGCGGCGAGGCCGCGGTCGCCGTCGGCGAGGCGGTCGCCGTCTACGCCCCACTCTTCTGCGGGTCTTGCCGGTGGTGCCTGAGCGGTGCGACCAACCGCTGCGCCGCCCTCGCCGCGGTGGTCGGCTTCCAGTTCGATGGGGGCTTCGCCGAGCGGCTCGTCGTCCCGAGCCGCAACCTGATGCCCGTCCCCCCCGACGTCCCCCTCGCCCGGGCGGTGCTCGTGCTCGATACGTTGGGCACCGCAGCCAACGGGATTGAGCGAGCGAGGGCGGCGCTCGACGGGAACGACGGCCCGGTTCTGGTCCTCGGTTGTGGACCCCTCGGCCTCGGCACCGTCGCCACGGCTAGGCGATGGGGGATGGAAGTCGTCGCCCATGACGTCTCCGCGGCCCGCCTCGACACCGCCGTCGGCCTCGGCGCCCGCCGGTGGGAGGTGCCGGACGTGGGCGTCGAGGGCGCCGAGTGCTTCGGGATCGTCGTGGAGGCGAGCGGCGCGCCAGAGGCGAGGGAGCTGGCCAGCAGGGTGGTGGGCCAGGGCGGCGCGGTGCTCATGTTGAGTGAGGACGAGGACCCCTGGGTCCTGGCGCCCCTCCTTCGGTGGCGCCGTACCGAGGCGTCCTGGGTCCGGTCGTTCTACTTCCCCCTCAAGGCGGCGCCGCGCACCTGGCAGCTGGTGCGCGACCTCGGCGGCGAGCTCGAGGAGCGACTCGTCTCCCACGAGCAGTTCGGCGATCTGCCCCGGGTGTCGGCCGACTTTCTGGGCGGCGGATCTCCGAAGCCAGTCGTGGGAGTGGGCGGCCGTTGACCGGCTCGGGGACCCTGTCGGAGAAGCCCTCGGTCATGGGGTGACGGTGAGGGCGCCGGCGCCAGCCACCGACCCGTACCATGCGGCGCTCGGCTTGGCCCGGCGCTCAAAGGTCGTGCGGTCGACGGCGAAGAGGCCGTAGGTGGAGTTGTACCCTCGGGTCCACTCGTAGCTGTCGAGGAGGCTCCAGACGAAATAGCCCTGGACGTCGATCCCGTCGTCCAGGCAGCGGTGGACCCCTTGCAGGGCCCCGGTTAGATATTTGATCCGCTCCTCGTCGCGTGCGGTGGCGATGCCGCTCTCGGTCACCATCACCGGCAGCCCGGTGTGCTGGAAGGCGCGGCGCACCGCGTACTCCACCACCTCGGGGCGGAACTCGAAGCCGGTCTGGGTGAGACGGGTCCCGGGTCCGGGCTCGAGGGGCCCGACCGGGCCGAACACCCGACGTTCGTACGCCTGGACTCCCACGAAGTCGTCGTCGGTCGTGGCATCCAAGAATGCGTTCTCCAAGATGGCTTCGGCAAGGTCTCGCACCTCCTGGCCATCGGGGTCGGCCACCATCTCCTCCATGGACAGCGTGAGCCCCACCGGGAAGCTCCCGGGACCCGACCGCAGGGCGTCGACGGCGAGTCGGTGGGCGCACACCAGCACCTCGTTGACCGCCAGGTGCCGGCCAAGATCGCCTTTGACCCCGGGCGGGTACGTCCCCGCGTAGTAGCCGAGGGCGGCGACCACGTTCGGCTCATTGATCGTGCACGCCCGTCCGACCATGTCGCCGAGGTGCGCCGCCGCCCGCTCCACGTAGCGCGCGAACCGCTCCGGAGCGTCTGCCGCCTCCCAGGCACCTCGCCTTGCCAGCCACTGGGGGGTAGTGAAGTGGGTGAAGGTGACCACTGGCAGGATCCCGTGCTCATGGCACCGGGCACAGATCCGCCGGTAGTGGTCGAGGCTGGCCACGGACCACTCGTCCTGCGCCGGCTCGATGCGGCTCCACTCTAAGGAGAAGCGGTAAGCCCGCAGCCCGAGCCCGGCCACCAGGTCCACGTCCTCATCCCATCGGTGGAAGGAGTCGCAAGCATCGCCACTCGACGCCGAGAGCCCCGATTCGAGGTTGTGCTCCCACGCCCACCAGTCATTGTTGGTGTTGGACCCTTCGACCTGGTGGGCCGCCGAGGCGACCCCCCACAGGAAGCTCTCGGGGAATGCGAGGGTCCCCGAAGGGGCCTCGGCCGGCGGTCGAAGCACCCACTGAAAATAGCCGCCGCGCCCCCCGGTCACGCGACAGCCAACGCTCGCGGGGGATCTCTGGTGTGGTGGATCGCAGGTCCCTTTGGTGACCGGCGAGGCTTCCGGCGAGCCCGGCGCAGACTGCTTCAGACGCCGACGCGGGGAACCGGCATCGAAGCGTTTCCCGGCTTTATTCGCTCTCGACCCCGATGAGCTATGAGGACCAGGGGGTCGCTCCAGCAAAATCTTCCTGGATCCGCGAGGCCAGCCCGGAGACCACCCCGGCGTCCCCCGTCATGATGCCGAGCTCGCGGTTGTAGTCCAGTGAGGCCGTCGAGAAGTTTTGCGATCCGACGAAGGCTCGCTCGGAAGGACCTCCGGCGTCAACCACGATCGCCTTGGCGTGAATGTAGAGGCCCGGGTCGCCCGGGTACGTCGAGACCTTGACCCCGGACGACACCAGCTCGTTGAATTCGTCCGAGTAGTCGGATGTGTCGTCCATGACCACCTCGACATCTACGCCGTTCCTCGCCGCCGCCTCCAGTGCCCCGACCACGCCGGTGTTCTCCATCTCCTCGTTCTCGACCAGGAGGCTCGTCTTCGCCGACTCGATCAGCCCGATCAGGTCTGCGTACGAAGTGGTCGGGCTCCAGACAAGGTCGCTGCCTGTCCCGGGAGTCACCGCCGCCCCTCGGAAGTCGGCGTCAAAGACCGAGGCGATGGCGGCCACGTCCGTGGCGTCCGTGTCCTCTACGGCAAAGTCCCGCGTGTTCGAGTAGTACCTCGAAGTGAGATTGAGCGACATGATCCAGGCCGACTTTGTGTCGACGACCATCGCCTTCTCGTGGTCCGCGTCGAAGCCCGGCGGCGCCCAAGCCACCTGCACCCCGTGGGCCGAGAGATACTCGTACGCCGGCATGTTGTGGGAGCCCTCCAGGTTCTTGTCGAGAATCACGCGAACTGCCACGCCACGCGCCGCATCCTGAACCAAGATCTCCTCGGCTGTTGTGTCTACCAGCTCGTACATCTCGACATCCAGGCTGGTCTGGGCACTTCGCATCGCCGCGTAGATCGGGGCGATCCCCGCTGTCGGCTCGGTGAAGAGCGTGAGATCCGACGACGGAGCGGGTGCGCTGGTCGTGGTGGTGGTAGCGAAAGAGGAGGTGGATGAAGTGGTCGTCGACGGGGCGACCGAGCTCGACGTGCCGGTTCTCGGCGCTGGTGGCGCAGTTGGCGTCGTCGACGTTGCCTTGGTCCCGCTCCCCGATCTCACGCCGTTGGTGCACCCTGCCGCAAGGGCTGAAGCCAGGACCACGGCACCGATGACGTAGCTCTTCCGCACGCTTCCACGGTGACACACTCGCCGCAAGGTGGTGGCGCCGGCCCATGGCCTTCGCTCGACCCGAGCTTCCAGACGCCCAGAGGTTCAGCCCTGCGAGACCGGACGGTGTTGTCGGCCGGTGCGATCAGCTCTCCCGCGTCAAGGAGTCGCCCTGCTCCCGCGTCAAGTGTTTCCGAGACCGCCTACCGGCCGTCTGCGTCGCCGCAAGCCGGCCCGGGCGCATCGGGTGGGGCGCCAAGCACGGTTATTTCCTCGCCCAGGCGGGCGCCCAGGAGAAGCTCGAGCTTGTCGCCGCTCCAGAAGCGGCCAGGGTCGTACCAGTTGGCCGGGCGGCTGTCGGCGAGTAGGCCCATGGCCTGGTACGTGCCGGCGACAACCTCGGCGCAGTAGCTGGCCTCTAGGTCGGCCGGTCGGTGAATCCGCCCGCGGGCCCAACGGCCGGCCAGGGCCAGGAAGGCCGGGAACGGGGTGCCGTCCTTACGGGCGATTTCGGTCAGGAGGGCGTCCTCCATCTCCGGGGTCACCTCGGCGTGCAGTTGGCGGAGCCAGGCATTCTGGTGGTAGCGCCCCATCCAGGTGGTCACCGCCCCCCGCAGGTCGTGCAGCTGCACGCCACGGTGATGGGTACCGCTCCACACGTCGAGCAGTGAGTGGCCCAGTTCGGCGTGCCACATCAGCGGCGGCAAGTCCTCGAGCACGACCGCCATGCCCACATGGTTGACAGGGCTGTTGGTGAAGACTCGGATGGCGTGGTCGGCGGCGCTCGGGCCTCGGAACAGCCACAGGTCCCCCGTGCGCGTCAGTTCGACAGCATCATCGAGGCTGAGTGCTTCAGTCACGGCGCACGGGCTCGGACGACTTTCCAGCGAGCTGGCGCACGCTGCGGAAGCGTTTCGGCCGAGAGGTCGGGAGGCTCACCACCGGGGCGGCATCTTCGATCGCCGCGATGCTCGCGACCCGCTGGTGGAGTCGGGTGCGCACTTCATCGGGCGTGTACGCCCGCCGTCGGCGTTCTGACCGAACGACAGCCACGCCGGTGGCGGCGACACCGGCCAGGCCGGCCAGGCCCACGATCTTCCAGGCGAAACCTTTCCTCATCTCCCCTCAGTCTAAAGACGCCCCGCTGGTCTCCCAGCCACAGCACCCACGACGAGATGCGAGCAACGACCGGGTCGAATGCCGACGACGGAAGGCGCGGCGGGTCAGGTGCCGGGCACCGAGCGCCAGCGACGCCGCCGGCCGCGCACCCACACCACCGCGAGGACTAAGCCCGCCACGAACAGCGACGGGTGCGGGAACCACCAGCCCCAGGGACCGTGCTGCCACGGCGCAAAGAGGACCACGAGCAGCAGTGCCACGGCCACCCAGAGGGCAGTGCGCCACCGGCGGGACGGTGCTGACTGCACCGCCGACACCGGAGTGCCAACCGGTGGCAAATCGGCGAGGACACCAGCCAGGTCGGCACCGGTCTTGGCCGCCGATGCCACCCCGAGCCGCTCGTCCAGCTCGGCCTGGTCCAGGCGGCCGGCCGAGAAGTGTTGCCCAAGGGCGTCGGTGACCTCGTTGCGCTCGGCGTCGCCGATGCGCATGGACGGGTCGAAGCCCCTGCGGTAGTAGGGGCCGCCGTATCGGTGAGCGTCAGCTCGGTGCGACATCGTCGGACCTCCTCGGGTCGGGCTCGGCACCTACCATGGCGGGGGGAGCTTCCTGCCCGGGATCGGAATGCATGGGGCGGTTAGCGCCGGTCTGGGGCGGCGCCGATGCCATATCGGATGCTGAGGCGTAGGGGGCCGCCCCCCGAGCCCGGCCCGGGCCCCAGTCGCCGAGGAACCGCTCGGCGATGCTCTCGTCGTCGCACTCGTCGGGGACGAAGAGCCATGCCGCCAGATAGAGGCCGACCCCCACAGCACCGAAGAGGGACAGGACCACCAGGCCCACACGGACCACGGCCACGTCGACGTCGAAGTGGTCGGCTAACCCGGTCGCCACCCCGGCGATCATCCGCCCCTGGTGGGGACGGCGGAATGGCACACGGGTCGTCCTCTGCGTTGGGAAGTTTGCCTGCATGGCCCAATCGTGCGCCGTCCGGCGCCGGAGGGATATCGGGAATGTCCCGGTCCGGGCCCTGATTGGGCCGGCAGGCCCTCAGGGTGTTCCCTGATGCCCAGTTGAGCGGTCCGTGAGATCATCGGGGTATTCGCAGGCACCCTCCATACCCGACATCGGCGCCGGCTTCCCCCTCGGCGCATGGGTCCACGGCCGACGCACCTGACGGTCAGGAGGGCGCGTCAGGAAGCGGACGGGAATGCTCGCCGGACGGTGCCCGGCGCAGCGGCAGCAGACAGTGGGAACGCTTGGACCGCGGTCACTGGACACGCCGCCGGGCCCTCGGGGGGCGCCGCTGGAGCTGGGCGGGCCGCGTCCCGTGGCGGCGTAGCAATGACGACCGACTCTTCGGCGGGGTGGCGGCCGGCCTGTCCCGGCACACGGGCATCGACGTCACGATCGTCCGGCTTGCCTTCGTCGTGTTGACGTTGATGGGCGGATTCGGGGCTGCCGTTTACGTGGCACTTTGGCTGCTTATGCCGCTCGGGGATAACACCGAGAGCATCGGTACCCGCGTGACCCGGGACGGCCAGGGCATCCTCATTGCGTTGGCATTCGTGCCGGCCCTCGTGGTGACCTTCGTCATCGGGTCCGTGCTGCATGTGGGCGTGGTCACTTCCCTCGCTCTGCCGTGCTTCGCAGGCGCGGCCGGTTTTGTGCTGCTGTGGCGCAACGCCGACCCCGAGGAGCGGGCGTGGTTGCACCAGGCGGCCAGCCCGGCCGTCCGGCTGGTCGCTGGCTCCCGGAGGTCTCGACGGAACCTGGCGGTCAGGCTGCTTCTCGGTGTCCTCCTGCTGGCGGTAGGCCTGGCCGTCCTCGAACTACCCCACCCCCAAGCGAGCACGATCCTGCGAATGCTTGGTGGGGCCGTGCTGGTGGCCGCGGCCGTAGTCGTGCTCTTCGGGCCGTGGTGGCTACGCCTGATCCGGGATCTGGTCGCCGAGCGCCAGGCCCGCGTGCGCGCCGAGGACCGCGCCGACATGGCAGCACGTGTCCATGACTCGGTACTCCAGACGCTTGCCATGATCCAGCGAGCTGCCGACCAGCCGCAGAAGGTGACCCAGCTCGCCCGGGCGCAGGAACGGGAGCTGCGTTCCTGGCTGTTCGACGGCGAGGCGCCGGGCTCGATGGACAAGGACGTCGTTACCATCGTCGCCGGTGCCCACCGCGTCGCCGAGGAGGTCGAGGCCGACCACGGCGTGCCCGTGGAAGTGGTGACCGTGAGTGACTGCGCGCTCGACGATCGCCTGCGCGCGCTGCTTGCTGCGGCTCGGGAGGCAACGGTCAACGCCGCCAAATGGTTCGGGGCCCCGATCATCTCACTCTTCGCCGAAGTGGAGCCAGAGATGGTCTCGGTGTTCGTCCGGGACCGCGGGAGTGGATTCGACCTGGGCGGAGTGGGGCCGGACCGCCAGGGGATCGCCGAGTCGATCCGCGGTCGGATGCAGCGCCACGGCGGGACGGCCGCGATCCGTTCGACGCCCGGTGAGGGCACCGAGGTGGAGCTGCGGATCCCGCGACAACAGGCGGGCCAGCGGTGACCGCTCCGCCGTACGCAAGTGGCGGACCCGAGCGACCGCGGGTCTTTCTGGTGGACGACCACCACCTATTCCGGGCGGGCGTGCGGGCCGAGATGGGCGACGCCGTGCAGGTGGTTGGCGAGGCCGACGAGGTGGACGCGGCGATCGAGCTGATCGCCGAGCGCGTGCCTGATGTGGTGCTCCTCGACGTGCACCTGCCACAGGGCGGTGGGCAAGCGGTGATCGAGGCGGTGCGGGGCGAGCACCCAGAGGTCCGCTTCCTGGCGCTGTCGGTGTCCGACGCCCCTGAGGACGTGATTGCCGTGATCCGAGCCGGCGCCAGGGGGTACGTAACCAAGGCCATCTCAGGGCCGGAGCTGATCGATGCCGTTCGGCGGGTGGCCGGCGGCGACACCGTCTTCTCGCCGCGGCTCGCTGGATTCGTGCTCGACGCGTTTGCCGGAACGCCCGGTGACGCACCCTCCTCGCCGACCGTCGACCCAGAGCTCGATCAGCTCTCAGCGCGCGAGCGGGAGGTTCTGCGCCTCATCGCCCGCGGTTACACGTACAAAGAAGTGGGCCGCCAGCTCACCATCTCGGTGAAAACGGTCGAGAGTCATGTGTCTGCCGTGCTGCGGAAGTTGCAGCTTTCCACCCGGCACCAACTCACCTACTGGGCCGCAGAGCGACGCCTCCTGTAAGGCACCCCGCGGACAAACCTGTCGGACGAACCAGCTCGGCGAACCAGCCCGGCGACGAGTTCGTTATCTAGTTGTGCAAGCACTTCTCGCAGTGCCAAGAGCGCATGGCCACACGTACGGCGCGCTTCAGGGCCCCAGAGTGCGTGCTTGTTCCGGTGAACTGGCCTCTGCTTTCCACGCTGAGTACGCAGACTCGATCGCCGGCGCTATCGCCTCCTCGTTTCTTTCCATGAACTCGTTGGGTCACATCAGATGTGTCACCTGGCAGTTCTCCCTGATTCAATGGGTGCGCCGCCCCCTGCGTCACGGGGGAGATCGGGGACACCCGATGTCGCTACGAGCCGATACCTTCTCGGAGAACGGACCACGATCTGGATGGAGGGTGCGGTGGGCGCATGATCACCGTGCAGGACGAGTCAGCGATCGTCCGCTGGTTTGACCATCTGACGCTAATGAGAGGCCGAAGGTACGAGGCCGACGGTGCCGTCCTCGTCGCCAGGTGGCAACCAGACGGGAGCGCGGTCGAAGGGCTCGTGCGCGGCAGCAGGACCCGCCCGTACGAGGTGACCGTCCACCTGGTCCGGGGAAGGAACGACGAGCTCGTCTCGATCGACGCCGAGTGCTCATGCCCCGTTGGCTTCGACTGCAAGCATGCCGTGGCACTCCTCCTGTCCCAAGAGACGACTGCACCATCCCAGCGCGGAACGCCGTGGGAAGGCGAGCGAAAGAAGGTGCTTCAACCGTCCGGGCCAACCGCCACGGCCCAGGGTGCGGAGTGGGAGCGCAGCCTGGGCTCGGTGCTGCAGGCGCGCCGAATCGAGGCGACGTCCGGTAGCGAGGTCGCTTCCGTCGCCATACAGTTCGAGCTCGTCGTCCCCGGTGAGTCAGGTAGCCAATCCTCATACGACCAGGCGCAGCCCCGGATCAGGGTTCGGCCGGTGGTCCGGGGCAACAAGGGCAGATGGGTCCGCACGGGGATCTCGTGGAGGAACATCGACTCCCTCAGCTACGGCTGGCACCGCCCCAGCGCGGGCACCAACCAGGTCGCTCTCTTGCGGGAAATTCTGGCCCTGGCGAACCTCTCCGCCTACCGGCGGTACTACTCCCCCGAGGAGGCAGTCTGGCTCGACGCCATCACCAGTCGCCGGATCTGGGACCTCTTCGTCGAGGCCGAGGGCCTTGGGGTTCCGCTCGTCTGCGCCGGGCGCGACGGCGTGCCCGCCGTGGTCCACCGCGCCGACGCGATGCTCGTGTTCGAAGCTTCCGCGGGCAAGACCGGCAAGGGGATCACCCTGCGCCCTCACCTCGAGGTCGGAGGCACCCAAGTGCCATTCCCCGACGGGCCATGGGTGCCGATCGGCGACCCGGCACACGGGATCGCCTGGGTCGACCAGGTCACCGACAATCAGGGGTACCGCCTTTCGTTCGCCCGTCTTTCCGACAGGCTCGTCCCCGGTTCCCTTCAACAGCTGCAGGCCATCGGCACCGTCACCGTCCCTGCTCGTGCCAGGGAGCGGTTCTTTTCCCAGGTCTACCCCCGCTTGGCACGTCGGGTCGGAGTGCGCTCGAGCGATGGGACCGTCACACTGCCCGAGATCCCCGACCAGGCGCTGATCCTGCAGATAGGGCACCTCGAGGGCCACCGGATCGACCTGGGATGGTTCACGGGGTACCCGAGTGAGCCGACACCCGAGCTCCTCGGGGACCCCGCCCGCCGCGCCTACGAACCGGCGGTGCTGGGGGCGCTTGCCGGTGCCCGACGGGTTTTGCTCGAGCACTCGGTTGGTCAACTGCTGTCGCCGTTCGATGGTCGGCTCGAATCGGCGGCGACCTTGAGCGGGATGACCTCCGTGGGGTTCCTCTCCGACGTGCTGCCGGAACTTGAAGCCGTCCCCGGGATCATCGTGGAGCACACCGGCAAGCTCACCGAGTACCGAGAGGCGACCGAGGCTCCGGTGGTCAGCCTGTCGGGTTCGGGACCTGTTGGTGACTGGTTCGACCTGACCGTCGAGGTGCGCGTCGGCGGCGAGCCGGTGCCGTTCCTCGACCTTTTCGTGGCCCTGGCCGCCGACGAGACGCACTTGATCCTCCCCTCGGGGACGTGGTTCTCACTCGAGGCCGAGGAGTTACGAGAGCTGGCCAAGCTCATCGCTGAGGCTCGGGCCCTCCACGTCGCCGACGGGGACCACATCCAGGTGAGCCGCTTCCAGGCGAGCTTGTGGGAGGACTTCAAGCGCCTGGGGGTCCTCACGTCACAGGCCGCCGAGTGGGAGCGCTCGGTTGCCCTCTTGGCCGCATCGGCCGACCGGCCCGACTACCCCTTGCCCTCCGGGCTGAAAGCGACCCTTCGTCCCTATCAGATGGTCGGGTTCGAATGGCTGGCGTTCCTCTACGACCTGGGATTGGGGGGCATCCTCGCCGACGACATGGGCCTGGGTAAGACCCTCCAGGCCCTCGCGCTCATCTGCCGCGTGCAGGAACAGGGACTCAGTGACGCACCGTTTTTGGTCATCGCCCCAACGAGCGTCGTCGCCAACTGGGCGGCGGAATGCCGTAAATTCGCCCCCGAGCTCAGGGTGGAGGTGGTCACGGCGACGGCCACGCGCCGGGAGCGAACCTTGTTCGATCTGGCCTCTGCGGCCGACATCGTCGTCACCTCCTACGCACTCTTCCGCCTGGAGTACGACGACTACGAGAAGGTGGAGTGGGCCGGACTCTTCCTCGACGAGGCGCAATTCGTGAAGAACGTGCAGTCGCGGGCCTACCAGCGGGCCAAGACCCTCCCGGCCCCCTTCAAGGTCGCCATCACCGGGACGCCGATGGAGAACAACCTCATGGAGCTGTGGTCGCTGCTCTCGATCACGGCGGCCGGGCTGTTCGGGAGCGCCGAGCGCTTCGCTCAGTTCTTCCGGGTCCCGATCGAACGCGGCACGGGCGAGGAACGGATCGAACGTCTGGAGCTCCTCCGCCGCCGAACCCGCCCGCTCATGCTGCGCCGCTCGAAGGAACAGGTGGCGTCTGATCTCCCCGACAAACAGGAACAGGTGATCGAGCTGGACCTCCACTCCCGCCACGCCAAGCTCTACCAGACCTACCTCCAGCGCGAGCGCCAGAAGGTGCTCGGACTGCTCGCCGACGTTCAGAAGAACCGGTTCGAGATCCTCAAGTCTCTGACGCTGCTCCGCCAGGCAAGCCTCGACATGTCCCTCGTCGATGCCAAGCACGCACGGGTGCCCTCGACCAAGCTCGACGCCCTCGACGAGATGCTTGGGGAGATCGTTGCCGACGGGCACCGCGTCCTGGTGTTCAGCCAGTTCACGCGCTTCCTGACCCAGGCACGCGCCAGGGTCAAGGCTGCAGGGTTACGGCACTGCTACCTCGACGGGCGGACTCGCCGGCGCGACGAAGTGATCGCCGAGTTCCGTACCGGCGAGGTGCCGGTCTTTCTGGTCAGCCTGAAGGCCGGTGGGTTCGGCCTGAACCTCACCGAGGCGGACTACTGCATCCTCCTCGACCCGTGGTGGAACCCCGCCACCGAGGCCCAGGCGGTCGACCGAGCCCACCGGATCGGCCAGACGAAGAAGGTGATGGTGTACCGCCTGGTAGCCAGGGGCACGATTGAGGAGAAGGTGATGGCGCTCAAGGCCCGTAAGGCGGCACTGTTCGCCAGCGTGCTCGACGGGGGCGGTTTCGAGTCCGGCGCGATGAGTACGGCCGACATCCGAGGTCTCCTCGAATGACGATGTGAAGACACCAGAACGAAATGCCCGGACAGTGCGCCGTGGAAAACCTCCCCGCTGGCCTGCGGGCGGCATTGTCCCGTCGGTCGGCCTGCAGGGACTACCTCGACGGAGCTACGAGGACCAGGGAGAGGCTCCGACAAAATCCTCCTGGATCCGCGAGGCCAGGCCGGAGACCACCCCCGCGTCGCCCGTGATGACGCCGAGCTCGCGGTTGTAGTCCAGCGAGGCCGTCGAGAAGTTCTGCGATCCGACAAAGGCCCGCGCGGAAGGACCTCCCGCGTCGACCACGATCGCCTTGGCGTGGATGTAGAGTCCCGGGTCGCCCGGGTACGTCGAGACTTTGACCCCGGACGACGACAGCTGGTCGAAGTCGTCCGCGTACTCGGGTGTGTCGTTCATGACACCCTGGCGTCAACGCCGTTCCTCGCCGCCTCCTCCAGTGCCCCGACCACACCGGTGTTCTCCATCTCCTCATTCTCGACCAGGAGACTCGTCTTCGCCGACTCGATCAGTCCGATCAGATCTGCGTACGAAGTGGTCGGGCTCCACACAAGGTCACTGCCTGTCCCCGGGGTCACTGTGGCCCCTCTGAAGTCGGCGTCAAAGACCGAGGCGATTGCGGCCACGTCCGCGGCGTCCGTGTCCTCGACGGCAAAGTCCCGCGTGTTCGAGTAGTCCTTCGAGGTGAGATTGAGCGACATGATCCAGGCCGTCTTCGTGTCGACAACCATCGCCTTCTCGTGGTCGGCGTCGAAGCCCGGCGGCGCCCAGACCACCTGCACCCCATGGGCCGAGAGGTAATCGAACGCCGTCGTGTTGTGGGAGCCCTCCAGGTTCTTGTCGAGGATCACGCGAACCGCCACGCCGCGGGCTGCGTCTTGAACCAAGATCTCCTCGGCTGTTGTGTCCACCAGCTCGTACATCTCGAGATCCAGGCTGGTCTGGGCACTTCGCATCGCCGCGTAGATCGGGGCAATCCCCGCTGTCGGCTCGGTGAAGAGCGTGAGATCCGACGACGGAGCGGGTGCACTGGTCGTGGTGGTAGTAGTGGAGGTGGATGAAGTGGTCGTCGAAGGGACGACCGAACTCGACGTGCCGGTCTTCGGCGCCGGTGGTGCAAACGGCGTCCTTGGGGTCGCCGTGGTCCCGTTCCCCGATCTCACGCCGCTGGTGCACCCTGCCGCAAGGGCTCCGGCTAGGACCACGGCTCCGGCGAGGTAGGTTTTCCGCACGCCTCCACGGTGGCACACTCGCCGCCTGGTACTGGCCCCACGTTCGACTCGAGCCTCCGGACGCCCATGCGGTTCCGCCCTGCGAGACCAGAAGGTGCTGTCAGCCACTGCAAGCGACTCATCCCGCGTCAAGGGATTGCCCCCAAGGCAAGTGACTCCGAGAGCGCCTACCGCCGCCAGCATCGCCGCAAGCCGGCCCGGGCGCATCGGGTGGGGCGCCAAGCACGGTGATCTCCTCGCCCAGGCGGGCGCCCAGGAGAAGCTCAAGTTTGTCGCCGCTCCAGAAGCGACCAGGGTCGTACCAGTTGGCCGGGCGGCTGTCGGCGAGAAGGCCCATGGCCTGATAGGTGCCAGCGACAACCTCGGCGCAGTAGCTGGCCTCGAGGTCGGCCGGTCGGTGAATCCTCCCGCGGGCCCAACGGCCAGCCAGGGCGAAGAAGGCCGGGAACGGGGTGCCATCCTTACGGGCGATCTCGGTCAGGAGGGCGTCCTCCATCTCCGGGGTCACCTCGGCGTGCAGTTGGCGGAGCCAGGCATGCTGGTGGTAGCGCTCCATCCAGGTGGTCACCGCCCCCCGCAGGTCGTGCAGCTGCACGCCCCGTTGATGGGTCCCGCTCCACACGTCGAGCAGCGAGTGGCCCAGTTCGGCGTGCCACATCAGCGGCGGCAGCTCCTCGAGCACGACCGCCATGCCCACATGGTTGACAGGGCTGTTGGTGAAGACTCGGATGGCGTGGTCGGCGGCGCTCGGGCCCCGGAACAGCCACAGGTCCCCAGTGCGCGTCAGTTCGACAGCATCATCCAGGCTGAGCGGTTCAGCCACGGTGCACGGGCTGGGACGACCTTCCGGCCAGGCGACGTACGCGGCGGAAGCGCTCCGGGCGAGCGGCCGGGAGGCTCACCAACGGGGAGGCATCTTCGATCGCCGCGATGGTCGCGACCCGCTGATGGAGTCGGGTGCGCACTTCGTCGGGCGTGTAAGCCCTCCGTCGACGTTCTGACCGAACGACAGCCACGCCGGTGGCGGCGACACCGGCCAGACCGGCGAGCCCCACAATCTTCCAGACGGAACCTTTCCTCATCCTCTCACCATTCTAAAGACGTCCCACTGGCCTCCCAGCCACAGCATCACGACGAGCTGCGAGCAACGACCGGGTTGAATGACGGTGACAGAAGGTGCGTTCTAGGTACCCACGACGGTTGGCCCAGGGGTCCTCACTGGACGCGACGTAGACGTGCACCTCTGCTGGATCGCACTCATCCTGGAGGACGGCAGCCCCGATCGTGGAAGGCAAGCGCCCAATGCAGCGCAACGGCCACATCAGTACAGAATGTCCAGCGCGTAACGCAATGCCCGGTCTAGTGCGGCGCGCTTCTCGACGTCGAGATGCCCGATGGGGTTGTCAAGAAGACTTGCCTTCGGCAAGGTCAGGACGTTGTCACAAGTGATGACGCTGGCCTCAGGCAGCCCCTCGTCGGCGCCGACTCCGACCTCAGAGCGAATGCCGCGAATCGTACGCGTGATCGGAGCGCAGGTCACGGCCGATAGGACCTCAATTGCTGCATCCCGGGTGAGCACGCACACGGGTCGGCGTCCGCCGGGAGGTCCTAGGTCGGCCCAGCAGATGTCTCCCCTCGCTACCAATCCGGAGCCGTCTCAGCAGCGAGTCTGGCGGCAGCCTTGACCACCTCGGGATCTTGGGGGACCCGGCGGTAGGCGTCCTGGAGCTCGGTGTCAGCCTGTCGGAGATCTTCAGCCTCCAAAACAGCCAGCGCCCCTCGACGCAGGAGTTCCGAGCGATTCGTTCCACACTCCGAAGCCAAGCGATCTAGCCGTGAAACGAGTCCGTCATCCAGTTGCACGAGCACTTCGCGCCTTGCCATAACCATATGATAACACATATGTCACTTTTCAAGGGCGCCGCGGGGCGGCTCGGTCCCATGAACTGGTCCTCTGCATCCGCGCTGAGCTCGCATGCTCGAGCCCCTCTGATTGGCCCACCTGACCTGGACGCCGAATTGTGGTCGAGGTCAGGTGGACCGATCTCAATGAGTCAGATCAGGATCGCTGAGATGACCGACTCACAATGGTCGAGGCACCCTAAGGTTCTGGGGCACGGGAACGCGTCCCTAAATTCGGGAGAACTGTTCACCCAAGAGGTTTCGGCTCAGTGGGCGTGGCCGCTCGGGTTCGGGCACGGTTTGCACCCGCTGGACCATCCCCAGTGCCAGCCGTACTTACAGTTGGGAACCGGGATGACGACTTCGGTCTCGGAGCCGAACCGGCTCTTGGACGGAGCGTTGTTGGAGTCGCCGGAGTACGACGCCTGCCACTCGTAGATCCCTACGGGCAAGTTGACAGGATTCGAATTCGGCACTGTCCCATCGGTGACTGTGAAGGTCCCTGCTGTGGCAACGGGGGTCCACACTCCGAAGAAGGGCGACCACGGAGTGACCTTGAAGGAGTAGACGGTGTAGGTCACCTTTCCTCCGGCGGTCGCCGCATTGGGTCCGCTCAGCGTCGCGGAGTCGGACACCTCGGCCCCGGCGAAGACGGTGATGAGGTCGCCGAACCACCAGCACGGACCGCCCGCAAAGATCCCGCTGCCAATCAGCGAGGTCCTGAGCTTGGTGGGCTGGGGCTTGGTTGTGACCGCCGACGTCACCGTCTCCACTTCCCCCTTGGTCCCACATGTACTGGCGGCTGTGTTGTTATTGGTGTCCCCCGAGTACGAGGCCCTCCAGTAGTACGTGCCCGCCGTTGTGATCTTGACCGGGCTCGATGCCGGCAGCTTGCCCGCGGTCGTGATTGTCTCGGGTGTTCCCGAGCTCACCGCCACCTTGCATGTGCTTGTGGAGTAGACGTCGTAGGTGACTTTGCCCGTCGCCGTCGAGGAGAGCGCTCCGGACAGGGTGGCCTGATCTGTCACGGAGGTGCCGATGGGCACCGAGATGGAGGTGCCAGAGCTGCTGCCTCCGCTGAGGGACGTCGTAACCTTGGTTGTCGCCCTGGCCACCGTCACGAGTTCGGCTGTGCATCCGCTGCTGACCGTGGCGTTGTTGGCGTCCCCCGAGTACTCGGCCGTCCAGTGCCAGGTCCCCGCCTGGCTGGCCGTCGGGCCCCCTGTGGTCGTGTAGCTGCCGCTTCCGCTCGAAGCAGTGATGATATCGGTGAAGGTTGCTGTCCCAGTGCAGGTCGAGTCGGAGGGCGAGAAGAGCTTCACCGTGATCTTCCCTGCGGCTGTACCCGTCTCAACCGGGTTCACCAACCCCGAGAGTGTCACCTTGTCGTTGAGACTGGTCGAGCCGGCCGTACCGGTCGCCGGCTGTGGCGAGGTCGCCATCTTCGGCGTGGCCTTCGTGACCGTCTCCACTTCGCCGCCGGCCGCCGGCGAACAGGCACTTGTGGACTTCGCATTGGCCGGGTCACCCGAGTACGAGGCCTTCCAGTAGTACGTACCGGCTGTTGTGATGGTGACCGGGTTCGAGGCCGGCAGGGTGCCGGCAGTGGTGATCATTTGGGCAGTGCCGGCCTTGAAGACCGTGGTGCACGTGTCGTTTGAGTACACGGAGTAGGTGACTGTGCCCGTCGCTTTCGAGGCATTGGTGCCTGACAGCGAGGCCTGGTCGGTCACCGAGGTGCCGACGGGCACCGAGATGGAGGTACCCGACTGGCTCCCGCCGGACAACGACGTGGTGGTCGTGGTCGACGCAGGGGGCACCATTGTCGTCTGAGTCCACGTGACCGTCGCCTCGTTCGACGTCACGGTGTTCCCTGTGCCGTTAACGAAACTGACCTGGACGGTGTCGGTACCGGTGCTGGTGCTTGTATCGGTGAACTTGGCTTTGCCTGTGGCATTCGTGGTGGTCGTGAGCGTCTTGCCAGCGTTCGGCCCCGAGAGCACCTTGAAGGTGACGGACTGATCAGCGATCGGAACTCCTGTCGTGTTCTGCACCTTCGCTGTGAAGGTGTATGGGCTGCCCACCGGGCTTGTGCCGGAGATCGGGCTGAGTACCGCGCCCTCGCCCACCACCGCAGCGGCAGAGTTGAGCTCGAACCCGGCGAAGAAGATGTTGTCGTCGTCTGACGGGTTGGTCGTGTCCACCTTGATCGACGTGTCACCTGTCTTGACGAACGGCAACAGTGTGTACAGCTCGTCTGTGCACCTCGGTGGCCCTGGTGGTGTCGCGCAGTTCGCTGTGGTTGCTGTCGGGTTCGAGGGGTCTGTCGTGTTGTCGCCGATCCCGCCGACGGTGAGCAGCGTCCCTGTCAGGCATGTACCGAACGCAGTCGGTGTGTTGTACTTGCAGGTGGAGTCGTCGTTGCCGCCAGCCGCAGACGTCATCAATTTTGTGTTCACGGTGATGGTGCTGTACTGGCCGGTCCCGGGCTCACTGCCGCCCTGATAGCCGAAGGAATCCCCGATGCTCATGATCAACTTGAGTGTGGGGTTGCTCAGCTTGAGCGGTGTGGAGAGTCCGATGCTGAAGCTTGTCCCCGTGGTGTTGAGCGCCCCGAAGAGGAGACTCACCGTGTTGTTGGTGGGCAGTGTCGGGTCCTTCATGATCACCGCCAGGATTTCACCTGTGATCTCTGAGCTCTCGGTGGGCTCGGCTGCCGTGAACTCGACTTTGCCCGTTGGGGCCGCGTTGACAACGGGTGCCACGATTGTCGTGACATTGGTCCAGACGCTATTGACTCCAAAATTCCCGACCACGTCGTCGGCTGATGTGAAGGAGAGGGACGTACCGTCCAAGGTCACTGTGCCGTTCCCTATGGTGTAGCCGGGTACAGCCGCGGCAAGGAGGTACGCTGCCTGGACGGTGGAAGAGGCGGTGTCCTTCTGGACGTAGATCGGTCCACCCGCCGGTGTGTTCGTGCCGATGGCTGTCTCGGACATGTACACCTTTCCGGCCACGGTGGTGAACGGGAAGAGGCCGTCAGGGGCATCGGCCGTCGTGGGGCTTGCCACAAGACTGTGGACCTTGGGCGCGCTCGCCACCGTACCGGGGGTAGTTGAAGACGTGGTCGTCGCCGCACTCGTGGACGCCGCGAAAGCGGTCAGGGGAACGACGGTTAATCCGACAGCCAATGAAAGACCCATGGCAAGCCGCAGCGTCGTCAGCGGTCGCTTCGTGACCTCGTGCATGGTGACACCCTCCTCATTGGTGGCGTGTATCAGCACCGGGTGTGCGGAGTTCCGATTCCCATCGATCGCCTCACAGAATGGCCGATGGCAATTCATTGAGGTCCGGATGCTCCCCAACTAACCCGGTGTCGATCTTTCAACAGGACGACCTCGATCGGTCAAGCGCCTTTTTTGATACGTCACGCAGTCGTCTCCGCGGTGCACGTAGGCATTCTTCCGGTCTATCTTGCCTGAGATTGAAATCGGCTCTGCTCGGGAAGAACGCCATGCTGCTTCGTTCGGTGGCGGTAATCGGATGTCGTTGGACGGGTCTGCCCTTCATGCGCCAGCCTCATTGACCCGCCACAGGGCTTGAGTTTCCCCCGCCCCTTTTGCTCATATGGGTTGACGCCACTTCGCAAAACAGCCGGGGTTGCCTCAAGCGGTCGCCCGCGCTCCGTGCACGCATACGACGAGAGAACCTCTGCCGTACTGTTCGGCGGTCATCACAAGAAGAGGGGTGACCCTCCAGCGACCAACCTTGCCGTGGTGGACCCTCAGGGGAACCTCCAGAACATCATTGGCGTTCGGTAATCGAGTTGGGTGTCCCGGTGCTGACTGTCGCAGGTGAACTCACAGCAGCTAAACATCGAGTGGAAAGGTTCCAACTCCTCAGCCACCGCCTTGGGTAGAGCAACTCGAGCCGCTCGCTTCACCAGAACGCTTCCTCAAGACGTCGGCGAGCCCGTCACCGACCGCGACGAGCGAAGGCATCAGCCCGAAGAGCGGACCGTCTCGATGAATGCCCCGGAGTTGAATTGCGTTCCGCGATCAGCGTGGACGGTGCGACCGGGACCGGGGTCCCGGGCATAGGCATGCGAGACGCAAGGAAGTGTCAACCATCCACGCTAAGAACCGATGTCACGCTCGCTGGCCTCAAGCTCGTCAGGGCGAAACCGACGACCAATCGCCCTGGGCTAAGGTCCGACGGCGTTTCAGAGCCATCCGTGAGGCCGGTTTCGCGGGTTGCCCGCATACACAGGTAACACACAGCTCATCTTTGGCGTACGGCCAGCTTGGAGCCCTTCACTACGCGTATGTCATCGTCCCAGACCGTGGACGTCTCTGCGGCCCCAGTAGAGCAGACCCAGGAAGTCCCGGTCGCCTCCCCAGGATCAACGCCGCCCAAGGGCTTCCTGCGCCGCCATCGGTGGTGGATCATTGCCGCCGCGGTGGCCGTGCTGGCGGCCGGTGGTGGCATCGGGGCGTGGCTCGCAACCAGCGGATCCCCTGCGGCCGGCTTTCACGTCACCACAGACGTCGTGTCGGTCACGACCGGCGCGATGAAGCAGACCGTGGCGGCCAGCGGGACCATCGCACCGGCCCAGGAAGCTGACCTCAATTTCGCCGTTTCGGGGAAGGTGGTCGCCGTAAATGTCGCGGCCGGGCAGGCCGTCACCGCCGGCCAGACCCTGGCCAGCGTGGCCCCCACAGCGCTCCAGGCTGACGCGTCGGCCGCGCAGGCCTCCCTGACAGCCGCCCAGGCCAAGCTGTCAAGCGATCAGGCCGACGGGGCCTCCACGAGCCAGATCGACTCCGACCAGGCATCGGTCACGTCGGCCCGGGACCAGCTGACAACAGCCCAGAAGGACCTGGCAGACGCCAACCTCACGTCGACGATCTCCGGGACGGTTGCCTCGGTCGATCTGACCACCGGCCAGGAGGTGTCGGGGTCCGGAGGATCGGGCTCCTCGGCCCCGTCTGGCGGAAGCGGGGGCTCCGGCGGCTCCACAAGCTCGTCGGGAACCGGTGCTTCGGGCTCGTCCGGCCAGGTGGTGGTCATCTCGACCGGGAGCTATGTCGTGAACACCACCGTCGACGACACCGAGGTTGGCGAGGTGGCAGCGGGTGACCAGGCGGTGATCACCCCGACAGGCTCGACGACCCCCGTCTACGGCACCGTCGCATCAGTGGGGATGATCGCCTCGGGGAGCTCGAGCGTCGCATCGTTCCCGGTGGCGATCGACGTGACGGGTAGCCCGAGCGGCATCTACGCCGGCTCCAGTGCCGAGGTCTCGATCGTGGTGAAGCAGCTGAACGACGTGATCGAGGTCCCGACCGCCGCCATCTCGTATACCAGCAGTCAAGCTGCGGTCACTTTGGTGAAGAGCGGAGGCCAGCACGTCTCCGAGCCGGTCACGGTCGGGACAAATTCGGACGGCGAGACCCAGATCACCCAAGGGCTCAGCGCGGGTCAGAAGGTGCTCGAACGGGTGGTGACCTTCACCGGCGCCCCGGGCGGTACCGGCACCGCACGCAACATCTTCGGTGGCAGAGGCGCGCCCTCGGGGGGGTTCCCCGGCGGTGGATCGTTCGTTCGGAGCGGCGGTACAGGCGGCGCAGAGTTCACGCCTGCTGGAGGATTCACCGGAGGAGGGACCGGTGGCTGACCGAGCGCCGGTCATCGAACTCGCCCACGTCACCAAGGTCTACCGGAGCGGAACCCTGGCCGTTGCCGCGCTCCGGGGCATCACCCTCACCATCGACGACGGCGAGTACGTGGCCGTCATGGGTCCCTCGGGCTCGGGAAAGTCCACGCTCATGCACATCCTCGGCTGTCTCGACGGGCCAACGACCGGCGTCTACCACCTGGCCGGCCAAGACGTCAGCGGCATGAACGAAGCGGAGCTGGCCGCGGTTCGGAACCGGCGGATCGGCTTCGTGTTCCAGCAGTTCAACCTGCTCCCCTCGATGACGGCGCTGCGCAACGTCGAACTGCCGCTCTCCTATGCCGGCGTCCCACGGGCGGAGCGGCGAGAGCGCGCACTCGCCTCCTTGGACCGGGTGGGTCTGGCGGACCGGGTCCACCATCGTCCTGGTGAGCTCTCCGGTGGCCAGCAGCAGCGGGTGGCGATCGCCCGAGCCCTGGTGACGGATCCCGACCTGATCCTGGCGGACGAACCCACGGGCAACCTCGACTCGGCCGCCGCCGACGACGTGATCCGGTTGCTGGGGGAGCTGCACGACGCCGGGAAGACCCTTGTTTTGATCACCCACGAGGCTGACGTGGCCGCCCTGGCCCACCACACGGTCCGCATCCGCGACGGTCTGCTGGCGGAAGGCGAGACGGTCGGCGCGCGATGACCTGGCTCGAGTCACTACGAACCGGTCTCGAATCGGTGCGCACGCACCGGCTGCGCTCCGCGCTGACCGCAGTCGGGATCATGATCGGCATCGCCGCCGTGATCCTCACGGTCGGCCTGGGGTTGGGCGCGCAGAACCAGGTCAGCTCGGAGATCAACTCACTCGGTACGAACCTGCTGACCATCTCTCCGGGCAGCAGCACGTCGAGCAGCGGCATCCGTGGCGGTTTCGGAACCGCGTCGACGCTCACGGAGTCGAACGCGGCCGCACTCGAGTCCAAGACCGTGGCGCCCGACATCAAGGCAGTCGCGCCGATCGCGCAGTTCACCGAGACCCTGACCGCGGGCTCGAGCACCTGGACGAGCCCCGTCGTGGGGTCCACCCCGTCCTGGGTTACAGTGCGGAACCGCATCGTCACCCAGGGTCGTTTCATCGACCGCCAGGACGTTGCGGACCACACGCCGGTCGCCGTGCTCGGGACGACAGTGGCGTCTGAGCTCTTTCGCGCCGAGGACCCTGTCGGCCAGACGGTGAACGTCGACGGGGTGCCCATGACGGTGATCGGGGTGCTGAACTCGGTGGGCTCTTCGTCTTCGACATCGTCGGCCACGTCCCAGGACGATCAGGTGGTGGTGCCGATCAGCACGGCCACGGAGCGCCTGTTCGGCAGCAGCTCGCTCAGCTCGATCCTGGTCGAGGCCCGCTCGGGCGGCGTGCTTTCCGCCGCCTACCAGGAGGCCGACGGCGAGCTGCTGGCCCTGCACGGGATCAGCACGCCGTCGGGCGCGGACTTCACCATCACCTCCCAACAGTCGCTGGTTTCAACCGCCACCTCGGTCGACCGGACCCTGACCATCCTGCTCGGCGGCATTGCCGCCATATCGCTGCTGGTCGGCGGGATCGGGGTGATGAACATCATGCTGGTCTCGGTGACCGAGCGCATCCGCGAGATCGGGCTCCGCAAGGCACTCGGCGCAACCCCCAGACTGATCCGGCGCCAGTTCCTCCTTGAGGCTTCCATCCTCGGCCTAACTGGCGGCGCCCTCGGAGTTCTGATCGGAGCGCTCGGCGCGATCTTCCTCCCCAGCGCGATCGGAGATCCGATCACCCTTTCGGTCCCGGCGACCGCGGGGGCGCTCGCCGTCGCCATCACCATCGGCCTCGTCTTCGGCGTCTACCCGGCCAGCCGGGCGGCCCGATTGGCACCGATCGATGCACTCCGCAATGAATAACCCTCGAGTCACGTCAGGTACGAAAAGGAGCAGATGATGCCCGGTACGCAGTGCCACCGAAGGATGCACCAGCTGACCCACCCGTTCCGCCGGCCACCACCATGGGTCGCGCTCGCCGCCATGGTGGTGGCAAGCCTGACTGCCGGCGGTACGGCCGGCGCGGCCCCGCAGAACTCGACATCGGGCCGCCGGTTCGGCCCCGGTCCAGGGGCCTTCGGCTCGGTCGCCGCCATCTCAGGCACATCGATGGAGGTCCAGAACGCATCGACAGGGCAGACGACCGTTGACTGGACATCGTCGACCACCTTCACCCAGAACGCCACCGTCTCGGTATCCTCGATCACTGCCGGTGACTGCGTGACCGTGACCGGGACCTCCTCCAAGGGCACGATCACCGCCAAGACGGTGGCCATCAGGCAGGCAGGGTCGTCGAGCGGCTGCACCCCTACCGGTGGCCCGGGCTCCTTCCGGGGGACCGGCGGAGCCGGTGGCGGATCGTTCCGTCCGCCCTCGGGCTCGACTGGCGGCAACTTCCCGCACCGGGCGACAGCTCAGGCCGGCGGGTACCGACGCGCCTTCCCCGGAGCCGGAGATACCGGGTTTGCCAGCGGCAAGGTCACCATGGTGGCATCGACCACCCTCACCCTCTCCGGCATCTCGTCAGCCGCCTTCGGCAAGGAGACGGCCAAAGCGGCCGCTCAGGCGAAGACCACCGGTTCGTCGGGCAAGTCCAAGAACGCCAAGAGCGACCCCACCGCACCGAAGGCGACGACCGTGCACGTGAAGCTGGCCTCGTCGACGACCTACACCGAGACCCAGCCGGCGGCCGCGTCGAGCCTGGCCGTGGGTGACTGCGTGGCCGCCACCGGCACCAGCAGCACCAACGGCAGCGTCTCTGCGTCGACCGTCGCCATCACCTCCACGGGCGGTCAGAGCTGCACCGTCGGGTTCGGCTTCGGCGGCGCCGCCGCCGGGGGATCGGCCAGTGGCTGAGCGCCAAGGGTGGTCCGTCCGTCGATGGGTGCTCGGCTTCGGTGCGCTGGTTGTCATTGCCGCAGTCGTCGGCATCTCGATCTGGGCCACCGGAGCCTCGGGATCCGGCGGCTACCGAACGGCGATCGCCACGACCGCGTCGGTGCGAAGCCTTCTCGGAGTGAGTGGTACGGCTGAGCCGGTCGACCAGTCGACAGTCGCCTTCCAGGTGTCAGGCACGGTGGCCAGCGTCGACGTCGGCCTGGGCCAGGCCGTAACCGCAGGACAGACGCTGGCTTCGCTGACCCCGACAGTGCTCCAACGCCAGGTGGCGACCGCCCAATCGAAGCTCGATTCCGCCGACGCCACGCTCACCTCTGATGAATCCGCACAAGCGTCCGCCGCCGACCCCAGCTCATCGACAGCCACGAGCGGTACCGCGTCGACTTCTTCGATATCGGCCACGACCACCTCCACCACGACGGCTTCTACAGGATCGACATCGAGCGCGGCGACGGGCAGCGGATCGGCCACCGGAGGGAAGGGTGGTCCGTCCGCCGGAGGAGGATCGGGCGCGGGGGGAGCGACCACACTGCAGTCTGCGCAGCAGGCGGTCGTGGGCGCCCAACAGACCGCCGACTCCGACGAGCAGACTGCGGCAGCAGATCTTTCGGCCGCCCAGAAGGTGTGTGGCGGGTCGCACTCCAACCCCGAGGTGACATCGGGTCACTCGACCACAGGCGGCACGACGAGCACGTCCTCGACAGCCGAGACCACCTCAACAAAGCCCGCGACACCACCCAAGACAAAGTCCAAGACAAGGTCGACGACAACGCCCACCACAACCGCCGGCGGCTCGACCGCGTGCACCACCGCGCTCAGCCAGGCGCTCGCCGACCAGCAGCAGGTGGCAGCCGACCAGAAGGCGGTCGGAGGCGCTGAGAGCTCACTGGCCAAGCTCCTCGCTTCGGAGGCGTCGTCCGCAACCACGACCACGAGCCAACCGTCCGGATCCTCGAGCCCGTCGAGCAGCCACGCCTCGAGCTCAGGTAGCGGCTCCGGCGCATCTGCAGCCACCGACAGCGCCGCACAGCTCGCCACCGACCAGGCGGACATAGACACCGACCAGGCATCACTCATCGACGCGCAGCAGTCGCTTTCCAACACCCAGCTCACGAGCCCGATCACCGGCAGCGTTGTCGCCGTCGGCATCACTGCTGGGCAGTCCGTCACCGCAGGGTCGACCTCCGACGTCATCACGGTCATCGACCACGACAGCTACGAGGCGACGGCATCGCTCTCGACCGGACAGGTGACCAAGGTAAAGGTGGGTGACGCGGCCGCCGTGAACGTCGACGGGCAGTCAGAGACGCTCACTGGTGTGGTGACCCGCGTCGGCCCGGTGGACACCAGCGGATCCAGTGGTGACACGTACCCTCTCGTCGTTGCCCTCCCCGCTGGTTCGCATGGGATCTTCGCAGGCTCCACTGCGCAGATCGAGGTCGTCCTCAGCCAGGTCCACGACGCCCTGGCGGTTCCCACCTCCGCCGTACACACCGTCAGCGCCGGCACGTCCTACGTGCTGGTCCTGCAATCGGGGCAAGAAGTCCGCAAGACGGTCCGGGTGGGCGTGGTGGGCGGTGTCTACAGCCAGATCACCTCGGGCCTCAGATCGGGCGCGGTGGTGGTGCTGGCCGATCTCACAGAGGCCATTCCGACCTCGAGCACCAACACATTCGTCAGCCGGTTCGGCCCGGGCGGGTTCACTTCATTCCCCGGCGGGGGGAGTGGGAGCTTCTTCCGCAGCACCGCTGGGTTCAAGGGCTGAGACGACCGGCCCTCTTCCCAACTCCAGACGGAAGGGGGGCGAGGGGGCGCCCAGAGCAATGCCGTCGAAGGACGCCCGCGCTGTGTCCACGTCGCAAGTGCACTCTTGGTACTAG
Source organism: Acidimicrobiales bacterium (assembly GCA_052145775.1). Taxonomy (GTDB): domain Bacteria; phylum Actinomycetota; class Acidimicrobiia; order Acidimicrobiales; family RAAP-2; genus CAVYPR01. Next base: position 49,438 of record JBKQNY010000136.1, read on the forward strand.
ATGTCCGGTGTGTACCGCACTCCGCTACCTGGCGCCGAGCAAGCTGTTGATCTCCTGGTTCAACGCGCTCTGATCGGCGACGTGCACGTAGACATCGCTCGGGCGACCGGGGTCGGTGCGCCATGACAAGCCGCCCTCGGAGTTGACGTAAGCCGAACCACCCTGGCCCAGATCGGTGAAGAGATCGCCGGGACCTTGCACGGCATAGAGGAGGGAGGGTCCGTCCCAGTCGCCGTCTCCGGGTGGCCCGCAGCCGAACTTGGCCTCGTAGACGATGCGCATTGGATTCTTCGGCGACGCAGAGCCGCACAGCGCCCCGCCTACCTTGGTGGCCACACCGGTCGTGCCGTCGACCCAGGCGATCGGGGTGGGCCAATCGCCGCTCACCACCTCGGCGGCAGCCGCGAGATCCAGCCTCTGGTTCGTCAAGGCAGGGAAGTCGGTGTTGGGGAAGAAGCCGTCCTCGATCACCGTCTTCTTCACCTTGGCGGCGATGAGGCCTCGCCCATCGAGCGCGCTGCCATCACCCGGCTTCGACATCAAGAGACCGGCCAGATTGGCGTACGAACCAATGGCCACAATGGTGACGCTGTGGTCGGGCTGCTCGGCCAGGATGCGCCTATAGAGCGGCACCGCGTCAGGCACGTCCCGACTCGAATGGACCTTGTGGGGCAGCGAGTCCGCCAGTTTGTTCGAGTAGCCATGCGGTGCGGTATTGATCTCGGAGTCCGCGAGCGCACCGAGCGGGATTGAGGGGTGGCCGTAGAAGGTGTCGATGGCGTCGATGGCCGCCACGGCCTCCGGGTTGGGGATGTCGGACATGATGGCGAGGACGTGGACCTTGCCCCTTTGCTCGAGCACGTTGGCCATCCCGATGGCGGTGGCATCGTCCCACCACAGCGACAGATCGGTATCGATGATGATCTGCGGAGCGCCGGTGCTCTTCTGAGCAGCCGACGCAACCGGGGATCGTGTGATAGTCGCTATCGCTCCGACCCCGCTAAAGAGCACGGAAAGCGCCGCCCAGATCGATACCACTCGCCGACTGACCGGCATAGCCACCCCCAAAGACGACCGAATCGAAGGCTACGCCCCGAGAGCAGCGATCACCGAGAAACCTGCCGTGGACCCTTGGGACGAATGCCACTGGCACAGCCCTTGCATCCTCTCAGCACGCCCCGGATCCACAGTCCGGGCCTGCGCCGACGCCTACGGAACCGTCGCCACCTGCTCTTCAGATGAAGTCGGCTGCACCGGTGTGACGGGTGACGGACTGGTCCGATCGCCCAGCGACTTGAAGACACCAGGACGCAGGACGCGCGTCAGCGCCATCACCAGCAAGAGGACGACGCCGCCGGCCGCGGTGACTTCCCGCACTCCGGTGTGCGTGCCGATCGCGCCTTGGATCACCGCACCGATGGGATACAGGACACCGAGCGACAGCATGTAGAAGCTCAACACCCGACCCCGAGCCGTCGTCGGGGCGCGCAGTTGGACGACGGTGTTCAGCCCCGACAGCACGCCGATATAGCAGGCACCGACCAGCAACAGCGCGGCAGCGGACCACCACAGGGATGGAGCCACCGCGTAGGTGACCAGCAGCAGCGGGAGGATGAAGATGACCGCGACCAGCTGTCTCTTCCGGCCGTAGCGGAGGGCAAAGGCAGGAAGGAGGACTGCGCCAAGCACTGCGCCCACCCCCTGAGCCGTCACCAGGACGGCCGTGCCATAACTGCCCCGGTGGCCCGATCCCATGTGCAGTGCGTCGATCGCCATCGCCGGCACCAGGGCGATGAAGGGTGAGCCCAGGAGCGCGACGACGCCGATCAAGACGATCGCGGCGCGGCAACCCGGCTCCCTGGCAGCCACGCGGGCACCATCTGCGATGCGTCGCACGACGTGCGGACGATCGATCGCCGGCTTGTGGGCGGGGAGCCGAACGAAGGCCAGTGCGACCAACACGGCAGCGAAGGAAAGTGCGTTGCAGGCAAAGGCCAGTTGATAGGAGCCCAACGCCAGGACCACTCCAGCGAACGCCGGGCCAATCACCCGCCCCAGGTTGTACTGGGCTGACGAGAGTGACACGGCGGCGAGGATGTCCTCGCGACGCTCCACGAGGTCGGGCAGCATCGCCTGGTAGGAGGGGAACCCGATGGCCCCGGCTGCGCCGCCGAGGAACGCCATGATCACCGCAGTGACGGGGGTCGCCCTCCCCGTCGCGGCCAGTGCCGTGAGGATCGTCGCCATGAGCATTTCGGCAGCGGTCGTGAGCATCAGCCACCGGCGCCTGTCGAGCCTGTCGGCCAACGCTCCCCCGACCGGCGACAGAAGGCCGACCGGAATGAACGCGGCGGCGGCCACGAGGCCGGTCCAGAGCGGATCGTGGGTGCGGGCCGTCACGAAGATCCCGAGGGCCACAGCCTGCATCCAGGATCCAATGCTCGACACCATGGCGGCGGACCACAGGAGGGCGAAATTTCGGGACTTCAGTGGCCGGAGCGTGCGCACGGACACGACTGGAGAGTACCGCAGGCACCGTTTCGTCAGGTCCGGCGGCTCTCTCTGTTCAGCGCCTCGGTGACGTCAGTCCGCAGCAACCCTCGCTTAGGACGAACGAAGTGGGAAGGGCGCCGGCAAGGAGCGCCCGCGTCATCCGTGTGCTCGCAGCCAGCGTCTGCGACCAGCTGACGTCCGCTCCACTCCCTTCGTCCGCGGTGATCAGGAGTCCGGTAGTCCCCCGCTTCCCACTGCCACGACGGACGCGCGGTCCTGCTTCAGCTGGCCGGAATTGGCGTCAAACTCGAAGAGCTCGCCGTAGCGGCCCCAATCGATGGCGATGTCCAGCTGTTCCTGGGCCTCCTCCTCGGTGTAGCCGCGACGGAGCAGGTTCAAGAAGAACCCTGCACCGAGGGTTCCGTCATTGGTGGCATCGAGGCTTTTGCAGATCGCCCGGACCAAGGGCGCATTGGACTTTGCCTGCCTGGCAAAGATCGCCTTCGAGGTGTCGATGTCAGCATCGACGAAGCTACGGCCGTCGGCGGTGAGCTCGATATCGGCACCGTCCACCTTGGCCAGACCGAGCAGATCCGCGGCGTCGACCAGGGGCAGGAGGTCCTCGACGTCGAACGACAGGCGCTTGGCCAGCATCGGGAGGTCGTCGCGACCGCCGACGGCAGCCAGGATCTCGAGCAGGCCGGCCATACCGCCGACGGTGGCCGCGGGAATCGGCATCTCCGTCGGCGAGGCGTCGGCTCGCGTCGCCTCGTTCCACACGTGGGACGGGACCCTCTGGTCGCCGGCAGTCATGATGCTGTAGATCCGATCGACGAGCGCCTGGCACGCCTCGTCGTGGTGGTGTCGTGGGCGTGGCAGGCCACACTCGATTTCGGTCCGGATGCGGCCCGGGTTGGTCCCCAACACAAAGATCCGGTCGGCCAGGAACACCGCTTCGTCAATGTTGTGGGTGACGATCAACATGGACCGGGTGGGAAAGTCCGGTTCCTGCCACAGCCTCAGGAGTTCGCTGCGCAGATTCTCGGCGGTGAGTACATCGAGGGCGGAGAAGGGCTCGTCCATCAAGAGAGCGTCCGGCTCGACCACGAGTGCCCGGGCGAACCCGACCCGCTGGCGCATCCCCCCGGAAAGCTCCTTGGGGTAGGCCGACTCAAAGCCGTCGAGGCCGATGCGGTCGATGGCCTGCAGGGCGCGCCTGCGCCTTTCTTCGTGGGACACACCTTTTGCCTCGAGGCCGATCTCGACGTTCTGGAGCACCGTCAACCACGGCAGGAGGGCAAAGCTCTGGAAGACCATCGACACGCCCGGGTTGGCCCCGGTGACCGGGGACCCCCGGTAGGTGATCTCGCCGGAGGTCGGTGCGATCAGGCCGGCGATGCACCGGAGCAACGTGCTCTTCCCGCTGCCGGACTTGCCCAGCAGCGCGACGATCTCGCCTCGGCGGAGCTCGAGGTTGATGTTGTCGAGCACGGGAAGCGGGCTGCCGTCCGGAGAGCTGAACGACTTGGACACGCCCGACACGGCGAGAATCGTGCCGCCGGGCTCGACCTCGGGGAGCGTCGCATTGAGTTGGGCCATGAGCGTCGTCAGTTCGTCGATGGAAGCGAGTTAGAGCGAGAAGTGGGACTCGGCCATTCGGTAGAGGCGCCGCCAGAAGAGCCGGTTGACCAGCACGACGAACAGGCTCATCACGATGACGCCGACCAGCACCTTACCGAAGTGGCTGGGGGCGGCCGAGGCCGACGCATGGGTGATGTAGGCGCCGAGGCCACGGGCTGTGAGATGGTGCGACCCCCAGATCACCACCTCGGCCACGATCGCGGCGTTCCAGGCGCCTCCGGCCGCGGTGATCCCTCCGGTGACGTAGGCAGGGAAGATGGCCGGGAGGATCAGTGTCCTCCACCGCTGCCGCCGGTTGAGCCCGAAAGAGGTGGACATCTCCCGAAGGTCGTTGGGGATGCCGATGGCCCCGGCAATGGCGTTGAACAGGATGTACCACTGGGCTCCGATGGCCATGAGCACGACGGCACCGATGTCGAGCGACAGGTGGATGGCGATGAAGGCGATGACGAAGAACGGGAACAGCAGGTTGGACGGGAAGCTGGCCAGTATCTGGACGACCGGCTGGGCGAAGCGGGTGAGCCGGGGATTCATCCCGATCACCACACCGACCGGGACCCAGATGACCGTCGAGACCACCACGACCACCGCCACCCTGACGAAGGTGATGGCCCCCAGCCCGATGGCCTCGGGAAACACCCCGAATCCGACCACACGGCGGATGTACACCAACCCGACGCCGGCTCCGACCAGGATCAGCGTTCCGATGACCACCCAGAACACGATGTCCCCCGTCTGCTGGCGGCGGCGGTCGGGCGCCAGAGGATGCTCGGCGAGACCGAACGGGCGGGTGATCCGGTCGAGCAGCCGGCCTATCGGGCGCGTGAGGATGGTCAGGTAGTGGCTCATGTGCGAGCGACGGAGGAGGTTGAGCACGATGCTCTTGGGTTTGTCGACCGCCTCGGACTCTTCCATCCGGAATTTCTCCGCCCAGGCAACCAACGGTCGGAAGAACACGAAGTTCACGCCGACTACCAAGACGATCATCACCGCAACGGCGATCCCCACCTTGCTGAGTGATCCTTCGGCGATCGCCACGCCGATATAGCTCCCCATCCCGGGCAAGACGTATTCGTGCCCGCTCACCGTGATGGCTTCAGCGGCGGTCAGGAAGAACCAGCCCCCTCCCATCGACATCATGGCGTTCCACACCAAGCCGATCATTGAGCTCGGTACGTCAAGCTTCCAGAACCGCTGCCACTTGGTCAGGCGGTACATGCGGGCTGCCTGGTCGAGATCGGTGGGCTGGGTGATGAGCGAGTGGTAGAAGCTGAAGGTCATGTTCCAGGCCTGTGAGGTGAAGACGGCGAAGATGCACGCCGCTTCGAGTCCGACCACGCTGCCGAAGAGATGGAAGAAGAAGACGGTGGTGAAGGTGAGGAAGCCCAGAATGGGCACCGACTGGAGAATGTCCAGCGTCGGGATGAGGATCATCTCGGCCCTTCGGAGGCGGGCCGCCGCGGTGGCGTAGACGAAGGTAAACAACGTCGACAACCCGAGGGCGATGAACATCCGCAGCAGCGAGCAAGCAGCGTAGTAGGGAATGTGACTGACGCCGGTGGGCAATGCCGTCGAGGTCCCCGGAGTGATGTTGACGCTCAGCGACTCGCTGAGCCGGGCGATCACGTAGAAGAAAGCGACGACCGCCAACCCGATCAACAGGTCGATCGGGCTCACCCGTCGGCGGATCGATATACGACCCGAATAGGTTCGGCGTGTGCTCACGGGAATTTCTCCAAGCGGCGGCCTCGACGAAGAGAGCCTGGCATACGGGACCCTCAGCAGTCCCCCTGGCGATCTCGAGGTCGCAGTTGGCCCTCGGCATCAGCTCATGTAGCTGAGGTTCGGTGCGAACGACGTTCCCTCGCCCTCTAGCATGATTCTTCGGAAAAGAAGGTGCTTTTCGTTAGCCCTTGAAGACGTAGGTGGGATCCAGGTCAACCTCACGAAGGGCTGCTTGCATCGAGCCCGGCCCAATCCTCGAGTACTTGTGCCACTTGAAGTTGCGGTCCAGCCAGTAGAGGGTCCAGTTACCGTTCGAGGGGCTCCAGCGGAGACGAGCGAAGTCCTCCCGCATCCATTCCTCCGAGCGCCCGTCCCACGGGGCGCGGTGTTCGAAGAGCGTGACGGTGTTGTTGTCCAGCTCGAACTCGATGCGCAACTGGTCGGTGTGACCGAGGCGGTTTTCGGTGTCGCAGTACCGACGGACCCGCTCGACGTCAGTTTCGGGAGCAGGCACGTCGCCAGGATAAATGACTCCTGGGAAGCGGGCACGCAATGAGGTACGGGAGGCCCTTCACAAATGGGTGGCCGGGTGCTACGCCAGTCGGTGAGACAGGGAGGCACGATGTCAATACCAGGCGGCCGAAGTGTCCTTTTGACCGTGATCTCGGCAGTGGCGGTGTTCTCGATGGCCGTCGGCTCAATGACCGTCGCCGCCGGAGCGACCACCAAGGGCCCGTCCTCCCCGACCTCGTCGCTTCAGTGCGCGCCCGGGCTTGGCACAGGCGCCCCTGGGGTGACGTCCAAGCAGATCAATGTGGCCGCCGTCTCCACCCTCACCGGGCCACTCTCGGCTGACTTCGCGGCGCTCGTGCCCGGCGCAGAGGCCTACTTCGACACAGTCGACGCCCACGGCGGTGTCAACGGACGCAAGATCGTGCTGGCTCACAGCCTGAACGACGTCGGTACAGGGACCCGCTTCGAGAGCGAGACGCACGTCGCCATCGACCAGGACGACGCCTTCGCCGTCCTCGTCTCCTCTTACTGGTTCACCCCGACGTACTTCGCCTCGACCTGCACGCCGACCTACGGGTTCAACGTGACCGGCGACTGGACAACGTCGCCGAACCTCTACGCCGCCGGAGGATCGGTGGAGAACTACGCGTCGACCGCCCCCTCGATCGCCTACCTGGCGAAGACGCTCAAGGTGAAGTCCCTGGCTGCCCTCGCCTACGGGGTCTCGAGTTCCTCGGACGCCTGCAAGGCCGACGTGACAGCCCTCAAGAAGGCCGGGTTCACGATCAGCTACACCGACCTCGAGCTCACACCGCTCAACCCCAATCTCGTGCCCGACGTGCAGCGCATCCGAGATTCGGGATCCGGCCTGATCCTGAGTTGCCTGACAGTGAACGGCAACATCGCCCTTTCGCGGGACATCAAGCTGTACGGACTGCACGTGAAGCAGCTCTGGCAGACAGTCGTCAGCCAGTCGGTTGTCAACAAGGACTCCAAGCTCATCCAGGGCGTGTATTTCAGGGTCACCAACGTGCCCCTGCAGGCGAACGTGAAGTTCCCCGGGACCTATCCCGGGCTGACGGCGTACCTGTCGGCCATGAAGCGGTACGAGCCTTCCTACCTCGGCGACAACACGGCCCTACAGGGTTGGGAG